>CAMZJD010000011.1 GCA_947307445.1 uncultured Candidatus Saccharibacteria bacterium | reverse complement strand
ACGTCGCCAAACGGGTGAGCGAAGAATCCAGCCTGATTACCCGCATCATCTGCACAATCGACGAACTGCTCGCAACTTAACCTCGCGCGCGCCCCCCAAAAACGGGGGCGCTTTTCCTTGCACTATTGACAAATTAAAGTACTTGTGCTATAATGAAGGCATAAGAGTTATCACTTTCGCACCTTTTCATGGGAGGAACCATTATGAAGTTCAACAATGGCGAAACTTTTGTACCCCTTTTCTATGATCCCATCTCTATCGTAATCATCAAAGGGCTCATACTAACTTACGAGATCTTATGTAACAAATATAGGATAGATCAAGTAAGCCAAATTGAAGAATTTGAATATGAAACCGAAGAAACAATGGACATATTCTTATCCTTCATCGGACAACTTCATACAACGGCTCAAGTTCTCTTCGCACTGCACATCAATAATAAGCAAGCGGGTTTTTATCCTGAAGCAATATTGGAAGCAGATTATTATTACGAAGGCTGCGCTAGCCACACTGACGATTTCTATCGCGATATAGACAATCTCAGGTGGAACCTAAAAGAAATCAAAGACTATGATAGGATAGATTTCTACAGGCGAAGCAAAGCATGCGTTAATGACTATAGAGAGCTCATCTCAAGCATGGAACAGACGATGAAGGAGGTCGTCGATGAGTTCCGTTTCATTATAAATAATGTCCCAACCGCCTAGTGCGGCGTGTACACCCCCGATGGAAAGGGGGCTTTTTTATTGGAAAATGTTTGACAGATTAGCTCCACTTATGATAAAATAAGCCACGTATATTATCAAATCACGTCACTTTGGCGCAAGAGGTACGGTCCGGTTGAGAGCCCGGATACCACTCAGAAGCCAAGTGATTTTAATGGGAAAGGACCCCAGATGAAAATCATCCTCGGCACCAAGATTGGTATGACCCAGATCATCGGCGACGACGGCGTAGTTACCCCTGTAACTATCCTCCAAGCCGGCCCATGCACGGTGACTCAGACTAAGTCGGTCGAAAAAGACGGCTATAGCGCTGTGCAATTGGCATTTGGTCAGGGTAAGAATCTGAGCAAGGCCGTGTCCGGACACGTCAAAAAATCCGGAAAAGATATCAACCCTAAATACATTCGTGAGTTCCGCGTCGCGGAAATTCCTGCCGATGTTACTCTCGGTAGCGAATTAACCGTCGCCGACTTCGCTCTCGGTGACAAAGTACAAGTTACCGGCACGAGCAAGGGTAAAGGTTTTGCTGGCACCATCAAGCGCCACAATTTCCAAGAATCCCGCAATACGCACGGTTTTAAGGGTGACATTCGCAAGGTTGGTTCCATCGGCTCTATGTATCCACAGAAGGTCTTCAAAGGCCACCGCATGGCTGGACGCATGGGACATGATCGCGTAACCGTCAAGAACCTCGTTGTCTCCTACATCGACCCGGAAAACAACCTCATTGGTCTCAAAGGCGCTGTGCCTGGACCAAACAAAGGTCTCGTAATGGTGGAGGGAAAGGACTAATATGGCAGACGCAAAATTGAACAAAGACATATTCGGCCTCTCCGTAGAGAATCACGAATTAGTAAAACTTGCTTACGACGCTTATCTCGCCAATTCCCGCAGCTCCCACGCTAAGACTCTCAAGCGCGGCGAAGTTCGTGGTGGTGGCAAGAAGCCATGGAAGCAAAAAGGTACTGGTCGCGCCCGCTTCGGTAGCACCCGTAACCCTATCTGGCGTCATGGTGGTGTAGCCTTTGGCCGCACCGGTGAAGAAAACTTCACCAAGAAGATTAGTAAGAGCGCTAAACTTCAAGCCGTTCGCCAAGCTCTCAGCATGCAAAATGCTGATAAAGCCGTAAGGACTATCGCTAGCTTTGATGCAAAAAGCGGTAAAACCAAAGACGCCGTCAAAGAACTTAAGCTCGAAGCCGGTAAAAACTACTTAGTAGTCGTACCAGAGAAAACCGAATCAATCATCCGCGCTACGAATAATATCGCTAACGCCAAGGTTGTTCGCCCAACTTACCTTAACGTCTTTGACATCCTTAACGCTGACGAAATCGTCATCGCCGAAACCGCAATGCCAACGCTTGAAGATTGGCTACTTGGAAAGGAGAACGCATAATGTTAGTCCGTCCAATTCAAACCGAAAAAGCCTATCGCGAAGAGACGAAGCGTGCTTACATGTTTATCGTCCCAGCGAACGCTAGCAAGCAAGCCGTTGCAAAGCAAGTTTCCGAACAATACAAAGTTACGGTCACTTCCGTACGCATCAGCCTCCGCAAAGGCAAAGCTACCAAGTTTAGCCGCGGTAAACATGCTTATCCTGGTACCACTTATCGCCAAGACAAGAAAGTTGCCTATGTTACCTTAAAGGAAGGCGACAAAATCAAAGTCTTTGACGAAGAACCAGTCGAAGAAACCACTGATAAAAAAGCCGACAAGAAAGGAGATAAATAATGGCTATTAAAGCTTATCGTCCAACCACGCCGGCTCAGCGTCAGAAAACTACTCAAGATTTTGATCAAATCACGACCAAGAAGCCGCTCAAAAGCTTAGTCTTGAGCAAGAAACAACAAGCCGGTAAAAATAATTCTGGCCGCATCACCGTTCGCCATCGTGGTGGCGGCGTCAAGCGCCATTACCGCATTCTTACCCATAATCTTCCAGCGGGTCTTACCCTCAAGGTTATGGAAATCGAATATGATCCAAACCGCAGCGCACGTATCGCTCGTGTTCAAGATCAAAACGGTACATATTATTACATCATCGCTGACACCAACATGGTTAAAGGCGCCGAAATTCAAACTGGTGCCGAAGCGCCAATCGAAACTAGCAACCGCATGCCGATTGACCAAATCCCAGTTGGTACGCAAATTTACGCAATCGAATTAACTCCAGGCCGCGGTGCTCAAATGGTCCGCGCAGCTGGTGCTTCCGCACAGCTCATGGCAAAGGAAGATGGCTACGCCACCATCCGCATGCCATCCGGCGAAATGCGCAAAGTACTCGTTGCTTGCCAAGCTAATATCGGTGTCGTAGGTAACGTTCAACATCAGAACATCAAGATCGGCTCCGCCGGTCGCCGCCGCCGCAAAGGCATCCGCCCAACCGTCCGCGGTGTTGTACAGAACGCTACTGACCACCCACACGGTGGTGGTGACGGTGGTCGCCACGGTACTGGTAAAGCTCCACGCACACCATGGGGCCAACTTACCTTGGGTTATCGTACGCGCCACAATAAGAAAACTAACAAGATGATTGTCCGCAGTCGTCATGAAGGAAAGAGGAAATAGTCTATGTCTAGATCTCTCAAAAAGGGCCTTTATGTGGACGCCAAGCTTCAAAAGAAAATTGAAGCTCTTTCCGCTGAAGACCGCACCATAATCAAGACTTGGGCTCGCGAATCCACCATTTCTCCAGAGATGGTCAGCCGCACGATTGCCGTTCATAACGGTCGTGTCCATGTGCCAGTATTCGTAACTGAAAACATGGTTGGCCACAAACTTGGTGAATTTGCCCCAACTCGTAAATTTAAGCGCCATGGCGGCAAGAAAGCCGCTGAAGCCGCTGCAGCAAAGAAGGGAGCATAATCTATGGCTACCAAAACTGCAAAAGCTTACATTAAAGGCGTAGACAGCCAACCACGCAAGGTTAACATCGTTGCTAGCCTCGTCCGTGATCGCTATGTCGCCGACGCAGTCGTAATCCTCGAGAATACCCCACGTCGCGCCGCTAAGGCTGTTCGTAAAGCGATTGAATCCGCCAACGCAAACTTGCTTAACAATAACAGCAACATCGATACCAAAACGATTGCGATTTCTCGCATTATCGTTACTGCCGGTACCCGCATGCGCCGTTATGTCCCAGCTAGCCGCGGCCGCGCTTTACCATATGAAAAGATTTCATCCAACATCTTCGTTGAGGTCGTAGGCGAAGAAAAAGCTAAGAAGACTGCCGCCAAGGCTGCTGAAGCCAAGAAAGCAGAAAAGGAGAAGAAGTAATGGGTCAGAAAGTTAACCCAGTCAGCTATCGTCTCCAGGTCAACAAGAACTGGAGCAGTAAGTGGTTCTCCCGCAAAACTGACTTCAAGAATTGGCTCATCGAAGATGTTAAGATTCGCGAAGTAATCGAGGATCGCTTTAAGAGCCGCCCAACTATCGATCGCATCGGTATTGAGCGCAGCCCAAACCTTACTACCATTACCATTCGCACCGCCAAAGCTGGTGCCGTAATCGGTAAGCAAGGTGCTGGTATTAACGAACTCAAGAAAGAGCTCGAAAAAGTTACTAGCGCACCTCTTCGCATTAATGTTGAAGAAGTTAAAAAACCAGAACTCAGCGCTAAGCTTGTCGCCGAAAATATCGGTTTCCAACTTGGCAAGCGTATGAACTTCCGCCGCGCCGTCAAAATGGCTACTGCCTCTACGATGAACGCTGGCGCCAAAGGCATTCGCGTTGAAGTCTCCGGTCGTTTGAATGGCGCAGAAATGTCTCGCCGTGAAAAGTTTATTGAAGGCTCCGTGCCTCTCCATACACTTCGCGCCGATATCGATTTCTACGTCGAACACGCACAGACTATTGCTGGTATCGTAGGTGTTAAAGTTTGGATCTATAAGGGGGAGAAATAAATTATGGCACTTACTCAACCACGCAAAGAAGCGCACCGCAAGGTCCGCAAAGGCAAAAATGAAGGCGTCGCCACCCGCTGCAATTATGTAGCCTTCGGCGATTATGGCCTCATGAGCCTAGATAACGAGCGCGTCAACGGTCGTCAGATTGAGGCCGCTCGTCAAGCTATCACCCGCTATGTTAAGCGTGGTGGTAAAATCTGGATTCGCATTTTCCCACATATCCCAGTCACCAAGAAACCTCTTGATGTCAAAATGGGTAGCGGCAAAGGCGAACCACAATTCCATGTAGCAAAAGTTAAAGCTGGCACTATCATGTTTGAAATCGCCGATGTGACCGATGAACAGGCTAAAGAAGCCCTTCGCCTCGCCAGCCACAAACTTCCAGTTCGTTGCAAAATCGTAAAGAAAGAGGAGCTCTAATATGGCCGTCAAAAAAGCTGTTAAAGAAGCTAAGACCGTCAGCAAACTTCCTCTCGACGAACAGCTCAAAGCCAAGCGCGAGGAACTCCTTATCGCTCAACAAGGTCTCGGTTCGACACTTCAGAACCCACATCATATCAAGGCTTTGAAAAAGGAAATTGCTCGGATCTTAACGCAAATTAATGCCACGGAAGGAGACAAGTAATGGCAAGCACACTAACAGGAGTTGTGTCCTCCGACAAGCGCGACAAGACCATTACGGTCATCATCACTTCTCGTGAGACACATCCAATTTATAAGAAACAGTATTCTAAGACTCGTAAGTATACCGCTCACGACGAAAAGAATGAAGCCAGCGAAGGTGACATTGTTGTCATTTCCGAAGGTCGCACATTCAGCAAGACTAAAACCTGGACTCTCGTCAAGATTCTTGAAAAGAGCCGCGGTAAAGTCGAGCTTAAAGAAGGAGTCACTGAGGTCGAAAGTGACAAGAAAGAGGAGAAATAATCATGATTCAACAAGAAAGTCGCTTGAAAGTTGCCGATAACAGTGGTGCCAAGGAACTTGGCGTCATCCGCGTGCTCGGTGGCACTCGCGCTCGTTATGCCCGTGTTGGCGATATCGTAACTTGCTCAGTCAAGGATGCTTCTCCAACCGGCAACGTCAAGAAAAAGGCTGTTGTGCGTGCTGTTATCGTTCGCACTCGCACCCCAATCCGCCGTCCAGATGGTTCTACCATCCGTTTTGACGACAACGCCGCCGTACTTGTCAACGAAGACAAGACTCCACGCGGTACTCGTGTATTTGGTCCAGTTCCACGCGAACTTCGTGACCTCGGTTACACGAAAATCATCAGCTTAGCTCCGGAGGTACTATAATATGGGAATCCGCATCAAAACTGGTGATACCGTAAAAGTTATTTCAGGTGCCAATAAAGGTACGACCGGTAAAGTTACCAAAGTTCTTCCAGCCGAAAACAAAGTTTTCGTTGAAGGTGTTGGCAACCGCACCCGTCATATGCGCCGCACCGCCTATCGCAACAGCGGCAAGAAAGATATTCAAGTCGGCATCGATGCTAGCAAAGTCGCTCTCGTCGTTGACGCTAAAGCTGGTATTATCAGCCGCGTCGGCTACGCCAAGAACGCTGACGGCAAAACCGTTCGCATCGCCCGCCAAGCTAACAATCGGGAGATTAAGTAATGGCCGAAACTAAATATGAAGCCCGCCTCAAGACTCTTTACGATAAAGAGATCGCCAAGGCGTTGAAGAAAGAGCTCAAGCTCGACAACATTAATCAGGTACCAAGACTCGAAAAAGTTATGGTTTCCTCTGGTGTTGGTAAAAAACGTGAAGACAAGCGTTTCACTGAAACCGTCGAACTTACCTTAACTAAGATCACTGGCCAAGCCGTAGTCGGTCGCACAGCTAAGAAGTCAATTGCACAGTTTAAGATTCGCAAAGGCATGGGCGCCCCAGTTGGCTACATGACCACTCTTCGCAACGACAAAATGTACGAATTCGTTGATCGTCTAATCAATATCGCTTTGCCACATGTTCGTGACTTCCACGGCGTATCTCGCAAAGCCTTTGACGCCCAAGGCAATTACAACCTCGGCCTCAAAGAACAAACCGTCTTCCCAGAAATTTCCTTCGAAGATGCTGCTGTATTGCATGGTCTCGAAATCACTTTTGTTATTAAGAATGGTTCACCTGAAGGGAGCTTAAAGTTGTTAGAAAAATTCGGTATGCCGTTTGAAAAGGAGGAAAAGTAGTATGGCTAAGAAGTCTGCAGTCCTCCGCGATGAAAAACGTCGCCAAATGTACGAAAAATACGCTGCCAAGCGCGCAGAACTTAAGGCTGCGGGTGACCTCGAAGGTCTCCAGAAGTTGCCACGCAACTCCAGCCCAACTCGCCTTAAGAACCGCGATATGCTTGATGGTCGTCCACGTGGCTATATGCGCCGCTTCGGCCTCAGCCGTATTAATTTCCGCGAAAAAGCAAGCAAGGGTGAAATCCCTGGCGTAACAAAGAGTAGTTGGTAGGAAAGGAGAAGATATGTCTATTCAAACAACCGATCCTGTAGCTGACTTGCTTACCCGTATCCGTAACGCAATCGCAGTCGGCAAGACCGAAATTCGTGTCCCTACCAGCAAACTCAAATTTGCTGTGGCCGACAAGCTACAGAAAGCAAACTACCTCGAACTCGTTGAGGTAGAAGACGTTAAGCCGCGCGGTATCCTCCATATTGTAATCTGCAAAGATGGCGGAGTCGCACGCATTAACGAAATTAAGAAGATTTCCACCCCTGGTCGCCGCATTTATGCTGGTGTCAGCGAAATTCCAAAGGTCAAATCTGGCCGCGGTACCGTTCTCGTTTCGACGAGCAAAGGTATTATGACCGGTCAAGAAGCCATCAAGAATAAACTCGGTGGAGAAATCCTCGTTAAAGTTTGGTAATCCAATCTTGCAAAAATACCCTCGGAAACGGGGGTATTTTTGATTGTCTGGTCATCTAATGAGCTTATGTTATAATTTAATTAACATAGGAGGTCAATTTAAAATGGAAAAATTCGAAAAGGGAGACGTAAATCTTTCTGGCCTAGGTGACGCCACATTACTCGACATCGCTACAGATCCAGAGATGAACGACCAGCTATCGAATCAAGCAGGCGAAGAAATCAAACGCCGCCAAGCCGAAGGCACGTTTGATGACACGCTCCCAGAGGCAGAAGACGACGGAGAAACTGCCGAAGATGATTACTACGAATACGAACAACGTATGGGGAAAATCGGCGAAAAAGCATTTCGTCGCCACGAAGATTTAAACAGTAAAGCCTACCAACGCAAACAGGTTGAACTAGACAAACAGGGGCGAGGTCATAGTCTCAAACATTTTGAAGTTGACAGAGCCATGAATAATACATTAGCCCGAGCGGAGGGATTGCCGCAAAAAGAGTCAGAGCCACGCGAAGATGCTGAAATACTCGAAAAGGCCGAACGCCAAATTCGCAATAACGCCAAACGCTTCGCCGCAGAGGGTTTTGCGACGGCATTCTATGACGGCGTAGATACGACAACACCTGACGCCATCCTAAACGGATATGCTCGTCAACTCTGGAAAGTCCGCATGACAAATCCAGAATATAGCTCGGCCTACAAGACAATGAGTTATATGCATGAAATTGAGTCCGATATTATCCCTCGTTACGCCGAAAGTTTAGACGAAACCGCAGTAGCAGAAGCCCGTAGAGATGCTTATATTTCCGCTATCCATCAAGGTGTGCTATACGAACAAGCTCCAGATGGCCAAATGGTATATCGTTACACCGTTCCAGAAAAAGTTACCACCACCCCGGCGGAGCTAACGGGTCAAGTTAAAAAATTTGTTGACCGCTATGGCGAACAATATAATCCAACCGTAATTGACACAAGAGAGTACCTAGCCCAAAACGGCATCGAACTCGATTCGGACGAAATCCGCGAACAATCATATACCGGTTTCCGCAACATCATCGATGCAATCAAAGACGAAGAAAATCCCGACACCGCCCAGCTTGAGTGGTACTACCAAAATATGCACTACGGCGAGCATCTCGGCGACTTAACAATCGCGATGCAACGCTACGCCGAAAGTGACGAAAAAGCCAAAAGAGTATTAAAGAGTTTCCTTGAACAAAAACCAGAATACCAAGATTGGCTGCGCCAAAAAGCTGAAGATGATGACGATGAAACCCTTGATACCGAATACGAAGTCTACAACCTCGAAGAAGAAGACTTGCCTGAGGTTGAAGACATCAGCACCCTAGGCGAAACCACGCGCAGGGCGATCGAATACGTATCGCAACAATGGGGAATTGACGTATCCCAAATCGACACCAAAATCATGGCCCACATCGACAGAAGTGGTTTTATGTTCGATTTGATCCATAAGCAAAATGATGACCGTGAAACCGTAGAACCAGCTAGTTCCATCGAGGAAGCGAGAAAGCGCGAAATAGAAAATGCCAATAAACCCTTCTCTGGCGAGAAGAGCGGCGGCAGTTCAAAATCAGAGAAAAAATACGCCAAACGCGAAATCTGGACAAAAGAAGAAAAAGAAATCCTCACTAAAGCAAAAGTCTTGGCGCTGCACTATATCCGCCAACGTCTCCAAGAAACAGGCGTTGATCCGGGCGCAGAAGTGCTAAAACCGGTAAAACTCAGCAGCTGCAATTACATTCTACTCCGCTTTGGATGCGATGGTAGTAATCATGTTATTGGCGAATCGCCAGACAGTGAAGAAGCGTCAATGTATACCTGGTACGGCGAAGGCGATGGTTTCAAAAAGGTGTTTAGTTCAGGTATCACTAAAAGAGAAGCCAAAGCCATGGCTGGCGTTAGAGCTTTTCCACACATTGGGGGCTTTGAAGGCCTACATGGCGTTCACGATAAAGTACTGGACCACTTCGTTTCGCGCGGGGTATTAAGCATAGAGAATAAAACTAAAATTAATAACACCTACGAAGCAGCATAGAAAAAGGGCCCTCCGAAGAGGGCCCATTCTTAGTACGCGCGGATCATTTCCTTCGCCACGGCGGATGCCGCCAAAAGTTTTAAGCTTTCTTTCAATGATTCACTGAAACTTTCGATTTTGACGGTTTTGCCCCCTACGGCAGCATAAGCACAATCTTCATCTTTATTAAAAGATAGACGATCAATTGGCTTAGTGACAACCAGGGAACCATTCTTCAGCTTAGAGGAATCATACGCCCTACCATAGAAGCGCAATTCCTTTACCCCTTCAGCGTCAAAATCAAACGATTGGCGCGTAGCCATTTTCCACGCAACTTTCTCTACGAGGCTACAAAGGTGCATATTCGGCTCCTGATAACGGCTTGCCCCGCTAATGCAAAAATTCGCATTCTTTAGGTACATAGCACCACCCCCTTCCAAAACTAAGGCCGAATATACCTCTATTATAGCACACTTTAATAAAAAAGTCAATAACGCTTATCTTAAATCATCAAAAACCGCCGGTTTCCCGGCGGTTCGTGTTGCTTAAATCTTTCGCGTGTAGACGTTTTGCGGCCCGAGCGGACAAGGGCGATCACAGGCGTAATATCCGAAACGACATTTCGTCTTGCCGAAATACTGAATCAGATATTTAAAGACATCGGGATTGCCACTCTTAACCGCTTCTGAAATGTACTTTTCCAGGGTCGCGTTGGTCTGGTGGCAAATCTCCAGCTGCGCCGCACCACACAAACGCTCATGACACTTCAGGATGAAGTTTTCCGGAGTGCCGCGTTCGTTAATGTGGACCAGCATACCCTGCGGATAATTCGACCGCAAAAGCCACATATCGTACAGATACTCCTCGCGAGCGGCGGCCTTATCACGAATAATCGGCGGCACAAAGAACTTGGCCGCATCCAGCTGCGGAATCATCATCTCGTAGGTCAACGTTCGATGACGCTGCGCTTGCGCCAACTGCGCAAAGGAACCATCGTAGTTCGTGCAGTAGTTTTCGCCAAATTCCTCACGGCGATAACGGCTGGCGAACAGCGAGAACTTGCGGCCTTTGTTATCACGCAAGCCATCCACATCGGCAACGCTGGACAACAGCTTCCGCAGATAGAGCACCCACGGCAGCAGACGCATCATGAACGGATCGGTCGGCGTCTGCTTCAGCATCTCATCACAAAAGCCGATCAGATAGTTGAGCTGCCGCAAATTCACGGTGTAGCCCATCGTAGTCGCCGGCGTAAATACCGAGATGAAGTAGCGCGCGTTCTCCTTGGCCAGCTTATCCACCGTCTTGGGCTCAATCTGCGGATATTCCTTACTGATCAGCTCCGTAAACTTGGCGATCCACTTCTCGTAAATCACCTTTTCATTGCCGACCGGCTTCGGATAATCCTCGAAGAGCTCAGAATCGAAATCGTCTTCATCGGTCACGCCCATTTTGGTGTAGCGGGCAGATTTTTCGCTGGTGTTGTAATCGTGCTCGTTGTTCAGGATCATCGCCAGAATCTTCGGCAAGCCCTCGAACACGAGATTGTAGTAAGCGTGCCCAGCGACACTGTGGTGGCCGGAGCCAACGGTACCACGTACGCGGCCCATCGTCTTCTGTACCGGCTCTGCGAGCAGGGCATCAAAGTCATCCGGCATATAGCAAATGCCAGCTTCGTGCCCAGCGAACAACAGAGCCTCGTCAACAGGTAAAACGTAGCCCGGCTTGGTAGAACCAATCACTCTAATCTTCATTTTATAACCCCCTTCTCTAGGCAAAAGATTTTCAAAGATCTAGGCGGCAAAAACCGCCTGGTTCCTAGTATGCCGTAAAACAGGATATCTCGCAAGCGTAAGCGCCCGAATCTTAATGTCGGACAATCACTTGACAAAACATAAGAAATTTGATATAACAAAAGTATAGTTCACCATAAAACTACGTATCTTTCAAGGAAAGAGGTGATTTTTATTCGATTAGTCACTATCCAGCCCCGCGAAGTGCTGGAAATCCTCAACCGCCGCGGACGTTTCGTCTGCGATATCCGCAAAACCGACAACTGCGATTATAGCGAAATTAGCTTTCGCGACGCTTACGACTGGCTTGCTAGTCAGATGGCCGAGCGCATCGGTCAACCGCCCGCTGATACGAAATATCCGATTTGGGCCTGGTATCGTAACGACGACGATTTTAGTGATTGGGGTGAAGCCGGTCGCGAATACGCCATTATTACCTTAGAAATTGATCCTTGGCGTGTGGTATTAAGCGACTACGACGACTGGAATGCCATCATTGGCCACTATCCCATCATCCATACAGCAGATGAGGCAGAATTTGACGCCGAATGGGAACGCTATATGAACGCCGGGCGTCGCGCCATCGAGCGCTCCTGGAAACGCGTTTTTCATTCGGACGGCGACTACGTACAGGCGACTTTCTGGGAGCTATTCAAGGAAGACATCGTATCAATCAGCACCTTCATTTCCACCGGGATTATACCCGACAGCGCGCTGGGCTAAAAGCCCAGCTTTTTTCTTGCAAAAAAGAGGCAGATATGATAGAATAACCGAGATATTATTAACAAAGAGGAACGCATGAGTCGTATCGGAAAACTACCTGTAGACATCCCTGCAGGCGTGACAATTACGGTCGGCGACAAAGAGATTACCGTCGCTGGACCGAAGGGCACGCTTTCAGTTCCTGTCCAGGAAAACACCACGACGAAAGTCGAGGGTACACAAATCATCGTGACACGCAAAGATGACGAGCCAAAGTCTAAGGCTTGGCATGGTCTTCAGCGCGCGTTACTCAACAACGCCGTCACTGGCGTCACCAAAGGTTTTGAGAAGAAACTCGAAATCAACGGTGTTGGCTTCCGCTTGAGCGGTGGTCCAAAAGAAATCGAAATGGCACTTGGTTTTTCGCATCCAGTTAAGTACAAAGCCCCAGAAGGCATTGATCTTAAGACTGATAAGATGACGATTACCGTGTCTGGTATCGATAAGCAAAAGGTTGGCCAAGTTGCCGCCGAAATTCGTGCCTTGAAGAAGCCAGAACCATACAAGGGTAAAGGTATCAAGTACGAAGATGAACAAATTATTCGTAAAGCCGGTAAGGCAGGGAAGAAATAATCATGAAAGCAGAATTTAGGCAGAATCGCACTCGTGCGAAGATCCATGGCACTGCTGATCGCCCACGCCTTAGCGTAAATATCAGCAACATGCACGTTTCCGCCCAAATCATCGACGACGATAAGGGAATCACACTCGCCTACGCTACTACCGTCGGTAGCAAGCAAAAAGGCAGCAAGACCGAACTCGCCGCCTACATTGGTGCAGAAATCGCCAAGAAAGCAAAGAAAGCCAAGATCTCGAAGGTTGTTTTGGATCGTGGCGCACGCCTTTATGCTGGCCGCATGAAAGCTCTCGCTGATGCTGCCCGCAAGGAAGGATTGGAGTTCTAATATGGAAAAGAAGCAACCAAAAGTAATTAACCAATCTGGTACTACTAAGCTCACTAACGAAGCTGTGGCTGCTCGCGAAGCAAAAGCTGAGCGTGAATTCCGTGGTCGCCGCCGCGACAATCGTCGCAACCGCCGCGCCGCCGAAGAGACCAAGAAGGAATTTGATTCAGTCAATATTTCCGTCAATCGCGTCTCTCGTACCGTAGCTGGTGGTCGCCGTATGCGCTTCCAGGCTCTCGTAGCTGTTGGCAACCACAAGAACAAAGTTGGTGTCGGTCTTGCTAAGGGTAACGACGTTACTAGCGCCGTTCAAAAAGCCGAACGCCGTGCCAAGAAAAATATGATTACCATCAACATGAATGGCGAAACTATTTGCCACGAAGTAGAAACCAAAGTTACTGGCGCCCATGTTCTCATGAAGCCAGCCGCTCCTGGTACTGGTATTATCGCCGGTGGCGTTGTTCGTTCGATTATTGGTTTAACCGGCATCAAGAACTTGATTTCCAAGTCTCTCGGTTCTACCAACAAAGCCAACATCGCTTACGCCGTAATGGAAGGTTTAAAGCAGCAAGTTCCACGCTCCGAATGGAATGGCGCCGAAAAGAAAGCCGCTCCAGCCGAAAAAGCTGAAAAGGCCGAAAAATCCGCCAAAAAGGAGGATAAATAAATGAAATACAACGAACTAAACGTCGTTAAGAACGCTAACCGCAAACGTGTTGGTCGTGGTATTTCCGCCGGTCAAGGTATGACTGCCGGCCGCGGTACCAAAGGCCAAAAAGCCCGCGCTGGTCACCACAAAATGCCAGCTGGCTTTATGGGTGGTCAACGTGCTATTATGCAAGCCATCCCGAAGCTCAAAGGTTTTAAGAGCATTCACGCCAAGGCTCAAGTTGTCTACACCGACAACCTCAATAACCTAAAGGGCAAAGTCGACAACTTTACGCTCGCCGATGCCAATCTTATCGCTAACCCATATGCTAGCGTCAAGGTTATTACGCGCGGCGAATTAACGGCTAAAATTGATCTTTCTACGCAATTCGCAAGCAAGACTGCAATTGAGGCTATCAAAAAAGCCGGCGGCAGCTTCAAGAAAGTCGCCACCCCAGCTCGCGTTAAAGAGTCGGAAGACAAATAATGAAAGCAACACAATTAGAGCGCCACTGGCGCTCTTTTTGTATCTCATATCGCAATATAGCCCTTAATTCTATTCCACGAATCTTAGATATATGATAATATAATAAGAGTAAATAAGAGGTATCATGAATTTTAAGACGATATTCCGGTCCTTCAAGAACAAGGACATGCGCAAGCGCATCTTTGCAGTCATCGGCATTTTGGTTGCTTATCGCTTGCTCGCCCATATTCCAGTCCCGCTCGGAGACGCAAGTACTTTCCGCCAAGCCGTAGACAACTTAGTTTCTGGCACAGATCTCGGCGGTTTTATTAACCTAATTTCCGGTGGTGGCCTAACAAACCTTAGCATCATCCTAGTCGGCCTATCGCCATATATCACCGCATCTATCGTCATGCAACTTCTTACTAAAGCTATCCCACGCATGGAAGAGCTTAATAAGGATGGTGAGACTGGCCGTCGCAAAATCAGCCAGTGGACTCGTATTCTAACCGTGCCACTCGCAATCCTACAGTCTATCGCTTATATTTACATCCTATTTCAAGAAGTTCTCGCGGCGAACCTATCTACCGCAGTCGACCCAACTTTCCAAGATTGGGCGCTCGCTATCACCGCGATGACTGCCGGTTCTATCCTTCTAATGTGGCTCGGCGAACTTATTACGGAGCAGGGCATCGGCAACGGTATCTCTACGGTCATCTTCTGTAGCATCGTTTCCGCATTCCCACGCACTTTCGCCTCTCTTACAAATGCCTTATTTGATACCTCCGAAGGTACGCTTGATTTATTCGGTTGGCTCAGCCTCCCAGTAAACCCCCAAATGTTCTTCATCGTACTAGGCTTGCTTGTTGGCCTAATTATCGTAATATATATCCTCATTAAAATTAACGAGGCGCAACGTATTGTTACTATTAATTACGCCAAACGTGTGCATGGTAATAGCGCCTATGGCGGCATTAAGTCCATCATGCCAATCAAGCTCATTGCAGCCGGCGTCGTACCAGTGATTTTCGCCGTCGCCTTTCTATCCGTACCAGCTTTCGTGGGCCAGCTTATTCTTAAGGCCGATCCTTCAAGCGAAATCGCCAATAATATGATTAGTTGGTTCTCCGCACCTAGCGCGTCTAACTTTGATTCATCGGTAGGCCTCCAGGGCAAGGATTTCATCTACCCAGCTCTTTACTTCGCTTTGGTAGTTATGTTCACTTATTTCTATACCAGCATCATCTTTAATGCCCAAGAAATTGCCGAAAACCTCCAAAAGCAAGGCGGCTTCATTGAGGGCGTCCGCCCAGGTAAAAATACCGAAAAATACTTCAATAAAGTCGTAAACCGCCTTAATCTTTTCGGCGCACTTGCACTTGGCATTATCGCCATGCTGCCATATATCGTTGACTATATCTTTATTGTCACGCTTGGCTATCCGCTCGGCTTATCTATTTCAGGTACTGGTCTTTTGATCGTAGTTACGGTTGCCCTTGAAAACTTGCGTCAGATTAATTCCCGCGCGTTAATGGTAACTTACGACGACTATCAATAATGGCCTTAAAGATTGATCGTAGACTAAGTAATATTGGCAAAATACTAGGGTGGGTACTAGTAGCGGTCATTGTAGTAGTCCTGGCTAAAGTTTTTATTTGGGAACAAACCTATTACCGCGATAAAAGCAAAGAACCTCGCGCTAAAGCCGATGTGGTCGTAACGCAAATCGAAACCATCATAGCACCTGCCGAATTTGAGCCCACAGAAAGCGAAATTGCCGAATATCAAGTTAGCGCTTCGCATCCACGCTATCTCGACATTCCACGTCTTGATATTCATGCTCGTGTACGCGAATCAGCTGTCAATAGCGATGTATTGCCGCTGCCAAATGTCATTTACGATGTCGCATGGTTTTCCGGTTCCAGCACACCCGGTAATGACGGAAATATTCTCATTAGTGGCCTCGCTGCCGGTAAGACCAAACCGGGCGTCTTTGCTAATTTAGACAGTCTCGAAAATGGCGACGAGATCATCATCGAAACCGGCGCCGGCGATAAATATACCTACCAAGTAGCTGACCTACAAATCATCAATATAGACGAAATTGAAAACAAACTGCCCACCGCACAACGCCGCATCGACGATAAAGAAACGTTGGCTTTAGTGACAGTCCATAGTGCTGGCGACAGTGCCAAATATGAGTCCGTCGTGATGCTACGCGCTACATTAAAATAATTTGTGAAAAAGCGTGAAATAGTATTTACTTTTCGCGCTTTTTTTGATATAATGACGGGGTAATTTATGGCTAGTCACAAGAAACCGACAAAAGTCGCCAAGAGAGACGCTGAATTTTCAGCTGGCGCAAAAAATAAGAAGGAAGTTATTAAGCTTTCCGGGAAGGTTGTTGAGACCCTTCCGGGGACTAAATTCCGCGTGGAGCTTGAGAACGGCCATATTATTATCGCTCACATGTCGGGTAAAATGCGTAAGAATTATATCCGTCTCGTGCCGGGCGATAAGGTGGACGTTGAGTTGACCCCTTACGATCTCACAAAGGGTCGCATCAGCTACCGCCAAAAAGATTAAATTAAGCGAAAGCGAGAAAACTAAAATTCTCGGATATTTTATTATCCAGAGATTTTAGAACCGATGCTTTCAGAAAGGTAATTTTCAATACATGAAAGTACGTGCTAGTGTAAAGAAAATCAGCCCTGATGATATCATTGTGCGCCGCAAAGGTGTACTTCGTATCATTAACAAGAAGAAACCTAAGAATAAACAAAGGCAGGGTTAAGCATGGCAAGAATCGCCGGTGTTACCATTCCTAGCGAAAAGCAAGTCTGGATTGGCTTGACTTACGTTTACGGTATCGGTCGCACCACTAGCAAAGCCATCCTTGCGGCGGCTAAAATAGAGCCGACCACTCGGGTGAAAGATCTCACCGAGGCTCAGGAACAGAAACTTAACGATATTATTTCTAGTAAATATTCCGTTGAGGGTGACCTAAAGCGCCTCGTAACAAACAATATCAAACGTATCAAGGATATTAATTCCTACAAGGGCCTCCGCCATAAGGCAGGTTTACCAGTCAACGGTCAGCGCACCCGCACGAATGCGCGCACTCGCAAAGGTAAAGCTATCGCCGTCGGTGGTACCCAACCAAAAGCAGCAAGTAAGACTTAATCAAAGGAGTAAATTATGGCAGAAGATACAACAGTCAATACCGCTCCTGAGATGGAGCCAAAAGCAGTTGCCCCAAAAGCTAAAGGCAAAAAGGGCAAACGCATCGTACAAGCTGGCGAAGTGCATATTCAAGCCACTTTCAACAACACTATCGTAAGCGTCACCGACAAGAAGGGCGAAATCCTTTCCGCTTCTTCCGCTGGCGCAAACGGTTTCCGCGGTTCCAAGAAGGGTACTGCTTACGCAGCCCAAATCGCCGCTGAAAAAGTTGCCGAAATCGCCAAGCGTGATCACGGCATGAATAGTGTCGATGTATACGTAAAAGGTATCGGTCTTGGTCGCGACAGCGCCATCCGCGCCTTTAGTACGATGGGAATTTCTATTAACAGCATTACGGACAAGACGCCAATTCCACACGGCGGCTGCCGTCCGAAAGGAGAGAGGAAACCGTAATGGCACGCGATATTCAACCTATTGGTAAGCAATCTCGCCGTGAAGGTTATGCGCTTGCTCCAAAAGCACAGAAAATCATGGCAAAAAAGACCGGTATTCCTGGTCAACACGCCGATATGCGCGTTCGCGGTGGTAGCCTTTACTTGACTCAGCTCCGCGAAAAGCAAAAAGTTCGCCGCATTTACGGCCTACTCGAAGCGCAATTCGCAAAATTAATGCGCGAAGCACAACGCACTCCAGGTAAAACTGGCGAAATGCTTCTTCAATATCTCGAACGTCGTGCAGACAACGTAGTTTATCGCGCCGGCTTTGCGACTACTCGCCGCGCCGCTCGTCAGCTCGTTTCGCACGGTCATTTTACGCTTAATGGTAAGCGCGTCGACATCCCTTCGATTCGTCTCAATCCTGGCGATGTCCTAGAAGTTCGTCCAAAATCAAAGAAAAACAGCTATTTTGTAAATCTTGCTAACGTCGCCGGTGCTGCTAGCCAGGCACCGCTCTCTTGGATGAAAGCCGACGTCAAGAAAATGAAAATCGAAATCACTGGTACGCCGAAGCGCGAAGAAGCTGAGGTGGGCATCAACGAACAATTAATCGTCGAGTATTACTCACGCTAAAGGAGAACTATGACAAAAGTTATTCACGAAGCAGAACTAGCAGAAATCAAGGACCTTGGTGAGAACAGTTCCAGCTTTGTTATCAAGCCACTTTACTACGGCTACGGTAACACTCTTGGTAACTCCCTCCGTCGTGTTCTTCTATCTAGCATTAAAGGTGCTGCCATCACTGCTTTCCGCATTGAGGGCACCACTCACGAATTTAGTGCCATTCCTGGCATCGTCGAAGACACAGTTGATATCATGCTCAACCTCAAGAACATTCATATCAAGTCTCATTCCGACGCCCCAGTCGAGATTCATCTCGAAAAGAAAGGCACTGGCGTCGTTCTCGCTGGCGACATTAAACTCCCAGCCGAACTCGAAATCGCCAACCCACAGCAAATTATCTGCACCATTGACGATCCTAAATTCGTTTTGAAGATGGATATGGTTGTAGATACTGGCCGTGGCTACCTCAGCATCGAACAATCTAGCGTTGACCGCATTCACAGCGACATGATCGCCCTCGATGCCGTCTTTACGCCAGTTTTGCGCGTACGCTACAACGCAGAAAACACCCGCGTTGGCCAAGATACCAACCTCCAACAGCTTACACTTACGATTGATACCAACGGTACCATCACCCCACGTGAAGCCTTCGAAGAGGCCGCCGCTATCTTGGTAAACCAATACAAGGCACTCGCCGGTAGCACTGTAGTGGAATCCGCTCCAGCTCCGACCGCCAGCAAAGCCGAAGACGAATCAGGCCTCATGCTTCCAATCGAAGAACTCGGCCTTTCGGCTCGTACTGCAAATGCATTAATCAATAATGATATTCATACTGTACGTGATCTCGTCGTATTATCAGAAAGCGACCTTAAAGAGTTAAAGGGCTTCGGCGCTAAAGCTCTCGATGAGGTTCGCGAGAAACTCACGGAGTTAAAAGTATAAATGCATCGCCATGGATATAAAGGGCGCAAGTTCGGTCGCGAAAACGATCAACGTACTGCACTAACACGCGGTTTGATGCGCTCCCTGTTTAAATACAAGTCAATCAATACCACTTTAGCTAAAGCGAAAGAAATTCGCCGCCCAGCTGAAAAATTGATCACCATCGCGAAAAAAGGCGATTTGGCCTCCCGCCGTCTCGTTATTGCCCGCCTCGATGACCAATTAATCGGTAATGACCTCGTAGACAATATCGCACCACAAATTAAGCGCGATAGTGGCTATCTAAAAATTGAACGCACCGGCTACCGCCGTGGCGACAATTCTGAAATGGCCACCATCTCTTTTGTAGATGAAATTTCCGAGCCAGTTGCCGAAAAAGCTGACAAGCCAGCCGAAAAGAAAGCTCCAGCTAAAGCTACCAAAAAGGAGGATAAGTAAGTATGAAAAAGACTTATAGCCAAAAATCCTCTGAAATTAGCCGCGAATGGTGGATTATCGACGCTAGCACTTTGCCACTTGGCAAGCTCGCCGTCGTTATTGCGGACAAGTTGCAAGGTAAATCTAAAGTTACTTACACCACGCATATCGATAACGGCGATTACGTAGTCGTCATTAATGCCAAAAATCTCAAGGTTACTGGCGACAAAATGACCAACAAGCACTACTACCGCCATTCCAGCTTCCCAGGCGGTTTGACGGACCTCACACTCGCTGAAATCATCGAGAAAGATCCGACCATCGCCATCGTTGAAGCTGTTAAAGGTATGCTACCAAAGAACAAACTTCAAGCCGATCGCTTAGCTCGCCTCCGCGTCTTCCCAGGCGCCGAGCATGCTCACACGGCACAAACGCCAAAGGAGATTAAATAATGCCAGCTAAGAACGCTAAGTATACCTACGGCGACGGCAGCCGCAAGGCCGCTACCGCCACTGCGCGTCTTTACAAGGGTAAAGGCGAAATCACCATCAACGATAAACCGGCTCTCGAATACTTGAGCGGGAATAAAACCTTGATGGCTGAAATTACCGACCCACTCGCAATGACCCAAAAGCAAAAAGAATACGACATCACCATCCTTGTTAAAGGCGGTGGTCTCGCCGGTCAAGTCGACGCTATTAAGCTAGCTATTTCTCGTGCACTTGTAGCTGAATTCCCAGAATTCCGCCCAGTGCTCAAGAAGGCCGGCCTCATGAAGCGCGACCCACGCGAAAAAGAACGCAAGCACTACGGTCTCCGCAGCGCTCGCAAACGCGAACAGTTCAGCAAGC
>CAMZJD010000010.1 GCA_947307445.1 uncultured Candidatus Saccharibacteria bacterium | reverse complement strand
TTCGGCGAAGGTGACGTAAAGACTTTGATTGAGGCCTACAAGAAACACCCAGAAGCTAAAGCTATTATCGCCGCACAAGAGATGCCAAAGGAAGTTTGGAATAAGTATGGCATGATTGCGATGAAGAATAAGGCTAAGCAAACGCTAAGCCACATCGTGGAAAAGCCAGCTAAGCCGGAACTTTCCCCATCGAATTTGACTTCTTATGGTCGCTATTTGTTGACTCCAGAAGTCTTTGCGCATTTGATTCCAAAAAATACTGGTCTTGATGATGAACTCTGGACCGTGGACGCTATTACAAAACTTGCAAAGTCTGGCGACGTGTTCGTCGTAAAAAGTAAAGGTAAATGGCTCACCACGGGTGATCCAAAGAACTACTACCAGGCTTACGAAGAATTTAACAAAATGGAGAAATAAGCCATGGAAACACCTGCTTGGATTTTAGTATTTATCCTTTCAGGAACGCTCTTTATCTTTCTATTAGTCAGCATAATTTTGGTCATCAAATTGATTGGCGTCACCAAAGAAGCTAAGAAAATTGTGCAGCAAGGCCAAGATATTGCTGAAAAAGCCGACGATATTGCCGGCAATGTTCGTGATATGACCACTGTAGGTGGACTTGTCAAATACTTCGTTGACAGTTACACTGAAGGTGATAAGAAAGACAAGAAATCCAAAAAGGAGGATAAATAAATGAGCGAAGAGAAAAAGAGCGGTAGCGGCAAATTCTTCCTCGGTGCCCTATTCGGTGCGGCCGCAGGCGCAATTGCCGGCATTCTTACTGCGCCAAAGTCTGGCAAGGAGACTCGCAAAGATTTAAAAGACGCTGGCGACAAGGCTGTGAAAGATGTAAAAGAAAATGGCGAGAAGTTCTTGAAAAAGGCCAAGAAGGACACTAAAGAACTTGGGGATAAAGCCGAGGCCGTTGTCGAAGAAGTCAAAAAAGACGTGGCGAAGAAAACTGAGAAAAAAGATAAATAAATATCAAAAATCCGCCTCGCAAGGGGCGGTTTTTTGTGGGCTATTTAATGTTCTTAAAGAGAGCGCCAGTGATTTTGTCGACTACTGGCTTTACTTCTTCAACCTTCATAATCCAACAAATAATGATATAGCTAACGAAACTGACTAGACAAATAACGCAGAATTTCGGGAAGGTACTGAGAAAAGAATTATCTACGGCGCGGAGTGGCAAAAGTTTAGTGGCAATATATGAGATAGCGCCAGTTAACAACGAAGCAACTAGAATCTTAAACATCGCACGCACCAGATTTTTGTTAATAAGTTTGCGGCCAGTATCTTTATGCAAGAAAGCCAGCAAGACGAACACTTCAAAGAAGGCACTGATACTGACAGCGTAAGCAAGGCCTTCAGGACCGAAATTCATTATGCTGAGCGCAATAGCAAAAATGACTTGCACTACGAAGGCGATAATTGAGATGATTAGAGGGGTGCGAATATTCTGTTTGGCGTAATAGCCGCGCGCCACGATGTGATACAACGACTGACAGAAAATGGCCACCACAAAGGAGCCCAATACACTAGCGATCTTAGCATCGCCACCATTTACGATAAAGTTCACCACGTAACCACGGATGAAGAACGCTACGACTGAAACCGGCAACGAAATCCATACGATAGTACTTAGTGCCGAACGCAAGGTTTGCATAAAAGTACTCTCGTCGTTAGTGGCCGCTTCTTCGCTAAGCTTCGGAAAGAAAGCTGTTGATATGGCAACGCCGATTAAACTGACTGGCATACCGCGCAAGCTCGAGGCTTGCTGAAAGGCGCGAATGCTCTGCTCGCCCATGCGGGAGGCGAGGTTAGTGTTCATAATACTAGTGACATAATCGATACCCTGGTCAATTGAACGGGATGGCAACATCTTAAGCACTTGGCGAAAGCCTTGGTTGCGCCAGTAGATTTTAAATTCGTAGTCAAAACCAAGACCAACGAGACCAATGATACTAACAACGAGTTGCATTAATGCGCCAAAGACGACGCCAATTGCCACACCCATGATTCCGCCTTCAAATAATTGAATACCGAAGATATTAATACCATCCGTAAACACCAGAATACCGACGATAATACCGATGTTGTAAAGTGCAGGCGCGATGGCGTAGAAAATGAAACGGCGCACCGCCTGTTGCATACCCGACAAAACCGTTGAGATTGAGAACAAGAATGGATTAATCGCAATCACGCGCATCATATTGATGGCCAGCGACATGGCGGACTCATTGAGGCCTGGTGCTACCACGTATCGTACTAGTGGATCGGCGAAAATCATAATCAAAACCGAAGCCACCAAGGAAATAATGGCTAGGAAATTCAACAAACTAGTACTCAATTCCCAAGCGGATTTTTTATTGCCATTTACGAGGCGCTGGTTAAAAACCGGAATAAAAGTGACGGCAAGTGCGCCAGAAGTAATGATGAAGTATAGAAAATCTGGCACTGTAAAGGCGGTAGTATAGGCGTCGAGGCCAGCCGGATAAGTATTATAGTAAAGCGAATTCAGCCAGCGGTCGCGGAAGATACCAAGCAAAGCAGAAATCAGAGTGGAGCTCGCAAGTACTACCGCCGCAGTTTTGATGGACAACTTACTATTAGCTAGTGAAACCACTGAGCGGAAATGTAATTTGCGTTTCATAGATTATTGCTTCTCTGCTATCCTACTTGTGTAATTTTGCGACTTCTGGCAACGTAGTACCTTCAAGGATCTTGTTTACTTCGTCTTCTTCGAGAGTTTCCTTATCAAGCAAAGCCTGCGCTAGCATGTCGAGATGTTTGCGGTTAGCACGAAGAACAGCCTCGGCGCGGTTGCCCGCCTCTTTATTGAGCGCTTCAATCTCGGCATCAATTACTTCAGAAGTCTTTTCGGAGTAAATCTTGGCACGATCGCCAAAGAAGTTGACCTCATCAGTATTAAAGACTTGGTCGCGAAGTTTAGCACCCATGCCCTCTTGAGTAACCATTTCGCGCGCGAGCTCGGCCACATGTTGCAAATCGGAGCTGGCGCCGGTAGTAATACCATCAGTACCAAGAATTAAGCGTTCAGCAACACGGCCACCCATCGCACGCGCAAGTACGTCTTTTAGCTCATAAATGTTCTTATAGCTGCGATCTTCTGGCGGCAAGAACCAAGTGACGCCACCAGTGTGACCGCGCGGGATAATCGTAACTTTATGAACTGGGTCAGAATCTGGCAAGACGTGGCCAACAATGGCGTGACCAGCTTCGTGATAAGCGGTAATGCGACGTTCTTGGTCGTTCATCACCTTCGACTTGCGCTCTGGACCAATCGCAATGCGTTCAAACGCTTCCGTGATATCGGCGTTGGTGATTTCTTTGCGGTTGTTACGAGCGGCAGCAATAGCGGCTTCGTTAGCAATATTAGCAAGGTCGGCACCAGAGCTACCGGCAGTTTTAGCAGCGAGCGCATCAATCTTGACATCGTCGGCAACTGGCTTATTTTTGAAATGAACCTTGAGAATTTCAACACGGTCTTTGCGCTCTGGCAAAGTGACGTTCACATGGCGGTCAAAGCGGCCTGGGCGGAGCAAAGCTTTATCGAGCATATCAACGCGGTTAGTAGCAGCCATTACAATGACGCCGGTATCATTATCAAAACCGTCCATCTCGACGAGAATCTGGTTGAGCGTCTGCTCGTCTTCGCGACCAGCGCCACCACGGGCATCACGCTTGTGGGCGACGGCGTCAATCTCATCGATGAAGATGATACTTGGAGCATTTTTCTTGGCCTTGCCAAAGAGGTCGCGCACGCGGGAAGCGCCTACACCGACGAACATTTCGGCAAATTCAGAACCGGAAATACTGAAGAACGGTACGCCAGCTTCGCCAGCTACAGCACGCGCCATGAGAGTTTTACCAGTACCAGGGTCGCCCGCGAGCAAAACGCCGCGTGGGATCTTAGCGCCGAGCTTTTCGTATTTCTTTGGATTTTTGAGGAAGTCCACAATTTCGGTCAAATCCTGCTTGGCGGCCTCATTACCAGCAACGTCGTCAAAAGTAATTTTCTTCTTTTCGTTGCCGTAAAGGCGAGCTTTAGCCTTGCCAAAACCCATAGATTGGTTGTTCATGCTCTGGGCTTGACGCATCATGTAAACGAGGAATCCGATAAGTAACACCATTGGGAGGATAATTGTGGCGGCATTAAAGATAATGCCAAGCACATCAATATCTTCGTGAATCTCAACGGCTACTTTCCCCTCGGAAATTACATCGGCGAAACCTTGCTCTTGGAGTGTGCCGGCGTCATCTTTGCGCGAAACAATATTTTTAAGATCAGTGCCCTCGCGCGGAGTGACATATAGCGTAGAGCCTTCAACGACGATTTTTTCAAGTTTTTCATCTTTAGCTAGCTGTAATACTTCTGTAAGGCTCTTTTCCTCGTAGCTAACGCTACCACCGCCAACCGTACTGGAAATGATGGCTCCAAGTAAAGTGAAAACTAATAACCAAAAGATAAACAAGCGCAAAAAGTTCCCCACGCGATTTGGTTTTTGCGATTTTTTGCGACCTGCAGTGTTTTTGTATTCTGGCACAATATACTCCTAAATAATTTCTTATGCACACCCCCAGTGCTTCATTAATCTAGTATAGCATCTCTGGGCTGATTATTGTACGATATAAATATGATGCTTATGACAAAAAAGCGATTTTTATTGGTTTTTTTGATTCTTAGCGCACTCATAGCTTGTGGCCTAATGAGTCGCCCAGTGGCGGCGGCCTATCGACCGGAATATTATTACTTTCACATGGATACTCTCCATGACACAATCCAAAAAAATGGCATGACTGGCACGGATGGCACTTCGCGCACAAACCTCTTCCCGGTGCTGATAGATCCGGACCCAAATTACGTAAGTAGTAAGGTTACTTTGCCGGAGCAAGAGAAACAATGGATTCTTACTACCATTAACCACGAAACTGGCGCATGCAAAGTCGGTGCAATTATGGAGGCACAAGTGATTCGTGATGCTTATTTATACTTCTGCGGGCTCTATGGTAGTAATAATCAGGGCTGTCCGTATTCTACGATTCGCGGGATTATCACCAATATGTATTCAACTAGCTATCTTACAACAACACCAGCTAGTCAATTATTACCGGATACGACTTGGGCATATTCTTACGTATTTGAACAAGGCAATTCATTCTACCCAATGAAGCTGTTTACGTTCCGCGGCTGGCGCTTAACGAGCGGTGATGCTAGCTTGGACTACAAAGAAGCTATCGTGATGAACTCACACTACGATAACGGCTCAACAGTGCGTTGGATTAATGATCCAACCTATAAAAATATCGTGATATTAACGAATAATAAATTAATTACCGGCGGGTCAAATGCTAATTTTCGCAATATTTCCGTGCCAACTAGTAGCTATACCGATTCTGAGCCTTATAGCCAAACTGCTTCCGCTACGCCATCTGGCCCAACTAACCCGTCTAATCCGGGTGGCACCGATCCATCCAACCCTGGCGGATCAACACCATCGGACGATTCGAGCGGTTCAGGTGTCGACCAAAGCAATTGTGCCAATATTTTAACGGCCTTTTGCCCAGGTAATGGCAAGAGCATAACGGATTTAGTCCGATTGATTATTACTATTCTTACCGCTGGAACAATTGTGGCTGGAACGGTAGGTATGATTATTTGCGGATACATCATTTTGACATCACGCGAGAACCAAGAACAGGTTGCCAAAGCCAAGAAGCGCTTATTTGAAATTGTGATTGGGCTAGCCTTGTGGGTGCTAGCTGCTTCTCTAATTAGCTTCTTCTTACCAAATGCCGATACTTCTTCTATCGAGAGTTTCGTGCGCGCTCTACCCCTCCATTGACTTTTTGTGATGCTTGTGCTATAATAATATTATGGGGCCTTGTTTGCCCTAAATCTTATGATTGGGGGTGAGCTCTTTGAAATACGAGAAACCGAACAAGAAGAATGTTTTCAGGCAAATCTGGCAAGACATTGGTGATTCGAATAACGGTCTGGCAATTATCTTCCGCGAATCGAGCACCGTGCATCGCCTAATCCCGTTGGAGATTGGCGTGGGCGTGCTACTGGGCATCATCTTTGGATATATCGCGCTGGAGTACGTGATTATGGCCGTAGTGGAGATAATACTTTTCACGGCCGAGACGGCAAACTCTGCCGTCGAGGAGGTGAACGACCTTGTCACGGAAGAATACAACGAACGCGTGAAGCGCTCCAAAGATATAGCCTCGGGCAGCGTATGGATCTGGCACCTAATGTACATCTTTTGCGTTTTCTTCTTCCTGGTTTGTCACATCGTGGGCTTCGCCTGGTGGCAAGCTCTCATCCCCGGTTAACCCCGGGGATTTTTATGCCTAGAAAAACTCGGGCGAAACGCCCGAGTTATCTGTAATCCGAGATGAGTTTACGATTCTTATAAAGATAGTCAATGAGAGAAACAACCGTAAGGATGACTGCTATCCAGATAATCGCCAACGTAACTGTTTGTAGCGCCGCCAAATCAGCAATGAGCAGTATGACCATAGTCATTTGGAAAACCGTCTTTACTTTACCCCACATGCTAGCAGCGATGACTACGCCAGAGTTGGCCGCGATTAGTCGAAAACCACTGATGATAAATTCGCGAGCGATGATAATTATGACAACCCAAGCGGGCAAACGCTGCTGACTTGTTAGGCAAATCAGTGCGGAACAAACGAGTAACTTGTCGGCGAGCGGATCCATAAACTTGCCAAAGTTCGTGACGAGGCCACGAGCGCGGGCAATTCTACCATCCGCAAGGTCCGTGAGACTGGCTGCTACAAAGATAGCGAGAGCGATCCACTTTTGCCCTGGCCATCCGGTTGGTATCAACATTGCTGCGACAAAGAATGGTATTGCTACAATGCGCGACATCGTTAACTTGTTGGGTAAATTCATATTTCCTCCCTCCCTGAAAAATACCCCGGATTTGTAAGGTGCTTACATGGTATTTTATCTATATATTATATCACATTTTTTGCTTTTTGCCAGAGTTCACTTGGGCAATAAAAAAGAGCTCGTAGCCCTAGTATAAAAATGGTCGGGGTTAGCAGGCTCGAACTGCTGACCTCGCGCTCCCAAAGCGCGCGCGCTACCAACTGCGCCAAACCCCGGCTACGCGTAATTATACCATAAAGTATGGTAGAATTAAAGCATGAAAAAATTCCTCCGAGAGCGACGCCGGGTTATTCTAATTTTCGCTCCGGTCGCGATTGGATTAATATATTTTCTTTTGTGCGCAGTGAACATACGCCAGTCGGTTTGGCTTAATGAATCTTACGGTGCATATTTAACGCATTTTGATTTTGGTAGTATTTGGGATTTTTCAGCCGCAAATGGCCACTCGCCACTATATTTCTTCGTTCTTAAAATTTGGGCACACTTTTTTGGACATGGCGCGGCCGCTATGCGGGTATTATCAATTTTGTTCGGAGCGTTGGCAATTATGTTTGCCTTTTTGTGGCTGAAATATAAATATGGTGGCGCAGCCGCGATTGTGACAAGTTTCATATTGGCAATTTCGCCCATGATGGTACATTATGGCCAGGAAATCCAACTGCCGGCTATGGCGATAATGATTGTTTTTGCCGCAACTTATTTTCTGCAACTGGCAATCGATCACGGTAAAACTTATTGGTGGATAGTTTATGGGGTATTGATTACGGCAGGAATGTGGACGCATTATCTTTGTGCGCTCGCATGGCTGGCACACATCGTATATTTATTCGTAATATATGGCAAAAAGATTTTGCGAAAAGACATTGTAATGACTTATTTGCTGGCAATTATATTATCGCTCCCCTGCTTGGTGCGATTAACGATTCAGACTGCCGCCGCGGGCACTTCAGCCGCAAGCATCGCCAGTTACTGGTCCGAGATGCTAGTCTATACGCCAGCTGGCGCGACAAAAGGATGGGTAATGGTGCCCTGCCTAATTACTGCCGTTGCAATGATCAGCCTTGCGATTCATTTTCGCAAAAAGATAAAACTCTTAATCTCCATGTCTGCAATACCTACAATTTTATTAATGCTACTTTCCATGTCGCCATTTAACTTGGAGTTTGCCGCGCAAAGTGTTTCCTTTGCTACGGCCGCGTTTTATATGATGGAAGGAGTGATTATCGTGCTACTTGCTAGAGAGATGATGAAACCCAAGAAAGCACGTAAGAAAAAACATTTCTACCGGCAGCCAATCTTAATTGTTGGCGCCCTGACGCTGTTGATAGTTGGTAATGCAATTTGTGGACTCAGCTCGGTTTATGCGTATGGGAATTACGATTTCGTCACGAATAAAAAACCTACAACTAAAGATTTGTATGACAATATCGTGGCGCTGGATAATTATCAAGGCTTGCCTATCATTGCGAATACTGAATGGCTTTACTATGATTTGAGCGCTTATGTATCGGAAGATTTGCCAGTATTATTTATCGATGAATCCGTGGACTATAAATATGGCGTCCAAGAACCGTTGAAGCAAAGTTACTTTGGCAAGATTGCCGATTTAAACAAGTACCTTGAGGAACATTCCGCTTTTTGGTATGTAGGCATTGAGCCAAAAAATGGCGCGGAGCTAGAATTTCCACGCACTGGTTGGCATATTACGACACGTTCCGATTTGCAGTTTGACGAACGTGGCGATCGTTACCAAATCTTGAAATTAGAAAAAGAACAGATATAATATATAGGAGTCGGGGCGTGGCGCAGTTGGTAGCGCGCGCGGTTCGGGACTGCGAGGTCGCCTGTTCGAGTCAGGTCGCCCCGACCATCAATTAGGAAGCTGCCGCTACAAGTTTAGCGAATTCAGCAAAAGACGGAATACGAATGTCCGTTTTTTCTTGGATTTTTTGCAGTAGGACGTAGTCATTACGGGAATTCATGCCAAAGCCAGTATAGGCCTCCCAGCCGTATTGTTTGGCGATGTTCACAATTTCTATATCCAGTTGAGGGCGCAAGTCAACGAAGATGTAATTATTATTTTGCAATTCTTCTAAGACGCGTCTTAGGGCTGCATCGTCCCCGCCCTCTTTACCGGCGCAATTAATTAGAATGACTTTGTTGTTTGTACTAAAATTAACATCGCCTATATTATCGCAGAACTCAACGTCTGCATTCTGTGACAATTCTTGCGCTAAATCTGCTTTAGAGAAAAGATCAACTAAATAGAGTTTCTCTGGATGCTTGCTCGCGATAATGCGAGCAATTGGTTCGCCTACGCCGCCAACGCCGAATACGACAACCAAATTATGCGCAAAACTAGTAACTTCATCTTCAAACCAACTTGCAAATGACGGACCATTTAAATTAAAGCATTGTAGTTTGTTATTTTCGTCTTTAACTAAAGAATCGACGTTTTGCGGAATGTCTTGCCCAGCAAACCATTCTTTTTGAACGGGGTTGCTTTTGTGCGGCTGCGTTTGATTGATTGCTACAATACGATTGTCTTGTTCGGCAATAATGTAGACTTCCCGAATTGAATCCCAATCACCTTTTTGGATATTAACGGGTAGGTAGACAAAATGTGGATCAATTTGATTCATGTAGACTCGGCTAGTAGAAATATCCCAGGCTTCTGGCGTTTTTTCGGCGAGGTACAGACATATTTTTTCGTCACCGTGATCTCCTAGATATTTCTTTAAGTCTTCTACTCCGTTACAAACTAATATTTTGTCCATATTATAATCTCGTTATATTTTTATATAATTATAATATGCGACGACAAAAAATATCATTAGCGCTGAACTTGCTTATTATCTTCTTGGAAATGATTGGTTTTGTGTTTGCGTTTTCGAATCATGGCTGGAGCGCATTGATTTATTACACGGAATTGAGCAACATTTTACTCTTTGTGGCGGCGATGTTTTACGTGTGTTATACGGTCTGGGATTTGCAAGGACAAAAGATAAAAATGCCGCGCTATGTGCCGCTATTAAAATATGTCGCCACCCTCAGCGTAGCAATTACGTTCATTGTCGTAATCACGGTTTTATCGTGGGCGACAAAATATAGCTTATGGACATTACTTACCCAGCAATCAATGCTATTCCACCATACGCTCTGTCCGATTTTGGCGATATTATCATTCCTATTTTTCGAAAAATATCGCTTCAAAAAATCCGATGCTCTGATCGCGATGAGCTTTACGCTACTCTATGCAGTCGTCGCCATTTTCTTCAATTTAATTGGCGAGTTAGTCGGTCCGTATCCGTTCTTAATGGTTTATGCGCAGCCATGGTGGGCATCGCTGCTTTGGTGCATCGTAATTTTGGGTGGCGCCTACGCTTTAGCGCGACTCTTACGATGGGCACAAAAGAAATTAACGATGCCGGCGAATTAACGCCCGAATACCACAAGCGATTCCGACTGCAATAATGGCGCCACCAATAATACATGCGGCAATCAGCGGATAATTTAAGAAATTGATTTCATCACGCAGATACAAATCAACACGTCCGAGTTCTTCCCCATTATATTTAGCAATATATTGCCCCACTTTGGCGCCGAGTGGCACGTCGCGCGTGATAATTGTCATGCCTTCATAGACATACTCAATTTTGTCATGCTCGAGGTCGGCCGGTAGTAAATCACTAAAGCTTTCTTCGGTATATAAGTCTGTAGTTTCTTGAAAGCTGTCTTTGACTTGTAAAGTCTGGGCTATCTTCCCTTCGTCTATTACGGTTTGTTGTTCAAAATGGCTTTCTATGTAGGCATAGATTTTTTCGGCATCATTAATATGATTATTTGTCTTGGAGTTGGCGCCCAGATTTACCATTAAATAATCTATCCCCTCAACCGTAGCCGTAGAAGCAAAACAGCGCCCAGCTTGGCCGGTATAGCCAGTTTTACCACCATGAATGTGGTCACGAGGCTGATAGGTTTTCTCAACTTTTTTATTAATGGATTTCATATTCCATTCGTAAGTCTCGAAAATCTTTTTAAAGGTCGGATTTTTGATAGCTTCTTGCAGAATGATTGCTATATCATGCGAAGTGGAATAATTATCATTATCCATGCCAGTCGGATTGCTAAAGTGCGTATTTTTGAGACCGAGCTGCGTGGCGCGTTCATTCATTTTGTCGGCAAAAGCAGCAATGGAACCGCTAGTTGAGATAGCTAGAGCTTGGGCGGCATCGCCAGCAGATGGTAATAGCAGCGCATAAAGTAAATCTTCGACCGATACTTTTTGGCCAACGCGCAAACCGGCCACTACGTAATCGTACAAATTGCTAACCATGGGGCGCGTAATAGTCACTACCTCATCAAGTTGGCGATTTTCTAATACCACTAAGGCTGTCATGATTTTGGTAAGCGAAGCAACCTTCATGATTTTATCGGCGTCTTTTGTCATGACGACTTCATTATTCGTGATATCAAAAAGGTAATAGGCTTGCGAACCAAGCTGTAATTCTTGGATAGTCTGGTTAGCGTCAAGTGTGATAGCTTGGGCGGGGGCACAAAAACTAAATATAATGCAAAGAATAGCCAATAAAACGCTAAGTGTTTTATGCATACTTTTATTTTACAATAATCAATTTATCTACATCCCAGGAATCTGGAAGGCGGAAGGATCGTTTGGATAGACTTGTTCTTGCATGACAGCGTTTTGGCCAAAGGTTGATGGCGCAACGGTGGAACTATCAACTGGAGCCATTTGTGGTGCTGGCATTTGTGGTGCAGCAACTGGCATAGCTGGCTGTGGGGCCGGCATTGAAACGGCAGGATTATTTGCTTGAATTTGCTGGGCGAAAGCTTGTGCACTTGGTGCTTCGGCTGGAGCCGCAGCAACCGACATTGGCGCAGCAGCTGGATCAAATGGAGCTGGCGGTGGTGGCAAAATTGAATTTGGATCCGGCATTGGCATTGGCGCAACATATTCGGCATTCATTTCGGCAGTTGGCATAACTGGAGGCTGCATAACTGGAGCTTGCGGCATTTGTGGTGCGGCAGCTGGCATAGCTGGCTGCGCATATGCTTGTGGCATTTGTGGGGCTTGGTATTGCGGAACGGACGCATAAGCTTGCGGCATTTGTGGTGCCTGATATGGAGCCGGCTGCGGTGTACCATTAGCGGCGGCCAATTCGGCCGACATCATTGCAGAATAGTCTACTGGTGGCGCAACTGGATGAGTGGCATCGCCGAGTGGTGAAATATTCTTCATACCCGTACTACCCATGGTTGGAATAGCTGGTGGCTCAGAAGCTTGGCGTAACTCTTCCATAACTTCGTTCGTGGCCATTGCGCCGGCAGTTTGGTTTTGATTTACAATCCGTTCAAGTTCTGACTCAACATCGGCACTGGTGGTCTGTTGAGCGGCGGCGGCAGTAGCGGCCTTTTGCAAGGCGATATCGATTGCATTTTCAGCTTCGTTAACTGGCTCTTCAACGGCGTCTAGTGCAGTGCCCGGTACGACTGGACCAGCAGGAGCGGTAAGTTCTGGCGACTCCTCTGGTAGCACCATTGTCTCTGCGGCTGGTCCGGCAGCGGCTTGTTCGTCCTCGTTTGGATCAAAGTCGACGGCACCATGACGCAAATCAATTGAAGAATCATCTGCTGGAGCTGGCGCGGGTTCAGCAGCAGGAGCCGGGGTTGGTTCGGCGGCGACCGGCGTTGTATCAACTGGGGCGGCTGGGGCCGGTTCGGCGGTCGGCGCAGGTGTTGGCTCGGTAGCAGGAGCCGGGGTTGGTTCGGCGACGACCGGCGTTGTATCAACTGGGGCGGGTGCGGCAACGGTGGTAACCTCTTGGTTAACATCCATCGTAGTGCCGCCAATCATATCTACCGGAATACTCGAGGATATCAATTGCTGATCGGCGCCGGCAGTCATAAGCATACTAGCTACGCTCATGGTGTTAGCCGAAGTGCGCTCGTTTGAGAAGCGGTTTGTTGCAGCAACAATACCCGCCATCAAAGCCGTAGCGACAGATTTGTCTACAATATTCTCATCGGTGCTATCGAATTTATCGGAAAGCAAGGCGATCATTTCTGAAACGGAAGAAGCTTTTGGGTTGCCCCACTCTAAATCACCAAAGTGACCTGGCTCGTGAGCGGAAATATTAATAGAGCTGGCATCGTGCTTAATGCGGCCATATTCACTAAGGGCGGCGTCAAGAGCCTCAACGCTATCAACGTTCAAGGAGATAATCAAATCCACATTGTAATCACCATGGCTAAATTCAAGGTCGCTTTCTTCTATGGTGGTGCGATAAGGAGTAATAAAGACTTTGACAAAATCGCCTTCAATCTTGTAGCGAAGATGATCAGCTTTATCCTTATTGAGGGCGATGATAAAATCTTGGAGGCTATTAGTATTAACCTCAAAGGTCTTTTCCGGCTCAAGAAATTCGATGGCGTTTGGCACAGCGCCAGAGAAAATAGCAGTTGCATGTTTGCCAAGTTTATCGAGAATAAAGGTCAAACCAATGGCGGCCGACAATTCATCAACCGACGGGTCTTTAGACAGCGCCACCAAAACATTATCGCTGTTGCGAATCTTATCGGCGACTTGATCTATAATGCTAGTTTTAACCGGTCCAGGATTCGCCTGGGGTGCGGCCTTCTTATCTGCCATCTGTTTTTATGTTTTCTTTTTTATTTTTGACCTTTTATAGCTCCAATTTAGCATAATCTTTTTAAAAATGCAAGCCCTTTTCTGTTCTACCCTTTACTTTTAGCGGATTTTAGAATATAATATATTCCAATTGAAAATATAATTTAAGGAAAAGTATTTAAATGCCGATTATTAAATCCGCAAAAAAGGCTGCGCGCCAAGCAGAAAAGCGCCGCAGCAACAACCAAGCGATTAAAAAGGTCATCCGTGGTGCCCTCAAGGATTTCCGCGCTAACCCAACCGCCGAAAAAATGTCTGTCGTTCAATCTGAGTACGACAAGGCCGTTAAAAAAGGTCTAATGAAGAAGAATACCGCAAGCCGCCGCAAAGCTAAACTTGCAGAATATGCTAAGGCCCATGGCGTAAAGATGGCCGCTGGCAAGAAGGCCGTTAAGGCCCCAGCCGCCCAACCAGCTGCTACAAAGAAGGCTCCAGCTAAGAAAACTGCCGCCAAACCAGCCGCCGCAAAGAAGCCAGCTGCCAAAAAGCCAGCCGCGAAGAAAACGACCACTAAAAAAGCTGCTGAGAAATAAAAAGAATATCGCAAAGCAAATCCGCCACTTCAAGTGGCGGATTTTTTATCCTGCAACTGTATCGTGCAATGATGAGTCTAATAATTCTCCATAAGTAAATGGAACCGGTTTAGAACCTTTAACATTAAGTACTTTATAGGTCTCTAGCAAATCATTGTAGGCTTCAAAGGTGTCGTCACTATCGCTCAAGTCTGACTCAATTTTGGCGTAATAGCCCGGTAGATTATCGATCTTGTCGATGTAAATCTTAATCGTGTCGCCCATATCGAGCTCTTCCCGTTTGCGTGCTATTTCATATTTAAGCTCATAGCCAAGCTGGTACACGATATGCGCGGCCTCGGTATAATCTTTGACAATCACAGAGTTCACAATATCGAACTTCTTATCTTCGAAATGACGGCGTAAAACCAGCGCATAAATGGCATCTTTGTTCGGGTCTTTCACGATTGTGCGTAAGGATAGGCGCGGCTGGGATTTGTCGCGGTTAAAGCCGCGAGGAACAAATATGCGATCATGCTGCCAATATGGCTCGCTAAATTTAAAATCTATTTCGCCAAGCGTGTTAATAAAATCTACGCGGCTATTTAATTTCATTTTTACGATGGATTTTTTCATGCTCCTCCTTCTATCGTGGCGCCTTCACGAGCCTTATTGGCCCATTCATCCGCCGCTTCATTACCATCCGTGCCAATATGTCCACGCGTCCATTCCAGTTTAATATCTGGATGAGCGCAATAGAGTGCATATAATTCTTGTACTAATTCAAGGTTCTTTATCTCGCCAGCTTTCTTTTTCCAGCCATTTTGCTGCCAACCGGCCGCCCATTTTGTAACCACGTTAACCCAGAATTCACTATCAGTGCTGATTGTATCGCCGGGCTGAGCGATCTTATAGGCGGCAATTAAAGCTTGCGCCTCCATACGAATATTAGTGGAATCTTTTTCGCGCCCTAAAGCAACTGGCGCGCCATTCAGAATTACAGCATAGCCGCCAGGTCCAGGATTTGGGCTAGCACTGCCATCGGTATAATAATGCGACATATCTTTATTGTACCATTTTTATGATAGAATAGGGGCATGCCCGCGTGGCGGAATTGGCAGACGCGCTAGCTTCAGGTGCTAGTGCCTTTACGGGCGTGCTGGTTCAACTCCAGTCGCGGGCACCAAATTTGCGGCTTTATAGCCGTTATTTTTATGCCAACAAAAACCAGCCCCGAGAGGCTGGCTATGTATTTTAGAGTTCACCGTAGTTATAGCAACTCGTTGCACCATCTATTGTTACTGCACCCGAAGATGGATCGAATTTCCAGCTACTCGTGTAGCAGTTGCGAGTAACATAGAAACTTTTCTTGAGCTGATTATTGTCGCCCGCTAAGGTTAATGCGGCATCAGGAATTGGGAAATAAGTATCAACCATCTCTAGGCGTGCTTCGACGCGGCGGAAGAGGTCATTGGCACGACCGGTAGAATCGACAACGGATTGTACGCCAGAGAATGGAATAACATTACCACTTGCGTCATACATGATAACTTGGAAGGTTGTATCTGGGCCGCCATATGGCAAATTCAAACGAAGGAGCGTGGTAGCTTGGTTACGACTATTACCGGTCTTATGTTGTCTAGATGAGCTGCGGCAGACATATTCGTAGGTTGGCCTGTGCCATCTGTCATATCCCGTTTGCGTGCGAGATATTTGCGTTTCGCCAGCACGGCATCCGTTAGTTCTCGTGACGTCAGTAGTGGTAATTTCGTCCCAAGAGCCATAGATTGGTTTTGGCATATAGATCTTCGCATTGCATGCGTAACCAGTTGCCGAGAAATCCGTCAATGAACATTTAATATTTACCGGAATATTAAAGTTCTTCATAGCAGCAGCGGCGAAACCAGCGGTCGTATCGTTTGCTAAGCTATTAGTACCATTCGAGGATGGAACAAGCGTCAAGCTACTGCGGTTCGTTTCAAGGTTCGTACCATCATAGTAAGTGGTGTAGAATTGGTTAAGGCCAAAACCTTTAGCGGTTTGAACTAAATCTACACGTAAAACTGGTGGGATGTATTGGGTATCGCGATCGAAGAAACCGCCATAAATAACATTTCCGTACTGATTACGGTAGCTCATACCATTGGCGACAGAGGTTGGATCCGTAACACGGGCGGCAGTAAAGTTACCAATACCGAGCCCGTTATAGTTTGTGCCGACTCGGCTAGTGTAATCATCTTGGGAATACCAGCGAATCTCGATTGCATTAATGGCATCCATATTTTCTGCACGGATAGGGACAAACTTTGATGTGTAATTACTATTCAGCTTAGAGATGTAATCTTCTGTATCGACTTTTACGATAACGCAGGTATATGCTTGGTCAATATCTTGGCTAACTTGGTTGACGTTGTTCGATCCATCAAAGGTACGATTCGATGAGGAGGAAATCATCGTCTCTTTACCTAAGTTGGCAGTATCACGTTGTAGGGCCTTGTTCACCGCATCGCAGTCTTCGTTTGCAGTGTCAGTGCCAGCGGTAAGTGCGTCGCGGATGGTTCGACATTCCGCAGCCCCAACTGCATCGTTAGTACTGATACAGTTCTGGTACTTCAACAGTGCAATTTTTGCATCTTCGATACCGGCTAACGCTGAGTTATATGCCGATTGCGAAAGGCTATAGTTAACAGTTTGTGTGCTCTCTGAGAGCATAATGCGCACGAAGCTAAGCGCAATAATGCTAAATAGCATCGTAGTGAAAATCACGATATAAATCGTGGCTGCACCTTGTTTGGTTTGTAATTGTTTTTTCATGTTCCTCCCTTTACCTTGAACCATAACCATCGATTTCGCTAGACTCTCCGGTTTGACGTACGACGAAGTCGAACCGATTGACTGCACAATAATTAAAGTCTAGCATATTAAATTCATTATTGCTGTCTTCGGGATCATATGGCCTATCCATACCACTGCAGAAATCACCGTTGCCATTAATATTAATGCCGCCACGTTTGGTGGCAATAATCATGCTAATTGGATATAAAATATGGCGCGTGGATTCGCTCTGCATAGCTGGATATACCGTAAAATCATAAAGTGCTAAGTCGGACTCATCGTTATTGATTAGCTCGATGACGTCTGCTTCAGTGATGCTGGCGTCAACAATGTTGGCAACAGATGTAGCACTTGGATCACAATACTTACGAGAACTATCCGTAATGCGGGCAAACTTGTATTTTTTGCCATTGATTAATACTGCTTTGCTCGTAGGGCTGTTGTCCAGTAAGGTCTCTGCGGTGTTCCAGACATAATCAAAGCTACCGGTACAGAAAATACCGCTGGCTTGGCGATTATCGTTAATTTGGTTGTACTGAAAATACGATTTGCGCTTCGCGAGTACCATGTCGTCCGTAATTGCCGTAGTGCCACTCGGGTTAATATCAGTGACAATTGAGGAGCCTGTCACGGCGCTCATCATATCATCCATAATTTGACGACCGGTAGAGTTAATTGCCCGAAGGGCGAGGCCTTTTTGATAGATACCTGTGATTTGGATAGTGATTGCACAAATAGCTACGAGAATAATACCAATAAAGGCCATGGCAAGCACGAACTCAATAATAGTAAAACCTGATTTATGATTCTTACGACTCATTCTTGAATAGTCTCCGGGTTATATAAACGAATAACGGTAGTTATCGTTGACACATTGCTACTGCCGACTGGAGTCCAGCATGTGCGAATATAAAAATCGAAGTATTCCGAGCGGTTGATATCAGCGGAATTTTCGTGTACGGAAACCACCCAAAGACCCTCAACGGTATTAATGAATTGGAATAAATCGGTATTTTCACCCTTAAGACTATCGACATCACTATTACTGATGCCGTTTTGACGACGGTAAATAATGCGCGGATATAGCGGCGCTTCTTTAAACATATTGCCGCTCTTAGCGCGGAAAATCATGTTGTCTATAATCCCCGTACTACTCATGTCGGTGTAGCTGACGCCGCGATAGCTAGCGCCTAAATCTGGCACAATCAAGCGCGGATTAACAATGAAAGCACTGAAATAATCTGCCTGATCTTTCATTGCGTCGCCACAGCTGACGTTACCGTTGGCATCAACGAACTGCTCCACTGAAAACGGATGTGATACATATTCGCCGTTGCGTATTGAGGAAGGGTCGCGCGAATAATCCTTAATACGTTCCCAGATTTTTTTGAATTGGCTAACTTCTAGACTAGCAGTGCCGGTAGATAGGCTGACATCGTTGGCATAGTTGCGCTCAGAAAGATAGTTGTTATGGATAAATCTAAGTGCTTCGGCTTGCGAGTCGATAGCGGTGCGAGCCATCGTTACTTCCAGAGAGCGTTGGGCCAGATTGAGGCCATTATTCATCATGCCAATCGTAACAATGCAAACAATTGCAAAAATAGCTACACAGATGCATACTTCTACAATCGTATCGCCATGTTTGATTTTCTTCATCAGCATTTATCCTTTATAATAGTCTGATCAGCATCAACTAGCTCAATCGCTGAAGAGCTGTGACCATATTGCAAGATGCGCACGAGTCTGCGATGTCCATCATAAAGCATGCCATCACCAGCCTCTACGCACATGCGAAGTTCTTTTTCTTGGAAGTTATCAAGGTATTTATTAATACCTTGGTCGCGGAATTGGCTGGCGCCAGATGTACAACTTAAGTTCTGCCCTGCTAAGGCACTGTAATCTACTGGGTCGCCTTGCGCATCACGAACTACGTCTTCCCAAACATAGGTGCGAATACCGCCATTACGAGGTGATCGGAAAATTAGAACTGTAGCAGTTAAATCGTCATGGGTGCCATCTTTCTTCAATGCTGATCCCCATTTCATTGTATATTTGGTATGCTCGCCCGCTAAAGTAATGCTGCAGCTACTGGCTGGACCGCCAGCAGTTGTCACTGCGACAAGGTTGTTACCTTGAAGTTCTTTGAGTAATTGGATATCACTCGCGCCAGTCGTAACACTGTTATCGACATAATGAATATCCTTTCCGAGTATTTGAGTGACCTCAATAGTGCCGCCGTTGATGCTGGCTGCGATGCCATATACTACACAATTGCTACGACCGCGGTTTACATTATATCTGGAGGCGTCTATGCCACCAATCGCACCAGATGCGTCTAGTGATAAACCATAACAAGCGGAGCTATTGCTGCGCGGTTGTACCTGAGTATCGGAAACCAACGAATAATAACTGCGCAATTGTGAAACCACGTCATTAGTAGAATCTTTATAACGTTGACGAGCAAGGCTGCCACTGAAGCCGCCAATTAGACCGATAAAAAGTAAGCCAGTTAATGCTAAAACAAGCATTACCTCTACAATCGTAAAGCCTTTTTGATTCTTTTGCTCACCCATTTTTGTCATACCTTTATTATACATTAGCGGTTTACTTTTATCTATTAATACCTTGTTGGCAATTCACGCGAATAAACGGTAGTTAAGATGCGGTTGCGTTGCGACTGATAGAAGGACCAGTAGAAGGCGTCAGCGCGGAGGTTAAAGACCTCACCGCGTTGGACGAACTTATTCACGTTGTCGCCGCCACCGCCAAAGGTGCGATTGAGAATGGCCTTTTTCGCATACGCGAAGCCGTTGATTACGACACTGTTATTACAAATATCGGCAGAGAGTTCATTGTTATGATCGGAATCTTCTGGATGAATAAACTTTAGCGTGTCACCTTCATAGATAGCGCCACAAGTATTAATCACGCCTTCGCCGCCGTTAATGCCGGCAATTAACCAAGCATCAAGGCGCGTCACGCGATTCGTAATAATAATGTTCTTTGCAAAGATAACAACTGTCGGCAACTCATCGAGCGAGCTGTAGTTATCGTTAATTTCGTTATTGATGAAGCCATTACTGGAGATCATATCTTCATCAATCACAAAGGTACCGTCAATATCAAAGATGTAGGTTGGGTTGCGGTAGGTTGTTGCGCTACCCGTCATGCCAAGGTCGCTCGTACCGGCACCACCCATGTAAACTGCACCGTTCGAAGGATAGTTCGTAAAGATAACGTTGGCTGGGCCGCTACTCTTGTAGGCGCGCCAAATCTTCATACCCTGTGCATTACAGAATTGTGGAGCATTATTGTTATAATTCCTGCCATCAAAGGTGAAGGACGAGTTTTGTTTGTCGGCTGGTTGACCTTGGATGTATTTCCCGAGGTCGGAGCTATAAACGCAAGCCGCCGACCCATGGTTAGAATACATATAGAAAGCCTCAGATGATCCGCTATACGTTTGTGGGGTACGCACATCTACGCCATTAATGGTCTTTGCGTCGGCGATATTCAGAAGGCCAGACTTACCGTCTGTACTTCTAAACAAGGTCTGCATTTCTGATGCATTCATATGATACTTCTGATAAACCTTACGCGCGATTGCATTCATATCGGATGAGTTTAAGATACCGTAACCCTCACCTAGCATGTGCTGATCGCAGTCTTGGTTACCATAAGTTTGTGAGCCAAGCGTACATTCCGAACCGTATCCTTGGGTGATACCCGCATTTGATGATGCTGAGTTGATGATGCCACCATTATACTGGGCTTGCGTATAAACCCACTCACATTCTTGCCACTGGAACCAACCCCAGTGCACTGTCTTGCAAACCCATTGCCTTGAGCCAGGCACCATTGTGCCGGCGATTGGCTGATTGCGATTTGTGTAAATCGGGCTCGTATAGGCAAACGCTGCGCCAGATGCCATACCGCTTACATCGCCTTTAGCTACAAGTCCGTATTCCGACCATGAACCAAAGACCTTACCCTGAACGTTGCTCCTAGAAGTCCTGACGCTACCATTAGTTTTTAGATCACC
>CAMZJD010000009.1 GCA_947307445.1 uncultured Candidatus Saccharibacteria bacterium | reverse complement strand
TTCTTCGGGGGTATTCTTGCGTCGCTTCAAAAAGCTCATGATTAAGTCTATTATAGCACTACTGCCTAGATTAATCTTCAATCACGTAAGTAAAAATAACTTGTGGAACAGAGCGATCTTCTTCGTCTGGATCGGTTTTAACCAAAACGCCGCCCATGGCAAGGTAAAATTGTTGCGCTGGTAAATTATATTTATTGCAACAAACAAAGAAATCGTTGTAGCCTTTTCCTTTAATAAGTTCACGCGCTTTCTCAAAGAGTTGGCGGCCAAGACCTTTTCCTTGATGGTCTGGCAAGATATAAAGCATGCCAATATCTTGGTTGTAGCGCGAAAACGGATAGCGCGGCGTACCGCAGCTCATATAACCACAAACAAAGAGTTTGCCTTGATGATTACATTCTGCCACCCAGACATCTACATCTGGTGTTTCGATTAGTTGTTCGAACTTTTTAATATTATCTGGGATGCTGTAATTATCCAATTTGGCATCTGGATAGATGCCGCGATAAGTTGCCTCCCAAGTTATTTGTTTGACTTGCGCCATCGCAAGCGCATCGGCCTTAGTGGCCGGGCGAATGCGGTAGAAATCTGGCTGCATATGCTACTCCAAAATTGCTTTAATACGACGTACGCCAGCAGCGCTGGATTCTTCTTTCTTGATTTTGAAATGACCAAGAACGCCAGTATGCTCAACGTGTGGGCCGCCACAGACTTCGCGGGAAATCGGGGCATCGAAATCACCAATCGTATAAACGGTAAGCTTGTCTGGATACTTATCCCAGAATTGACCGTGTGCCTTCAAAGTATCACGGGCATAAGCTTTGTCGAATTCGTCACGCTGGACTTTATAGTCGGCTTTAATCCACTCGTTGACTTGATCCTCGACTTGTTGTTTTTCTTCGGGAGTCAACTTGCGATCGAGATTAAAATCAAAGCGGACACGCTCAGCGGTAATATTGCTACCCTGCTGGCCAATGTTCGGATCAATTAGCTTCTGCAACGCGGCAAGCAAGAGATGAGTGGCAGTGTGATATTTGGTAGTCTGTTCACCATGATCGGCGAGGCCACCCTTAAACATACCTTTGCTTGCAGTTTTGGAACGCTCGCGCTGTTCGTCGAGCGCAGCGTCAAATTCTTTGCGCCAATCTTCGCTGAGCGGAATATCCTGGCGATAGGCTTCCTCGACAGAAAGTTCAAGTGGGAAGCCATAGGTATCTTGAAGCATAAAGAGCTCTTTGCCGGTGAGACCGTCTTTTTGGAAACGGGCAAGTTCGCGCATGCCGCGACGGAGCGTACGGCGGAAAGCTTGCTCCTCATGGCTAAGCACATCAAGAACTTGTTCGCGGGTAGTCAAAATACTATCTGGAAGATCTTTGTAGTTTTCGGCAATCAGTGGTAAAACTTCGGCGAGGAAATCTTGCTCAATACCGAGGTTGAGTGCCTTTAAGATGGCGCGGCGAATCAAGCGACGGAGGGCATAGCCTTGTTGCTTGTTCGACGGTTTAAGGCCTTGCGCGGTCAAGAGATAAGCGCCACGCAAATGATCGGCAATCACGCGCATTTCAGCGGTGTTGGATTCGTATTTTTTACCAGAAAGGGCGACTAGTTTGTCGACAATTGGCTTAAGTAAAGAGATTTGGAAGACGTCATAAGAGTCCATGGAAGCGGCCGTAATGCGTTCGAGGCCGGCACCGAAGTCAACGTTCTTGTGTTCAAGTTCCTGGAAGCTACCATCTTCGAGACGGCGATATTGCATGAAGACTTGGTTGCCGATTTCCATGAAGCGAGCGCCGTCGGAAGCTGGGTGAGCCTTACCATATTTAGCTTCGTCTTGATGCTCTTCGCCAAAATCGTAGAAAACTTCGGAGTCTGGGCCACATGGATCGCCAATTGGCGTGGTTTCGATGCCACCACCACGGGACCACCAGTTTTCTTTATCGTTGTAGAAGAAGATGCGCTCATTACCTTTGATGCCACGCTTGTCGCCGTTTTCGGCGGTATCAATCTCGGCAATATCGGCCTTGATGCCAGCCTCGGCAAAAACCTTCTGCCAAATGGCGGCTGCTTCATCATCGCGTGGGATGCCGTATTTTTCACTACCAATAAAGCAGGTAACGTAGATTTTCTGTGGGTCGAGGCCAATATCTTTCGTTAAGAAAGTAAAGAAGTTGCGAATTTGTTCTTCTTTGAAATAATCGCCAAGCGACCAGTTGCCGAGCATCTCAAAGACGGTAGTGTGGCGCGGATCGCCCACGTCGTCAATGTCTTGGAGACGCAAACATGGTTGCGAGTCGGTTAGGCGCTTGCCTTCCTTGTGTGGTTGGCCAAGCAGGTATGGCAATAACGGCTGCATCCCGGAGCCGGTAAATAATGTCGTCGGATCATTTTCAAGCACGAGTGGCGCTGGCTCAATCACCACATGGCCCTTGGATTTCATGAAATCCAAGTATTTTTGACGTACTTCACTTGCATTCATTGTTATATTGTACAATGTTTTCGCCTCTAATGATAGCGTAAGCGGTGCGGAAATTTATTGAGCTTCAATGATACCGCCACCAAGGCAGACATCGCCACGATAAAAGACTACGGATTGGCCAGGCGTGAGAGATTTTTGCTCTTCTGCAAAGGTCAGCACGCCATCTTGATAATCCGCCTCCACGAGCGGTGCGCGGTGACGAATGCGAGCTTGAATGTGCCGGCCGTCATCGCCGTGACGAAGAACCACGTCTTTGAGCTTAATGGTATTAGTCCAAAGTTTAAGCGAATTAAGATTTTGCGAGACATAGACAATATTAGCATCCATATCTTTTTTAACAACATAATATGGCAAGCCCGCTTTCAGATTGAGACCGTGACGTTGGCCAAGTGTATAGAAAATCGCGCCATCGTGCACGCCGATTTCTTGGTTAGTTTCAAGCTCAATAATCTTCCCCGGTTTTGTTTCAACAAATTCTGATAGAAAATCTTTCATGTTGGCCTCGCCGACAAAACAGACCCCCATGGATTCGGCTTTATGCGCAACGCTAAGGCCGATGTCGGCGGCTAAAGCTTTCACTTCTGGCTTGAGCATATCGCCAACTGGGAAAATAGTTTTTTCGATAATATCCTCAGTGATGCGATAGAGAAAATAAGTTTGGTCCTTATTCTCATCCTTAGCTTTTAACAGTGCGCGACCATTAGTTTTAGCATAGTGGCCAGTTGCGATTTTCTCGGCACCCTGTTCAAAGGCGGTTTCGGCGAAGAGTTTGAATTTAATCTCTTGGTTACACATAATATCCGGATTTGGCGTGTTGCCTTTTTGATATTCGGCCAACATATAGTCCACAACTTTTTGTTTGTATTCAGATTCAAAGTCAAATACGCGGAAATCGATGCCAAGCTTTACTGCCACACGTTTAGCGTCGGCAAGGTCTTCCGCCCATGGACATTTCATGCCCGGAAGATTCTTGCTCCAGTTTTTCATATAAACACCAACGACTTCGTGGCCTTGCTGCTGCAAAAGGTAGGCTGAGACAGCCGAATCAACACCACCGGACATACCTAAAAATACTTTCATTAAAAATATTATATCATCAACACAATAAATAAGAGAAAAATCAAGCGGTTACGAGATGACGTTTATGCTAAAATATTATTAGTACTAATTAACGGAGGTGGGATGTTTTATCCTAATCGACAAGCCTTGGGCGACCAGCTTGCGGTGAAACTAACCCAATATAAAGATACTGATTCGATTATTTTTTGCCTCAAAAAGAGTTCCCTCCTTTCTTGCATTGAATTGGCCGCTCATCTACACGCCTATATTTATATTTTGCAATACTCGGAGATTGCCGATCCATTCGATATCACCAGAAATCTCGGTGCAATCACAGCTAAAGGTGAGTTTGTGCTGAATCCTGAAATATCCCAAAGCGAGTATGACTATATTAATTCAGACTTTATGAGCGTAATTGAAGAACGGAAGCGTTCCGCTTTCTCTAAAATTAATGCCGAGGCGAATCCGAACCCGAATTTTGACCTAAGGGCCTTCAATAATCGTAATGTGTTATTATTTGCTGATATCTTAATGACCTCTTTCCAAATTCAGATTGCATTAAACATCCTAAAGGCTTATAGCCCAGCTAAAATTGCTGGCACTTGCGGTAATATCACCTCTGCAATTTCTGATAAATTCCAAATTGAAACTGACGGATGCACTTACATGGACATTCTGCCAAATACTTTCTTTGACGACGATCATTATTTTGACCAACCAGATACTTACAGCGAAGAACAAAAAATAAGTATGGCCAATAATATTAGCCTGTATTGGGCATAAAGGAGCACCAAATGGACCAAAAAGATAAAAACCCTAACAATCTCACCGAGGCAGAGATGAACGGCGCTAAGGCCGTCGTGAATCGTATTACCGAAGCGTATTCTAGTAAGGTCGTCGGTCAGGACGAGCTGCGCCTTTGTATGCTGGTCGCGATTATTGCTGGTGGGCACGTTTTGCTCGAATCTGTGCCAGGCCTCGCAAAAACTTTAGCTGCCAAAACCATCGCGGAAGCTGCAAGTGGCACTTTTAGTCGTATCCAATGTACGCCAGATTTGCTGCCGAGCGATATTATTGGTACGCAAATTTTTAACTCCAATTCAAACAGTTTTGAAACAAAAATTGGTCCGGTCCATGCCAATTTCGTTTTGCTGGATGAGATTAATCGCTCTAGCGCCAAGACTCAAAGCGCTATGCTCGAGGCAATGCAGGAGCATCAAGTTTCCCTTGGTGGCGTAATGTATAAAATGCCAGAACCTTTCGTAGTGCTTGCTACGCAAAACCCAATCGAGCAAGAGGGTACCTACGAGCTACCAGAAGCGCAGCTTGACCGTTTTTTGCTGAAAGAAATTGTTGGCTACCCAACGCGCAATGAAGAGTTGCAAATCTTAAATTATACGCTTAGTGGCGCTACCACTAATACACTTGAGGATGACCAAAAAGTTTCCATTGATGACGTCAAGAAGATGCAAGGTCTTGCTAAGCGCGTGGCGGTGGATGATTCTATTAAAAATTACATAGTGAATATCATCACTGCTTCTCGCAACCCACGCGAGTTAATCGATGCATCGCTTGCACGTTATGTTGAGTATGGTATTTCTCCGCGTGGCGCAATCGCTTTAATGCAAGTTGCGCAAGCTATCGCCTTAATTGATGGTCGTACATATGTCATCCCAGACGACGTGAAGCGTCTACGTTACGCCGCTTTGCGCCATCGTATTATTCTCAACTTCGAAGCTGCCGCTGACGAAGTTCATTCTGAAGCTATCATTGATGCCATCTTTAATAAAATTCAAACCCCATAATATACACTGATGCCAAGCTATCTCGTCAAAGTTCGCAAAAAAATGGACATTTATTCGCAGAGACGGTCGCGAAATGTCCTATCTGGAAATTACGGTTCTGTCTTTAAGGGCCGTAGTATGGATTTTGACGATTTACGTGAGTATACCTATGGCGACGATGTAAAAGATATCGACTGGAAATCAACCGCCCGCTCCAATAAAATCATGGTCCGGCGCTATATCGCCATTCGCAAACACAACATATTAGTTGTTGCAGATAATGGGCGCGCAATGAGCACTTTGGCGCCAAGCGGTGAAACTAAAGGTGAAGTGGCGGCTTTTTGCGCCGGCGTGATAGCTTATGTTGCGCAACGTCATGGTGATTTAGTAGGTATGGTTTATGGCAATAAAAATAGCAGTAAACGCTATGCTATGAAAGAAGATACGGCCTACATAGAAAACTTTCTCGATAAATATGCTAAGTCTGTCAGTATAGATGGCGATGCGAGCGATATTAATTCCCTGCTCACTTACGTTACAAAATCTTTTCGCGAAAGAATGTTCATTATAGTGATTACCGACCCCACTAGTGCGGCTACGGTCAATCGCGAATTAATTCGACGCTTAAACGCGCGTCATGAACAAATGTATATTTTAATTGAAGATTCACCGATGACGAATAATCTTATTTCTGACCAATCCGTTAATGACATCGAAGGTGATATTCGATTACCACATTATTTCCGCACAAACAAAAAGATAGCCGCTGCCGAAACTCAATTCCGCGCTAATCAACGCGAACTAATTGCAAAAGGCCTACGCCGTTTCGGCATCGTAAGTTGCTCAATAGATAGCACCGATCATGCAATTCCGCGCATTTTCCAAATGTTAGAGGAGCAAAAACATGTCCGGCGATAGTGATTTGTTTTATGGCCCGATGTTTTACAATATCGCTTGGACTTTAATTGGCGTGGCTCTGATTAGCCTCGGTATTGCTACTGTTGCGCTGATATTCTTCTTCACACGTAAAAAGAAGATCCGCACACTAGAAACCTTAAAGGTTGAGGAGCCGAAACAAATTGACTTAGCCGAACTAAAGAAAAAGTATCTTGGCCTAATTGACCAAGCCGAGCGCAATTTCAACAACCATATGATAAAAGCCTCGGTTGCGCATCAGCATTTTAGCTTAATTGTACGTATGTTTTACGCAGAAGCGCATGGTTTTCATGCCGACTTAATGACTCTTACTGATCTTAAGAATTCCTTTAAGCAAGATTTGGTGGACTTAATTGAGCAGTATTACCCAGATGAGTTTGATACACTCGAAAAAGGTAGCGTAAAAGATGCCGCGGAAAAAGCGCGTGAATTGATAAGGAAACAGTAATGTTGTATCCGTGGCTTTTTATTCTTCCGGTGCTAATGCTTGCGCTAATTATTGGTTCTTGTATTGTGGCGCATCAAGCTAAAAAACATAAAAAAACTAAGCAGAAAAAAGTATTAATTTCGCATACAAATTCTATTCGCAATTTAGACGAATATAAAAAGGCTCAAAAGAACTACTTGTTCCTACTATTTTTGGGCGCCTTATTCCTATTTGGTTCGCTGTTTATGGCGACCATCGCCGCATCACGGCCAATCACGCTAAGTCTCGTAAAAACCGAGTATGCTAACCGCGATATTTCATTATGCCTTGATGTAAGTGGCTCAATGGATTCAATGCGCGATGACATGATAGGGCACCTAGAAGAAATTGTTTCTACCATGAAAGGTGAGCGTTTTAGTATCACAATCTTCGATGGTTCAGTAGCAACAATTATGCCATTTACCGATGATTACAATAGCGCAATTGAGATGCTGAGAAACATTAAGGATGATTTATACGTTTTCAGTTTTGGCGTTCATGAATATACTTACGGTTCATCTTTGGCCGGCCCAGGATTGGCGGGCTGCGCCCAATCATTTGACCGCCTAGGTGAAGCCGAGCGGTCGCGTTCAATTATAGTTTATACGGATAACCTTGCACCAGATTCGCAGCCGATTAATATTTTGCAAGCGGCTAAATTTGCAAAACGTTATGGTATTACGGTTTACGGCATAAATCCGATTGATAACAGCACCGATGGACAATATCAAGGACCCGCTGCTAAACAATTCACGGAAGCTGTTGCACTCACGGGCGGTTCATATTATGCGGCTGGCGCAGAAAATACCGATATTTCTTCAATCATTGACCAAATCATGGAACAGCAAGCGGCGTTGGTGGAAGGCGCAGACAAATATGCAAAAGTTGACGTACCAACTGTTCCTATCATTATTGCCGCAGTTTTAGGCTGTCTGTATTTAGTTGTCGTATGGAGGCTGCGTCTATGAAGTTGATGCCCGTGATTCCATTATGGCTAATCGTAATAATATGCGTTGGAATAATTGCGCTATTTGTTTGGTGCATTATCGGGAAAAAACGCCGTACAATTGATAATTTCCGTCGCATCGGAATATTGCTGATAATGATATTATTATTGCTCCGCCCGGTTTTCCATGGTGGATATAGCGAAGCTCAACTCACGAATTTAAATGTTTATTTCTTAGTCGATTTAACTAATAGCATGGTAGCGAAAGATTGCGAAAATGGTGAGATGCGGCGTTTTGAAAAAGTTAAGCAAGACATCAAAGATGTTGCACGACAATTTCCTGGCGCGCAATATGCCGTTGTCGCGCAAGATATTTCGACTTATGTCGCAATGCCGTTATCGACTAGCCTAGATAGTTTGAACACCTACGCCGATGCTTTGTGGCCGAAATCGGAATCGCTTAGTAGGGGCACCAGTTCCGCAAACCTACTCGAAAAAGCGCTTGAACAAATATCGGATTACGACAAAGAACACCCCGAGCGAGTCAATGTACTATTCTTCATGAGCGATGGCGAAGATACTTCAACCAGCACGTCATCTTCATATGCACAACTCAAAAAGCACGTGGCAACTGGCGCAGTGCTGGGTTACGGTACGAAAGATGGTGCCCCACTTCAAAAAATAAGTTATCTCGATCCGAAAGAATTTTACGATAGTTTCATCACTGAAGGCGGCTATTTAGATAAACATCATTTGTCCAAAATTGACGAAACAAATCTCAACAGTATCGCCTCGCAGCTAGGGTTTAAGTATTACAATCGTACAAACGGAAGTCTAGCCGAGAATTTTAACACTGAAGTAACAAATAATGTTGAGATAACTGGCATACAAGATGTTGATGCGTATTTTGAAATATATTGGATTGTTGCCTTAGCCTTTATCACCTTTTTGTTATGGGATTTGTCCGTAACGTTAACGCGCGTCTTACAAGAAAGAGAGGTGAAATAATGTTAAACCTTGACCCTAGCATTGTCGACCAGAATAAAATCCGATTTGCGCGACGGAAAAAGTTATTGAAGTTTTGCATTTTCCCAGTAATTCTCTTGGTACTTGCTGGCGCATTCTTCCTGCGAACTAGTTTTTATAACCTCGTTTATGGATTAGCTTATAGTAATCGTAATTTTGATACGCCAGTTTCATTATCGTCAATGCAGCTAATTGGAAATAATATCCAGCCGTATTTAGCCTATTATAATCGCGGCACAGCGGAGTTAAACTTGGCACAATACGATGAAGCAGAAGAAGACTTCCGTGCTAGCTTGCGCGAAAATCCGCCCAAAGAATCATACTGCATGGTTTGCGTTAATCTAGCTTACAGTATTGAAATGCAGGCCGATCGTGCCGTGCAACGAAGATTATTTGATGATGCGCTAGTTTTATATAACCGGGCAGAATCAATTTTGTTCGAGAATAACTGCGCCAGTAAGTCTGATGATATTAATGGCACCGATAAAAAAGCCCAGGAATCAAAAGAGCGTATCGACAGCAAACGCCGTAGGGCAGTTGCGCAAATGAACAATAGTGGCGAGAGCGAAGGTGGCGAAGAAGGCGGCGAAGAAGTTACTAATGAGGAATTTAATAATATCATGAAAGACTTCAAGTCTAACGATGGCATCTACGAGGTTCATAAAGGGCTCGGCAAAAAAGGTGCAACCGGATCTGGCAACGTGTCGACCCCTTGGTAATTAACGAGCTAAACGATGCAACTCATTCTCCACGATTTCGTGGAGAATTTTACTGAATTCAGCAATTTGCTCGGCGGTCGTCAGTTTGCCCATTGTAATACGCAACGATCCGGCAATTTCTTTATCATTTAAGCCAATAGCTAGTAAGGTCGATGATTTGACACCTTTACTTGCTGAGCAAGCCGCGCCGGTAGAAACATAAACTTGGCGATCTTCTAGGGCAAAAATGAGGCGTTCTGCGTCAAGACCCGGCAAAGAAATTGGCAAATAATTTGGTAATTGAATTTTGTCTTTGCCCAAGAAAATGATATTCGGTAAATCTGCGAGTCTTTTGCGCAAATCATTTTTTAATTCCGCTAAGCGTTTGCGTTCAGAATAAAGATGCTTTTCGGCTTCGGCAATAGCCGTTGCAAAAGCTATGGTAGCAGGAACATTTTCGGTGCCGCTGCGCAGCCCCATTTCTTGGCCGCCACCAACAACTAGTGGCTGTAAACGCACGTTGTGCCCGACATAGAGTGCGCCAATGCCCTTTGGGCCATAAATTTTGGCAGCATTCAAAGTCAGTAAATCTACGCCAAGACGAGCAACCTTAACTTCCATCAAGCCAAGGCCTTGTGAGGCATCGCAGTGAAAATAAAGCGGAACTTTTTCGCCCGCAAAAGCGCGACGTTCACGCTCAGCTTGAATGATACGTGCTAAATCGGAAATTGGTTGAATTGTTCCCAGCTCTGAACACACCAAACATACTGAAACAAATTGTGTTTTTGGTGATAATTTTGCCGCAAAATCGTCCAAATCCACGCGACCGTTTGCATCGACTTTGATTAGCTGATAATTCCCCGCTCGTTTAGCGTTTTTTATCACGGCGGCATGTTCCACGGCAGATATTAAAACTTCCGCATCAGAGTCTGTTTTAATCAAAGAAAATGCTAGATTGATTGACTCAGTAGCGCCAGAAGTCATGACGAGATCGGCACCTTTTGCGCCGATTACATGCGCAATTTCATCCTTCGCCGCCTCATAATGGTGGCGTACGTCAACGGCAGGCAAATATGCCGCCGACGGGTTAAAAAAGAGTTCGCTAAAATATGGTGCCATTGCTTTTTGCGCCTTTTCGGAAAGTGGCGTTGCAGCGGCATGGTCTAAATAAATCATGTTTATATTATATCAGTTATAACGATGTTTCTTTGGTAAAGCTATTTTGTACCATGGAATGACTAATAACGACACAACGAGAGCAATCCACATAATATATTGCTCCCAGCCCATCACAATAAAGAATAATAGGGCCGCGAATCCTATCGTTCGACCAATAGATAATGCTACTTCAACCAAACATTCAACCTCAAGACGATATGACGAATCGTGTAGATGCGTGCCAAGAACCCCATGAAGACGCGCCATCGTGACCGTGCCATCAAATAAGCCGCCCACAACACCTTGCATAAATACATACAGTACAATGGCAAGCGTGGCATTGCTCGGATAAATAATTAAAGCTAAAGGCAGAAGTATGACGGCCGGCATAAAGGTTAGTAACATAGTTTTCTGCTGACGCTGATTTTTGAGACGGCGATAAATCATCACCAACACAATTGCGATAATTGCCGAAAGTGAAGTAAAAAGACCTAGATCTAATTCAGAGTTAACCGAACGATACAATTCTATCTGCGAAATTACAAGATAGGCCGAACTGCAAATAACTAATCCGCGCACAAAGGCGAAACATAATAGTTTTTGGAGCGATTCGTGCTTTTGGATGATAGCAAAAATTTTAGACCATGAGTGAGACGATGTAATAGTCTTGCTCGATGGATGGAAGCAAAGCGATAACAATAATTGCATAGCAGAAATCGCCAGCACGACGTAGGCAGCGTTAGTGTAACCGTTAATGCCAATTACGAAACCAAGCACGGACGGCATGACGATTTTGACGATTTCCGTAAGAATCGTAGTTGTGCCACGAAAGCGGATAAGATGCGTCTCTTCAACTTCGGAAACGTCAAAGAACACTTTTGGACGCCAATACATAGACGCCTCCATGGAGCTCAAAATGGCTAATACGTACGGATAATAAAAAGCGGTTGGATCCAGCAGCATAATGGCCGCAATTTCAAGCAGCGAAAAGACCATACTAGCGCGCCAAGCGGCAAGTTTGTGGCGACGATAAAAGTTTAGTAGCAAAACCGCTAAAACGCCCATGGCTGCATAGCGAACAATGCTATATATTACGAAATTTATCGGCGAACTTTCGAGCGAAACATTGATCATGTGCGCCATTAAAAAGACATTCATGAACGATGATTTACTGCTCAGTAAAACATCGGAGGCAATCAAAATATTTTCATTCGTACGTAAGGCGCGCAGACGTTTAAACATAAGCATATTTTAGCACTGCGCGTTTAAGCGGTCGAGATTAGTTGGAAGTTTTTTGCTCTACGGCATTAGCAACAATCGAAGGTGGAATCATTACGCTACCGGCTTCATTGTATTTTGAAAGGGTCATAGAATATGTGAATTCATCGGCGCCAGACAAAAGCGAGTGCAAATCATAATCGAGTTTCGTTATGCGACCATATTTATCAATATAAACATCTATTTCCACCTCGCCATTTATAATTTGGTAGTCCACCTCCGTATTTTCATCTGTAATTACGGACGTATTCAACAAATCATTCAACTCAGCCGAAGTCATCTTCAGCCGATAGTGGCCGTCACTGATTTTTTTGGCTTGATCAGCCGTAGTTAATTTTTGCGCAATGAAGTCTATATCAATCGTGTGCGAAGCGTGATTGTGTTTGAGCCATTCCGGCTTATCGTTACTGCTGCCACCCCTGAACAAATTGATTATGTCATCCACATCATAGCCAAGTGCCAATTCTGGATTTTGATAATAATCGACACCATTGTAAAAGTCGGAATAGGTCTCCTCCACGAATTGTAACCCCATAACGGCCGTTATTTCCGTTTTGAGATATTCACGTTGATGTTTTTCGTCAACCACGCCGCTACCTTTAGCGTCTACCTTAACGTCACCCATCTTGAGGTGCATCGTATAATCTACAGCATAGTTATCATATTTATTATTGAATGTGATGGTGCCGGGGGCGTCTTGGAGCTCAAACTTTAGATGATATTCTCCGTCATTAATGAGGTGTGCGTTTGTGATGACAAAGTAGACTTCACTATAGTCCGCATAATCGGTACTTTTAGTGTCAACAGAAGTACTGGCCGTATTAATCGTAGACCACGTTTCGCCTTTCTTGCCAACCAGAAAACCCGTGATGTGATCGTTCGTAGACTTAAAATCAAGCGACCAATTCTTGCCTAAAGTGTAGTAGTGCGTGGCGCCAGCATTAATTTTGACATCCAAGTCAAAACTGTAATCACCGTCATTTTCAAAGTTGACTCCACTGCGATCCTGGATAAGCGATGCATTAGCGTAGTCCTTTGAAATTGCACGGTAAGCGGCATCATTGATTACTTCAATTAAATCATCACGAGTGGTTCGGTCTTGGAGATATTGGTACGGATCAGTTTGTTTATGTGCTTCCGTCAACCTCTTATAACCATCACTTACGAGCAAATCGTACGAATAGAAATATGGATATTGGCCATAGCCGCGATCACCACTATCGCTCGCAATATACCTGAGTCCTGCGCTAGAACGAGTAGCATAAATATAAGACCAGTCGCTCAAGAAGGAGCCGCGTTCTTGTGGGCTAACCTTCACACTCGAGAGATTCGCTAAAGCTTCCTTATAGTAATATGAATCACTACCGGGGCATTGTGCATAGCGGTAAGAATCGCGAGTATTACATATAATCTTATTCTGATAATGATGGAATAATTCGTGATTAATGACTTGAGAGCCTTTTGAGCCGCTGTCATCCCCCTTGAGTGCAGCCGTATTTACTACAACGTGCGGCCAAGCTACGGCGCCGTCTTCGTCGATCATATCCGCCAATTGGCCCAGCGTCATGCCGAAGTCGCACGTCGAATTTGAATCTTTACCGCAGCCCAAAGCATAGTAAGTAGCTAAGGTCTTGCTGCTTTTTGTGTCTAAAACATAGACGTTCATCGCTTCGGTAATCATAGAATTAGAGATATTTTTGTTTTTCAGCAGTCGATTTACCGCTTCCTTATAGCCACCATTCCGTTTGTTTGACAGGATGGATTCAAAGCCGTACTCGTAGCCAGTCATTTCGGTGTATTGAACAAGATTCGTTTCAAGATCGCTAGCCAATTGTTCAGCCTGCTCGTCCGTAATAGCATCATCACCGGACGTGGTGTACCAAATTAGAAAATGATTACCACTCGAGGCGGTTACCGAGTCGAGGCGATGTAGATATGTCTCGACGCGTTTTGGCCCATCATCTTCGGCGGCCAAAATATTTCTAGTCGTTGCCGTCTCTTCTTCTTTGCCAAAGGTCACGTCAGACAAATAGTAGTGCCGCGCAAACTCTTTGCGGGCTTCAAGGCTAATTTCGCTTAGATGATTATTTACGAAGTCGATCGCATAATCTACACCGCTCGCGTTAGTGACAGCATTTTCGTCCGCATTATACTTTGCGTCAAGCTTTGATGAATCAAATTCGGAATATGTTAATTGTTTAAAATACTCGTCCGCCGTAATTAGGCCAGCATTATAATCGACGTCTAGCTTAGCGACGGTGGTAAGAGCTTCTGGTGCGGGAGTTTTCTTCGCGTGTTCAGCCTGACCGGCATCATTCTTTTTAAACAACAAGAAATACGCAGCAATACCGCCGCCAATTAACAAGATGGCGACAATTAAGATAATTAGCCATTTTTTGCTCTTTTTCTTTTTCTCTGGAGTAGGAGTTTCGGTTGGATGGTTTTGAATAATATCATGTTCTCCTTCGCCTGGAATTGGCGCCTCGGCGGGTGCCGCAGCGACGACTGGTTCAGGTTCAGGCTCAGGCTGGGATATCGATTCCGGTGCCGACTCGACTGGCTCTTCGGGTTCTTTCTGAGCCTCTTGTTCAAAAATATTTGGCTCATGCGACATGTCCACTTTAGGCGCTTCGGCTTCGGCTTGTTCAAAGATATTTGGTTCATGCGGCTCGTTCGACTTATCGAGCGGCTCGCCAAAAATGTTTGTCTCTCCCATCAAAAACTCCTTCTTATTACTATAATTTTAGCATAAGAAGGATGTTTTATTTATTATAGATACGAGTTTTAACTAGTTCAAGATAGGCTTTAGTAGCAGCCGTAAAGTGTTCAAGTTCTTCGCCGGTCACTTTATGATAACCGCCTTCACCAATTTTCTTATAGACACCATTCTCGCGAACTTCATAGCGAATAATCTGTCCGTTTTCACTCCAAATCCAAACGTTTTTCTGCAAACAGAAAAATTCACGCGAGCGACCAGCTGGAATTGCACCAAAAAGCGTACGGCCAAGCGCCGACTCGGCGTTGATTAAATTGCGCTCCACGGATTTGCGGCGATCCTTATAATTTGGCGCCGGCCTGGGAGTTAATAAATGTTGTTTAAGATTGAGTTTCGGCATGCGATTACCTCATCGGAGATGGCGCTTAATTCATCGTAGAGGGCGCGGTCTTGGATGGCATCGGAAACTACTGGAAAAGCTTGATCGATAACGATTGGCGTAGCTGGAGTAACCGGGTTAGCATCGAGCGCAACTTGTTGTGCGTCAAAAACGGCACCCATGGTCGGAATTTGATAGACAGAATTGCTAGTATCTTCGTAGATTTCCATGATGTCCTCCCCTTTTTATATTTTGAAGATTTTTTCAGCGTTTTCAGTAGTGATTTTTGCCACCACCTCTAAATCCTGCTGATAATAATCCGCTGCCCATTCGGCTATATTTTTTATATAACCTGGCCTATTCATTATACCACGAAATGGTTTTGGTGTCAAGAAGGGGGCGTCAGTTTCGAGTACGATTCGCTCTAACGGCGGATGCGCAATGTCGGCAAAAGTCGCGAGGCCATTTACGCCAAAATAAAAACCCTCATCAAGACCGAGTTGCATATTCTTTTTTGAATCTGAATATGAGTGTAAAACAGAGGTTGGTAAATGGAAATTACGATATATGGGCCAAAAATCATCAAAAGCGTCGCGAATATGAAAACTGACCGGCAATTGGCGATCTTGCGCGATTTGCAACATAGTTTCAAGCAAATAGCGTTGGAAATCCTTATTATAGCCCTCAAAATGATAATCTAAGCCGATTTCGCCAATAGCCACGAGTCTTTTATCGTCCAGAATTGCTTTAACGCTTTCAAGGCCGGCTGCGAGCTTGACCTTATCGCCATCGTAATCATTTGGGTGGTAGCCAAAGGTCCACCAAACCTCTGAATGTTGGTGCGCAAAATCGCAGGCGGCTTCAGAATCGAGCGGATCGGTTCCAATAACAATACACTTATCCACGCCATTAGCATGCATGTGAGCCAGATTTTCGTCCGTCTTGGATAGGTCAAAAAACTGTTTATCATGCAAATGGCAATGCGAATCAATTAACATATTGGCCTTCTAGCCGCGCGGCGGTTCACCCTCTGGGTCATCGAGCAACTTTTTGCTCTTAATTTCATAGCGACGGCCGTTGACTGGAGAAACAAAGTAATCTTCGCTGAGGAGATTAACGAACATGCCAAGATCTTTTTCGTCCATAATAATAATCTTGCCCTGGTCGTCGGTCATCAGTTCAAGTTGCATTTCGTCGGCATAATCAAGCAATTGATCTTGTTTCATTTCGCCAACTTCAATGGCTTGAAGTTTCTTGATGAGTGGCTTTTTATCTTCAAGGAGAGCATTTAGTGTAAGTCCCTCTGGGAAGCTGAGGCTATAGGCCTCTTGAAGCTCTTTAGCTTTCTGCTCAGAAATGACTTGCGACTTATAGTCATATTGGAAGAGTTTTTCGAATTTAGATTGGTTGAAAATCACGATTTGGCCGTCAACGATAGCGGTTTCATTACCTTCTGGCACCTTAATTGCGATATCGGCTGTGAGTGGCTCAAAGCTTTCGCCATTAAGTTCCCAACCGAGTTTACCTTTAAGTGCGGAGCTGGCGGCGAGATTCTTTGCGATATAGAAAGTCTTTTGGCCGTCATCGCCAGGATAAGTAAACTTAGCAACGATACCCTTGATGCGCTTGAATTCGTATTCGTCATCCGTGAAGAATGCAATATCTTTATACTCGTTCTCAATTAAATGAATTAGGGTTTCGGCGCGACCAACTTTTGACAATTCGATGCGATAAATAACTTTATCTTCGCCATCGGATAGCTCATATTCGCGACATTCAAGACCCTTATCGGCTTCTTTAATAATATATTCGACCGCCTCAAGCATAAACATGCTCTTGATGGCTTGCATCAAAGCATCACTGTAGCGCACTTTATATGGCGTATAGTTCTTATTAAACAAAAACAGCTCAACCGAAACGTTATTTTTTACTTCATCGACGGAATTTGCCCACTGAAAAACGTCAAATTCTGACTGGTCAGCTGCAGTGGTTTTTTGTTCCATTATTCTCCTCCTTTGTACTCTGTTATTATAGCAGATTATTCGGCTAGCGCCGCGTCTAGCTGCGGATCTATCTCTTTATTGATTTGATCAAAAGTGCGTTCGACTTCTTTATCTGGCGTAATGCCTTCCTTATTAATATTGATGCCTTTTGGTGTGTACCATTTAGCAATCGTGACGCGGAGTACTTCGCCGCCGGAAAGCGTTTCTAGCGACTGTACACTGCCCTTGCCATAGGTTTTCTCGCCAATTAAAGTCGCCTTGTCGTAATCCTTTAATGCGCCAGCAACGATTTCGGAAGCGGAGGCGGTGGAGCCATTTACTAATACGACCGTCTTAATGCCCGAGAGTGTCGCTTTGCCGCGATCGGCATAAGTTTTCGTATTATAAATACCATTTGCGGATTTCTGCTCGAGTACAAGTTCACCGTCAATCCAAAGCGAAGCTACATCTTTTGCGGCGCTAACGTAGCCACCACCATTACCACGCAAATCAAGTATTACTTTATTGACGCCTTTTTTAATAGCCTCTTCGGCTTTTTCGCGGGCGAGCCGACCAGTATCCTCGTCAAAGCGAGAAATGGTAATGATGGCGGTCTTGCCGCGATAATCAGCATAGACGCTGACATTATTAATGACTTCGCGAATTAAATCAAAACTGATTTCTTTGTTGTCGCGCATAACTGTCAGCTTAACTTTTGAGCCCTCGGCACCACGCAATTTCTTTGCGACGTCTTCGACGCTAAGCATTGATATATCTTCGTCGTCGGCTTTATAAATAATGTCACCTGCGAGCACTCCGGCACGACGAGCTGGGTTATCCGGCGTAGTGCGCAAAACTTTAACGAGCCCATCGCGTTGGCCGATTTCGACACCGATGCCAGCACCAACATCGCCATTCAAATCTTTGTTAAAGTCTCTGTATTCTTGGGCGGTCATATAGTAGGTATAAGGATCGCCAGCCGCGTTGACTAAACCGCGCTTGGCTTCTTGGACGACTTTCTCGGGGCTAATTTCACCATCAAAATCATAGCTCAGTTCTTCATATAATTCATTGAGCGAACTAAAATCAATTTTCGCTGTCGTGCGGCCGCCTAAATAAGGCGAAAACTCTTTAGAGATATTGTCGAAATTGGCACCCAACAAAATACCGGCCGCTAAACAAATCGCGCCAACTACGATGGCCGTAGTGAGGTTTACTTTTTTCTCGGTTGCGGGACTGCGATAATAAAGGTCGCGCGTCTCATTCTTGGATAAATTAGCTTCGCGTTTATTAGTCATAGACTAATTTTAACACGAAGCTTATGTTTATACCTTAAAATGGCTAGATTTAGCCGCCGAAATAAATGTAATCTTCAAACATGCTCTTATGCACAGTCATGACGGAGAATTCACCGCGCGTCCAGTTGTATTGCGAAACTTTAACCGTAGTGCCATCAGTCCATTCTACCCATGCCGCATGGCCATAACGACCAGCTTGACGGATAGCAACCGAACCAACTTTCGGCACATTTGATACGCGATAACCGGCAGCGCGAGCGTTGGCTGGCCACTGCTTAGCGTTGCCACGGCCGCCCCAGCGAAGCGTAATGCCATAATTTTGTTCAACTTTCCAGGCTGTATAGCTTACACATTCACAGACATACATACCCCAGCGATCAACGAAGGAATCAATGCCGCCTGGACAGTACTTAGCGTACGGATAACCACCCTTATTGGGGTCACCCGACGTAATGTGCGCATTTAAGATGCGAGCAGCTTCTTGATTAATGCGATACTGCTCATTTTGGAGAGCTTTGCGCTGTGCGTCGACCTCGTTCTTTTTATTGACATATTCGGTTTGGCTGCTACGAGTCTGCGCAAGGAGCTCGGCTTGCTGTTTTTCGGTGGCGGCGAGTTCGGCTTTTTGCTCCTCAAGATCAGCCAAAATCATTTCGGCATTTTTCTTCTTAATCTCAAGTTCGCGCTTTAAATTCTTATTCTCCTCAACGATGGCAGCTAGGGTGTCAGACACACTAGATAGACGCACTTCCTCGTCAACGAAGGACGAAAAGTTTTCCGAAGAAGCGAGACGCTCAATCGTAGAAATACTATCGTTGTAATAATATTGGGCAATAACGTAGCCAATCGTTTCGGAATTTTCGGCGATACGCTTTTCAACTACTTTGATATCTTCAAGAATCTGTTCATACTCGGCTTGTTCGAGTTCAATTTCGGCCTTGAGTTTGGCTTGCTGATTCTGCAAAACGGCGATTTGATTTTCAATAGTTTTAGCCTGAGCGGCAAGTTCGGCGGCCTTGGCATTCAAATCATCAACTTGGCCCTGAAGTTCATTGATACGTTCGCCTAGCTCGTGGCTTTGGGCGTTAAGCTCATCTAGCCGCTGTTGCTCAGCGTCAGTCAAAGCGACGGACGGAATCGTAAGAATAGTAGCAAAAATAGTAAGACAGGCGAGTGCGATAATACCGATTGGACGCCGTAATTTCATAAACCTACCATAGCATAAGCGAAAAAATTTTGCAAGTGGGTAGATATTGGGATCTTCTCTGTTAGATTTTGGCGTCTAAGTATTTGCGCGCAGCGAGCAACGCCGAAATAACGCCAATTAGAATACCAACGGCAAGCAAGGCACCCGCGCAGAAATACCAATAGTTTTGCATGAAGACTATTGAGCTATCAAGAACAGAACCGATACTATGGTGCAAACCAAAGGCGGCAGCATAAACGACTATACCAGATAAGGCGGCAGCCACAACACCATATAGCGCAGCTTCAACTACAAATGGGCCAATAATAAACCATCGGCTAGCACCGACTAGGCGCATCATGTAGATTTCTTCCTTACGGTTAAAGATGGCCATCCGAATCGTATTAAACACAACGAGTACCGCAATTAGCGCAAAGATACCAGCGGCCGCTAAACCGATAATCTCAATACGATTCATGATGCCCGCGATGCGATCAATGGTTTCGCGGTGGCTGGAAGAATAGCTCGGTGGACGTGCATCCAACATATTAATCATGACTTCGGAATTATTCACGAAATCTTCAAGCTCGCTGGTATCGTTGAGATTTTTGAGTTTAACGTTAATCGTCCACGGAATTTTGTTTGGCGCCTCATAGAGACTTTCAATATAAGCCTCATCTGTAATATTGCTTTCTTCAATCAACTTTTTAATTGACGCATTATTTGCGTCTTCTGGTGAGGTGGAACGCACTTCAGTAACAGAATCTAGACTTTCTAGGCCCGAGGTAATCTTACGAATTTGCTCAACCGATGCCGTCTGTTTAATATAAATCGACATGTCGACTTGATCTTCTACTGCAGCAATGGCGGAGCCCATAGCATTGGTGGCTATGATGGTGGCTGAAAGCACAATTAAAGTAACTGCCATGATTGCAATAGCGGCCATACTTAGCCAAGCGTTGCGCACAAAACTCTTGGTGCCATATTTCATGACGCGCGCCGAAGTGCGCAGATGATGTTTGCGCGTTTTGGTGATACGATTCAAGCGCTCACGGCTAACACGCGCTGTTTCGCGCTGTTCGGCTTTCTGTTCTTTGGTGAGTTTCTCTTTCTTACTTGACATATTTGCTAATCTGTGATATAATTATATATTAGTTTATAAAACGACGTTTTGGGGTGCGCTTTGGCTTTTCGGCCGCAGGCGCACTTTTTGGTTCGGGTTTCGGATCAGGATTAGTCGCGCGGCGAATTTGTTCAACAGACGGTGCGGGGCGAATAGTGGCCGCAAGTGGGCGTTTGACGATTTTAGTGTGCGAAGCGTCAAGATCGTAACGACCGTCATTCTTTTGGTCGCCAATTAGCTTGCCATCACGAATTGTAATGACGCGACGCTTAAGTTTATTGACGATTTTTTCATCGTGCGTGGTTACAAGAATAGTAGTACCAAAATTATTGATTTCTTCAAGTAAATCAACAATGCCTTCAGAAGTTTCAGGATCGAGATTGCCCGTCGGCTCATCGGCAATCAGAATCTTTGGCTGACGCGCCATGGAACGCGCAATCGCTACACGCTGGCGCTCACCACCGGATAGTTCGGATGGGAACTTATGCCCTTTATCTGCCAAACCAACGAGTTCTAGAACTTTTGGCACGGTGCGACGAATTTCGGCGTTAGAAACGCCAACAATTTCGAGCGCAAAGGCAACATTCTCGTAAACAGTACGGTTAGGTAAAAGTTTAAAATCTTGAAAGACTACGCCAAGACGACGGCGCAAGTGCGGAATATGGCGACGCTTGATATATTCATAATCGATACCACCGACCATAATTTTGCCAGAGGTCGGTTTCTCTTCGCGGGTGAGCATTTTAATCAAAGTAGACTTGCCAGCGCCAGATTTACCCACTAGGAATACAAATTCCTTTGGCTGGATATGCAAAGAAACGCGGTCAAGGGCCGGCAGTTTATCGCCAGGATAATATTTAGAGACATTATCAAGCAATATCATGCGTTAAGCATAACATAAGCGGGATTAATTGTCTAGGAAGGCCGTAATGAAATTATCAATTGCACCGTCTAGCACCGCATCGGCATCATTCTCTTCGTATTTAGTGCGTGTATCTTTAACGAGTTTATATGGATGTAGCACGTAATTACGGATTTGTTGCCCCCAACTAGCCGATTCGCCAGCGCGCAATTTGTCAACGGATTCGGCATTTTGCTCCTGCATCATTTGCTGCAATTTACCGCGCAAAATTTCCATGGCTTTTTCTTTATTCTGCAATTGGCTGCGCTCATTCTGAATTGCAACCACGGTGTTAGTCGGAATATGCGTAATACGTACGGCAGAATTTGTGGTGTTGACCGACTGACCGCCATGACCACCAGAATGATAAACATCAATGCGTAAATCTTTTGGATCAATCTGCACTTCACTGTCGTCACGAATTACCGGCAAAACCTCAACTAACGCGAAAGAGGTTTGGCGTAAATGGTCGGCATTAAATGGACTTAGTCGTACGAGGCGATGCGTGCCATGTTCGGAGCGTAGTTGGCCGTAAATATTGTGTCCGGACATTTCCATAACGACGGTTTTAATGCCCGCTTCTTCACCAACGATTCGATCGAGAATTTGCACTTTTACCTTATGACGCTCTGCCCAACGCAAATACATCCGCTCGAGCATACTTGACCAGTCCATCGCTTCGGTGCCGCCGGCGCCAGCCGTGATGCGCAAAATAGCATCATTGTGATCATATTTACCAGTAAAACGTAAAGCGATTTTAAGCTCATTAAACGATTGTTCCATTGCCTCAAGTTGACCGCTAAATTCATCGGATAGACTTTCATCGCCAAGTTCCATCAATTCGGAGATATCTTTAATTTGGGTTTGTAATAAAGTCCAAGGATCAAGTTCATCATGCATAGCGGCGAGTTCGGTAGTTTTGGTGCGGGCATAATCGGGATTATTCCAGATTTCCGGCACGGCAACTTCGGCTTCAAGTGCTGCCATTTTATCAAGACGTTCATCAATCTTTAATTTCTGCCAGGTAGTAGTAAAATCGGTTTTCAGACTATCTAGCCGCTTCTGTAAGTCGAACATGATTACATTTTAACATTATTAACTCTTTACGCTATATTATTCAAATTTCTCGGCTTTGGCTGTTAAATGCGAGCACTGCGGCGGCAGTTTCCGTGCCGACTATGACAAACACTGCAAATGGTGCCAACAAGAATGCGACTTCGCAAAACGCGACTGGATTATCGAATCAATCTATTAAGCCGTAATGGAATAAC
>CAMZJD010000008.1 GCA_947307445.1 uncultured Candidatus Saccharibacteria bacterium | reverse complement strand
GGCGAAGGCAGTGGCGAAACTATCTTTGGCGATGATGGCACTGGTGTGTCGGCGGAAGATATTCAAGCCGCAAAGGCGGCTGAGCCTGAACAGAAAGAGACTCAGGGAGCTGCTGATGAAGCTTTAGCGCCATCACAAAAAGAAAACAAGGAGAGAACTGAAGACGTCGAGGGCCGAGTTGATGCGGCCGGAGACGCTGCCTATAGTGAAGTAATCTCTAGTGGTGGCACCGAGGAAGAAGCCGAGGGTGCAAAGAAGGATGCCGAAGATGAAGCTAGAGTCAGTATTGATGTAGAAGAAAATCAGGGCAAGGATGCCAAAGATTTCGGCGATGGCTTCTTTGATCTGGTGAGTGAAGATGATAATCCTGATGTAGAGCCGCACATCTATGGCGACGGCGAAAACGGCGGCGATGTCGGCGAAGGCGGCGTCGAATAAATTAATCTAGGTTTGTAAAACAAAAAGGAGTAACAAACATGCTAAAACAAACAAATATCAAATTTAAACGGAGATTGACGCTTGCAGGTCTTGTGGCGCTAGCGATTACGTTCCTAGTGCCAGCCGCGGCTACATTCGCGTATGGTCCAGAACGCCAGACCTATACGAATGATGTACCGGCTGATCATGTGACATTCAACTCTATCACGAATAACGCCGCAATTGGCGATGAGCGAAATTTCGTTCGTATTCGTGAATACAACTCTGGCAACAAGTTCGCCGATGAGGTGAAGGTTGTTCCTGGTAAGGAATATGAAGTATATATTTATTACCACAACAACGCTGCCTCGAATTTGAATGCGAGTGGCAAAGGTATTGCGAATGGTGTTCGCATTACTACCAACTTCGATTCAACGTTGAACGCTTCTAAGAAGGCAACGGTAACGGCGTTTATTAATGCGACGGATGCAATTCCAGCTCGTATCTGGGATGAGGCGTATCTGACGACAGATTCTACCTCAAACGTAGTATTGCACTATGTGAATGCCAGTGCGGTAATTCATAATGGCGGTAAAACAAATGGCACGATATTGTCGACTGATCTTTTCGGCGATGATACGAAAGGTGATGGTCAATACATCGGTGTGAATGTCATGGATGGGCGTTTGCCAGGTTGTGCCGAATATTCTGGTTATATTACTTATCGTTTACGTGCCGAACAAATCGGCGCCAAAGTAAGTAAAACTGTATCGTTGGATGGCCAAACGTTCTATGAGAGCGTAACTGCGAAACCAGGCGATACGATTACTTATCGTGTAGAGTTTTTGAACTCTGGTACGGTTGATTTAACGAATGTTGGTTTTCATGATGTATTGCCAGCAGGCGTAACCTTGGTACCTGGTACGACTAAGTTGTATAACTCTTCGCACCCAGAAGGCTTAACCATGAAAGACATTATTGGCCAAAACGGTTTCAATACTGGTCTTTATGGTGGTAAAGCTAATGCTACTTTGATTTATCAAGTTAAATTGAATAGCGATATCGTAGCGAATGGCGTGTGTGGCACCAATTCGTTTGTCAATAAGATCTACGTAACTTATGATCAGGGCGAGATTGCTGATACTTCTACCTTGAAAGTAGAGCGTGGATGTACGAAAGATGAAGAACCTGGCGAAGAGCCAACCTCTTTGCCAAAAACCGGTCCAGGCGAAGTAATGCTCGCTATCGTTGCGGCTACCTGTGTGATTGTGGGAATTGTATATTGGTATCATAGCCAAAAAGAAGTCGAAATGCTCCAAAACGCTTCTGCTGGCAAAGCCAAGAAATCCAAAAAATAAACTGCATAGTAATTAGCTCCTTTTGAATAAAAATGTGCGTCGGTCTGGGTATCCCGATGCACATTTTTTCTAGTTCCGAACAATATAATTATCGTTTTTACGACGTTGAGGTTCAGACTTGATTTTTTAGGTGTTTTTTGATATAATGGCGCAAGTAATAAAAGGAATTTTATGAAGAAAGCAGTCGTAAAGATCGGCGGCAAGCAATATATTGTGGCCGAGAAAGAGACCCTCCGTGTGGACCTCCTCCCGGAAGGAACTAAAGATCTCACTTTAGACGCTTTGCTCGTAATGGACGGCGATAAAACCACCGTTGGTGAACCAACCGTTAAAGGAGTAAAGGTTAAAGCGAAGGTCGTAAACGAAAAAGTTGCTGGCGACAAAGTTCGCATTATCCGCTATCACGCCAAGAAACGCGTTCACACGGAAACTGGTCATCGCCAAAAATACTCCGAAATCGAAATCGTGAGCATTGCTTAATAAAAAATCTCCCGTAAAAAGGGAGATTTTTTTGCGCTTATGTTATTATTAATAGTATGAATGTGGTATTAGGTGTAATTCTAGGCCTGCTTGCGTTGGTGGTATTGGTGACTGCGCATGAATTTGGGCATTATATAGCAGCTCGTAAAAATCGGGTTGAAGTAGAAGAGTTTGGAATTTGTTTCCCGCCGCGTGCGCTTGCTTGGCGTAAAGTTAACAATAAATGGCGCCGCCTAAAAAAGAAAGAATGGGATAACCCGCCTGGAGAGGGAACTATTATTTCATTAAACTGGTTGCCAATTGGTGGTTTTTGTCAGATGAAAGGCGAAAATGATGACGCGACAGCAAAAGGCAGTTTTGGCAAAGCCCGTTTTTGGGGTAAGACAAAGATACTATTTGCTGGCGTAATAGCGAACTGGATTGTGGCGGCTATTATTTTTACGGCCTTAGCCTTTATCGGTATGCCGCATTTTATGGAAAACCAGTTTGAAGTTGATTCTGATACGGATATTTATATAACGAAACCGGTTACACTCGATGAAGTAATGGCTGAGAGTCCAGCGGAAGAAGCGGGCTTGCAGGTCGGCGATGTTATCACGGCGATGCGTATCATTAAGTGCGACAACGATGAATGCACCTCTGGCGTCAATGAGCGTTATGAGATTATGGTGCCGGAAGATTTGCTTGCTTTTGACGAAAAATATGCCGGTGAGATTGTTTATGTTTCATACACGCGTGACGGCAATCCGATGACAACAGAAGTTAAGCTTAACGGTGCGGATGAAGAATATATATTAGGCGCTGCAATTAGCGGTGATCGGCTTTATATGAGCTCATGGAGCGCGCCAATTGTGGGTATTGGCACCACTATTCAATTAACTGGTGAGACCTTCAAGGGCATAGGACAACTGTTTGTTAATCTATTTCAGGGTTTAGCTAAACAGATCAATGTTGATTCTAGCGTACGCGAGAGTGGCGCGAAAGATTTAGAGGCAGCAGGAGATTCAGTCACTGGTCCGGTTGGTATTGTAGGTATTCTTTTCCCAAACATGGTGCAGATGGGCGGACGCGGAGTTTTGTTCTTAATTGCGCTCATTTCCGTGTCGTTGGCTTGTATGAATATTTTGCCGATACCGGCTTTGGACGGTGGGCGCTGGTTGATGATTGCAATTGCGCGTTTACGTAAAAAGAAATTGTCTAAGGCCACCGAAGAAAAGATTGTGACACGCTCGTTTATTGTGATATTGATTTTGGCGGTTATTATTACCGTGCTTGATATTATGAGGTTCTTCTAATGCCGGAAAAAAGAAAGCAAAAGACGAACAAGCGCGAACGTTCGGCGATAGAGAATTTCAAAAAGAAATTAGAAGCAAAGGCGAAACAGAGTAAACAGTGGCGGATTGGATTAACTTTGGCTTGGGCGTTTTTGATGATGCTTTGGGTCTGGATCATGGTAATACCAATCCAGTACCTTTGCGCGTTCTTGATTGTGAAGATGGACTTGCCGGTTTCAGATACGGCGCTACAAGCTATATTTACGGGCGTGGTTTATGCAGTTTCGTTGGTTTTGACCATTTTAGTACCTTGGAAGATATTAGGCATGAAAACTACGCGCGACGAGATTGGATTGCGCGGCTTACCGACTTGGACAGATATGTTGCTTGCTCCAGTGGCTTTTATAGCTTTCATGGTTTTGAGTACATTCTTATTGATGGCGCTGCAGGCGATTGCGCCGAATGTAAACTGGGAAGAAGCCCAGAATGTCGGTTTTAATGGTATCTATACGCAGTTTGATTATATTTTGGCATTTGTATGCTTAGTAGTTTTAGCGCCGATTTGCGAAGAAATAATATTTCGCGGATGGCTTTACGGTAAAATGCGCCGTAGAATGTCGGCAGTTCCGGCAATATTGTTAGTTTCGTTGCTATTTGGTATTGTGCATGGTCAATGGAATGTAGGTGTAATTGTGTTTACGATGAGTATTGCGATGTGTATTCTACGTGAGCTCACGGGAACGATTTATAGTGGCTTATTAGTGCATATGATTAAAAATGGCATAGCTTTTTATGCGTTATTCGTGAATCCAGCTTTTGGTGGTGCGGCGGTTGGAATGCTCCTATTGGCATTGTGAGAGAAGCCGCTCCAGATGAGAGCGGCTTTTTGATGCTATAATAATGGTATTATGCCGGAGTTGCCAGAGGTTGAAACTATACGTCGTGGCTTGGATAAGTTTATAGTGGGGCAAACGATCCGAGAGGTGCATATTTTGTGCGAAAAGAGTTTTCGGGGCAGCAAGGCATATATTGAAGGGCAAAAGATTGTTAAGATTGATCGTAGGGGAAAAGCTCTGCTAATCCAGCTGGCAAACAATATGTGGATGATGATTCATTTGCGTATGACTGGACAGCTGATTTATGTGGGGGATGAAAAATTTGCGGCCGGTCATCCGGATGGCGGTTTCGTAGAAAAAATGCCAGGACGCCATACGCGAGTGTATTTTGATTTTGATAATGGCGCCCAGTTGTTTTTTAATGATCAGCGTAAATTTGGTTTTATAGCTGTAATGGATGAGTTAAGCTTGGCGTCTGACCCATTTTTAAAGAAACTCGGTCCGGAGCCGTGGGATATGAAGTCTGGCGCGTTCTATGAAATGTTGCAGCGCCACAAAAATTCTCCAGTCAAAGCAGTGATATTAGACCAGAGCAATATTGCGGGTGTAGGGAATATTTATGCCGATGAGGGGTGTTATTATGCCAGTATTTTGCCATGGCGGCGTTGTGGTGATATTGATCGTAGCGAGGCGGCGAAGCTATTAGAGGGTTTAGCGACCGTAATGCAGCGTTCAATAGATAGTGGCGGTTCAACGATGAAAGATTATGTGCGAGCCGATGGCACGAAGGGCAGTTATTTGGAGAAGTTTGCGCAAGTGTTTCGGCGAGAAGGGCTAGAATGTCCGCGCTGTGGGGGGATAATCGAAAAAACACGTACGGCTGGGCGTGGTACGCATTATTGTAAGGGGTGCCAGAAATGATAAAAATCTTTTATGGCAATGATAGAGCTAAGGTGCAAGAGGCAGTCAAACGCCTATTTGGCGATAGCTACGAAACGATAGAGGCAGAAAACATTACACGCGCTGATATGGATACGGTTTTTCGTGGCACATCGCTGTTTGGTGATGTGCGCAAGATATTAGTAAAAAGCCTAGACGAAAATAAAGAATGTTTTAATGTGCTTGAGCAATATCTTGATACTCCGCATGAAATTGTGATTTGGCTGAATGGGCTCGATCGGCGCTCGGTGGTCTATAAAACCATGGCGAAAGATAAACGCGTAGAGATAAAAGAATTTACTTTACCAGAGGTGCGTGAGAAATTTTATACTTTTAAGATTTTTGATGAAGCAGTGGCTGGGCATAGCGAGAGAGCGTTAAAAATGTGTACTGAAGTAGAAATGGTAGACGATCCATATATGACTTTAGGGGCTTTTGCTGCTTCGGCATATAAAAAGTTAGAGTTAAGACAGCGTAACGCATCAGAAATAATCAAGATTTTGGCGAAAACCGATTCCGACATGAAGCGGACCGGCATAGATGGCTGGAAATTAATAAAGAAAGCCTTGCTAGAGATTGCGGCATTATAGCAAGAGCGTGATAAGATAATAATATGAAGAAATCGTTATTGACAATATTAGCTAGTCTAGGAATGATAACGGCCGTTATGGCAGTTTATTATTTTGTGCACATGGTGATTGTTGGCGATTTTATTAATGGTTTTACGGCTGGCACTAGTTATGCGGTATGCATGCTGTGTGGGGCCTTGATCAGCTTTTTGATTGCTTATACCGTAAAAACAAATCGGAATAATACAGATGATAGAAACCAAATAACGGCAATGATTATTATTGTTTTATTAGGCGCAGTAATTTGCGCGACGATATCCGTGTGGGGAATTGGTGAACATTTGCCGATAGTAATTGGCTATTATTTGCAGACGGCAATATTATTGGCGATAATGATAGCTTTGAGATTGGGCTATCGCGGAAAGCATTAGAAAATCCGCTAGGCGTGCGAGAACCGAGAGACGAACCTAGCGGATTTTTGTTGAGATAGACGCGCAGCAAGAAAAGAAAGACAAGGACTTTTCAGAAATGTTTTTTAAAGAGCGAAAGCTATAAAACTGCGTCGCCTGACTAGAACTATATAGTAAAGTAAAAAATCGCCAAGCATTAGTTTAATAGTTTTTCAAAAATAAAAATATCTCCACCTAAGTGGAGATATTAATGAATCTATAATGATTAGGCAGCGTGAACTTCGACACGAGTGCGTGGTACGCTTTTACCAGAAAAATGATTCTTCTTGGTCTTTACGAAGACAACCTTGCCGTCGATAGCGGCATGGATAGTGAAGTTGCGGCTCATGAAAGTGCCAGGGCCGGCAAGCTTAGTAGCGCCGGTTTGGCGAACGAGAACTTCACCAGTCTTGACTTGCTGACCACCGAAACGCTTGACGCCAAGTCGTTGGCCGGCATTGTTGTGTAGGTTTTTGCTGGTACCGCCAGCTTTGACATGTGACATACTACTTTTTCCTTAATACTATTATTTGACGCGCAACGATTTGGTCCTCTCGGAAATACAAGAGGTCATCGTAAGACGCATAACGATACTTTATGGCATTATATCCCAATTTATCTAAATCGTCAAGGATATTTACCCCTTGATAAATGCCCTCGGCTCGCTTCCAGGCGGGGGTGGCGAGTGCCAGAGTGACACCAGACGGGATTTGGTCGTGGATATTCTTCAGAAAAGCAGTTAGGAGATCCTTGGCTTGGCCTTGAAATTCGCGGAATTTTACTTCGCCAGGGATGCTGGAGAGCGGGTGACCGAGATAGATTTCAGATGCGACATAATCAATAGGCTTAGTCCATTTATGGTCAGTAGCGTCGCCAACTTCGAGGCGCAGCTTGGGCGCGGATTGTTTTTGAAGGCGAGGGGTACGCTCGGTAATCCAATCAAGATTTTTTTGGCTATATTGGATCATTTTTTCAGATAAGTCAGTACCGTAGGCAGAAAGCCCTATTAGAACGGATTCTTGGAGGATGACGCCGGTACCGCAGAATGGATCTAGCACGGTGCCAGTCTTGGCGCCGTTAGTGGCCAGGTTAATGAGGATTTGGGCGAGTTTGGGTGGTAACATGCCGACAAAAGCGTCGCGAGCGGGGCGATTGAAGTCGCGCTTGGCATATGAAGTGATGTTCTGAGTGCCAATAGAGATGGCAGCGTATTTGCCATACTTTACGATTTCAATGTGATTGGTTTTTTCACCGAGTTGATTATGGTGAGAAGTGGCGGAAGGGAGGACGGAATTTTTGCCGTTTGGCACGAGGCGAACGTTACGTCCATGGCGTTTGAGCATGTTCTTATACTTGAGTGCAAGCTCCCAAGTCTTGCGAGGGTTGGCGTGGGTAGAGTAGTCGGAAATACCAAGAGTAATTTTGCCTTCGGGAAGGTTGGCGAGATAATCTTGGATTGGCTCATCGATGAGCTGCGCAGCTTTTAGGGAGCCACCGAGACGATCGAGCTGTACGCTGTTCGTAGTAACGAGCGCGAGGTTCGGCGCAATCTGTTTAACTTTGTCGGCCGAAAAAACAGCCTCGAGTTCGGCGAGGGAAATTTTGGGCTCACGTCCGAGTACCATTAGATAATTCATATGCTATAATTTTACCATATGTTTAAGAAGATTCTGAGCGCGGTTACCCTAGTTTTAATCGCATTTATCGCCTATAAGGCTTTCAGTGCACCGGCGCCAGGTGATATGACTGGCATGACGATGTTTGAGGCGACATTAGCGTCTCTAAATGATATGAATGGTTGGGTGCTATTGTTGTTAATACCGGAGCAGCTTTTTATGTATTACGCGGCAGGCAAAATCTATTTTGCTTTTTTGCAGCAGCGTAAGGGTTTTAAGATTTCTCAGGGTAAATTGACACGCATTTCGCTAGAAATTAACTTCATGAACCATGCGATTCCGTCTGGCGGTATGAGCGGTCTGGCTTATCTGGTATGGCGTCTAAAAGAGTACAATGTCACCGCAGGCCAGATTAGCTTCATCCACATTTTGCGTTACGGCATTTGTGCACTTGCGAATGCGGTGCAGACGGTAATAGCGATTGCGATTATTATCCTTACTGGACAGCTAGTGGCCGGCGGCACATGGGCGCTTTTGTTGGCGGCCGGTATTGCACTTGGCGTGATTGGCTTGATTGTGGTGGCGTGGTTAATAGTGCGTAAACAAAAGAATGTAGATTGGTTGTCGGCAACGGCGACGAAGTTTATAAATAAGATTGTTCGAAAAGTTTCGCGCGGCAAGAAGCGCAAGTTTTTGAAAGAAGAAGATGTTACGCGCTTTTTCGGCGATTTGCGGGCAGACTACTTGCAATTAAAGAGTAATCGTCGGATCTTATGGAAGCCATTTATGTGGGGCTTTATCTATTCATTCTTAGAGCTGGCGACTTATTGGGTGGTTGGTTGTGCGATGGGGCATCCAGAGATTTTGCCGCAGATTATGATAGCGGAAGGTGTTGGTAGCGTAGTTGGCACAGTACTAGTTACGCCGGGTGGCGTAGGCGGCTACGAGGCGGCCTTTATTGCCGTTCTAGTGGCAACTGGCGTACCGCTTCATGTTTCGACGATTACTGTGATCGTGACGCGTGTCTGTGTGCTTCTGGGTACGATTGTTTGCGGCTTTATCCCGTATCAGATGGCATTGTTGAGTCGGCCGGATAGATTTGATGCAAAGAAAGTCGAACAAGAAATTGCTAAAGAGAATGCTGAAGCGGCAGCTAAAGCCGTAGATAAGAAGAAGTAGATGGAACCAACGCAGGTTTATAGCGTTTCGGATTTTCAAGCGGTCTGTAATCAGATAATGGAGACCGCTTTTTCGGGCGTCGTAATTGAGGGTGAGGTGGCAAGTTTTAAGGTAAACCAAGGGAAGTTCGTGTTCTTCGATCTGAAGGATGAACAATCAAGTATCGGCTGTTTTATGATGAAGTTCGCCTTGCGCTTTCCGCTTGAGGATGGGATGAAAATTCGAGTGCGCGCTGTGCCGAAACTGACAAATTGGGGGAAGTTTTCGTTAACTGTGCAAGCTATAATGCCGGTAGGTGAGGGGAGTTTAAAGAAGAGTTTTGAATTATTGAAGAAGAAACTTGGCAATGAAGGTCTGTTTGCGCCGGAGCGGAAACGTCCATTGCCGATACCGATTGTGAAGATTGGGGTAATATCAAGCACGCAGGCGGCAGGGTATGCGGATTTTTGTAAGATATTGAATGAACGTTGGGGTGGTCTAGAAGTACAAGTAGCGCATTGCCAGGTGCAGGGCATGGCGGCGGCGGATCAGATTATAAAGGCGCTCAATTTCTTTAATGAGCGTAGCGAAGTGCAAGTGATAGCAATAATTAGAGGTGGCGGTTCGGCCGATGATTTAGCAGTGTTTAATGATGAGGCTTTAGTGCGGGCGGTGGCGGCTTCGAAGATTCCAGTAATAACGGGAATCGGGCACGAAGTAGACGAGAGCCTTTGTGATTTAGCGGCAGACATAGTGGCTTCGACGCCGTCGAATGCGGCGCAGATGTTGACGCGTGATCGACGCGAGGTGATAGCGAACTGCCGTTCAGAAGTGAATCGAATAAATAATTTGCTCAATACTAAGATAGATGAGATTATCGCCCAAAACAGAGGCGAAGTAGGTCGGGTTGAACAACAAATTGTTGTAAAAATAACCACACTGGAACAGGAAGTAATCGCTCAAACTAAAATATTAGCGCAATTAAATCCAGAAAATGTATTAGCGCGTGGCTATGCGCTAGTAACGGGCGATATTGATATTGGAAATGTTGTAAAAATAACAACATTTAAACAAGATATTACGGCAAAGATTGAGAATATAAGCGAAAGGAGACGGTAAATGGCACAAAAAACGGAGAATATTAGTGAAAAAATCGATAGATTAAAGACTGGCGTTGATTGGTTTTATTCGGATGACTTTAAATTAGACGAAGCAAGTGAAAAATATAAGGGATTAACTAAGCTGGCTAAGGAAATTGAGGCCGATTTGCAGAATTTAAAGAATGAAATTAAGGTGATAGAGGAAGATTTTAGCAAGTAGTTGAGGCAAATATCTTGCGAAAACGCTCAAGCTAAAATATAATCGTATCATGGACCAGAATTGGAATAATGCAAATGGGCAAGCGCCGGCGGGTGGTGCGGCTGCGATGCCAAATCCATCGATGCCAAATCCATCGATGCCAAATCAACCTTTGCCACCTGTAAATCCAGCAATGGGCGTTCCTACTGCGCCGATGGCGATTGAGCGCAAAGGCTCAGTGGTAGAGACGATTATCTTGGTGATTGTTTGTTTAATTGCAGCAGCAGCGATTGTGGTGGCGGTGATTTTCTTCATGCAGTGGCGCGACTTAAAGACGGATGCTGATTTTAAGACAAATGAAGCGGTTGCGGCCGCCGTTAAGGAGACGCAGGAAACCGATAACGCACGCTTTGCCGAAGAGCAAAAAGAACCTCGTCAGCAATTTTGTGGTCCAGCCGACTATGGTTCTGTTTGTTTCTATTACCCAAAGACTTGGAGCGTCTATATAGAGGCCGATGCGCGTAATAATAGCGATTTTAAAGCTTATTTTGCGCCAAAGCAGGTGAATCCAATTAAAGAAAGCGATTCGCGTTATGCATTGCGTTTCACGATTTACAACAAGCAATACGAGGATGTAGCCAAGACTTATCAGCGTAAAGTCGAAAAAAGCGAAATGACTTATAGGACTTGGAACTCTGATAATAACAAAATGACTGGTGCTCTGTACGAAGGTCAGATCGATAAACAGATTAGAGGTATGGTGCTTCTAATTAAAGTTAACGATAAGACCGTGCTGTTGCAGGCTGATGCAGATACCTTCCGTAGCGACTTTGAAGCTTTGATTACTACTTTGCGCCGCAATTCTTAATAGTGTAAAATAGGGGGCATGGAGAGTGAGGTATATAGTGCTAGTTTTGAGGCTAGTCAATCTGATGGATTGACGGCGGATTCTAGCACTATTGTGGTGGCGCACGAGTTGAAAGCGCCACTTAGCCTCATGCGACAATTGGCTTTGTCGCTTGATTATGAAGATTCTTTAGTGGGGGCGCGTGAGGTGGGACATCAGATTGTAGCGACCTCAGATCGGGCGCTACGCCAAGTTGAGGATTTGACGCGGATTGCGCGGTTAGATGACGCGTTGTTCGAGATGGAGCCTGTTAATCCGCGCATTGTTTGTGATGAGGTGGTGGCGGAGCTTTGGAAGTTGTTTCAATTTAACCGGCGCGAATTGCAATTGGATTATCGGAATAAGCGTCATCTTGTGGTGGCGAATCGTCAGTTGTTGTATTCGGTAGTTTATAATTTTTGTTTAAATGCAATGAATTACGGTGGCGAAGAGTTGCCAAGCCGGGTGTCGGTTTATGATCGCCAGAATAGAATTCGAATTGATGTACGGGATTTTGGTCCGACGGTGCCGACTAAGGTCTGGCGCGAAATAAAAAATGGTTTCGTGAAAAAGCCAGTAGAGATAGCGATGCGGCCAGGTTCAAGCGGTTTGGGGCTCTATATTGCGGCGAAGTTTGCGAATTATATGAATGCGGATTTTGGACTAGTGCGGCATCGCGATGGCACGAGTTTTTATATTGATTTGCCGATAAGTAGACAGTTGAGTTTCGTATGATTTTAGTCGTGGAAGATGATCGCGGGTGGGAGGCCTACTACCGCCGGATTTTGAAGGGGCATGATTTGGTGTTTTGTCACGATGGGATTGCGGCAATTAATGAAATGGATATTACATCACCGGATTTGGTGATTTTGGATATTTTATTAATTGGCCCAACTGGCTTTGCGGTATTAAATGAGATGCGAAGCTATCCTGAACTCGCCGAGGTGCCAGTAGCGATTATTTCAAGTGTGAAGTTGAAAGATAAAATGGCGACACAATATGGTGTCGTGGCGGCTTTTGATAAGGGCGAATTGGACCCGAGTGATGTATTGGCGTTAGCAAAGGAGTATGATGACAAAAAATCCGCGTGATTTACGGACAGAGGCGATTGTGCTGCGGCGCACGGATTATGGCGAGGCGGATCGGATTTTGCAGTTGTTGACGCCGGAAGGCAAAAAGAGCGTGGTGGCCAAGGGCGTGCGGCGCGAGAAATCAAAACTAGCGGGTGGAATTGAACTATTTAGTGTGTCGGAGGTGGTAATTCATGAGGGTAAGGGCGAGTTGGGGATTTTGACTGGCGCAAAGTTGATTGAGTATTACGATGCGTTCGTGAAGGATATTGAATTGATTGAGATGGGTGGCACAATGATGCGCAGCGTAAGTGCAAGAGCGGAACAGATTGAATCGCCGGAATTTTATCGGATTTTAAAACAATCTCTCCAGGTGATGCAAAAACATGCGGGCGAAGAATCGCGTTGGAAGGATATCTTGCGAGCGTGGTGGGGGATAAATTTGACACGCGCTTCGGGTGAAGAAATGAATTTAAATTTTGATACGGATGGCGAAAAGCTAGTAATCGACGGTAGCTATTATTGGGATGAAGAGAATGCGGCGCTTGGTAAGGCAAAAGCGGGGCGAATTCGGGCGGATCATATTAAGATGATGCGCTTAATGGCAGCTGGGCCGGCGGAATTAAGCATGAAAGTCCAGGGCGCGGATGATTTGATTGATGAAGTATTGTATGTGGCGCGCTGTGTAGAAAAGGCGACTAAAATTTAAGGCCCCGCGGATGCGGGGCCTGTTTTTAAGCAGAATAATAGGGCCAAATAAAACGGTGGTCGTTGACGATGAATCTGAGTTCCTTGCCGAGATAGTCAGCGACTTTGGCGGGGACGCTGTAAGCTTTGGGCCAGCTAGGAAAAAAGAATGATTCGTTAAAATCGTCACTGACGGTATACTCGACGGTAAGATATCGCTTATCGATGTTGAACGAGATGCGTTGAATCATGGTTACGTGTTGTATGATTTTATTCGCGACAACGAGGGCACGCTTTTTGTCGATGTCGATTTTATCGGCAAACATGACGGCGGCATCGACGAGATTGTTGATTTCATTGCAGTCACTGTGAACTTCAATGGCGTGACAGATGATTTCAATGTCAGCGGTACTGAGTGGGCGATCTTCGCCGAAATGGGATTCGAGATAGGCGCGGGCCATGCAAGAACTAATGTGGGCGTGCTGGAAATCGCCGCAGATGATACCGATATCATGCAAGAGGCCGGCGGTGTCTGCTAATACGATTTCGGTATGACTGCCGCCGGCGCAATCAACGAAGTTTGCGGCGATACGTGAGACGTTTTTCCAATGATTAATGCCGTGATCGCAGCCGAATTTAACATCATCTTTAATCGTGAGGTTGTCCGCGAGCTTGCCCCAAGCGCGCCATTCGGGGTCATTTAGGATACGTCTATGCAGTTGATCGGTAAAGACCATATGAATCACCTCCAATCTAATTATTCTACTTTTTAAAGTGCGTAGAGTGATTATATCTTAAATAGTGGTATAATGGAAACATGAACGAAATCACATACTTGACTGGTATTGGTGTTTTGAAGGGCGGCCTTCGGGCCTAGTTTTCTTGTGACTCTGAGAGCAAAAAGTGGGGGATAATCTTTTAAATAAAAGGAGCTAATATGGCAAAAATGGAAGATATTGTTAGTTTATGTAAACGGCGTGGTTTCATCTGGCAGGGGTCGGATGTCTATGGCGGGATGGCTGGTACTTGGGATTTTGGTCCGCTTGGCGTAATGCTAAAGAAAAAAGTTATGGATGCTTGGTGGAAATATTGGGTAGAAGATCGCGAAGATATGTATGGTATCGATGCAGCGATTATTATGAACCCACAAGTTTGGCAGGCTTCTGGCCACACCGAAACTTTTAATGATCCGCTCGTAGAGTGCAAAGACTGTCATAATCGTTTCCGCGCTGATAAGATTGCGGATGGTATCTCCGAGCATGTTACTACTGAAGAATTCCAAGCACTAAAGGTTAAATGTCCAAATTGCGGTAAGACTAATTGGTCTGAGATTAAACAATTTAATGGGATGTTTACGACAAGTGTTGGTACCGATCCGGACAATATCGCGTATTTGCGCCCAGAAACAGCACAGGGTATTTTTACAAATTACCGCAATGTGGTAGATACGATTTATCCAGATTTACCTTTTGGCTTGGCGCAACAGGGTAAGGCTTTTCGCAATGAGATTTCGCCACGCGATTTTATTTTCCGCTCGCGCGAATTTTCGCAGATGGAAATTGAGTATTTTGTTGATCCAACCACTTGGGAAGAAAACTTCGATAGATTGCTTGCAGGTTGTCATGATTTTCTTGAGAACAAGATGGGTTTGAAAGCAGAAAATATCCATGAATTAGATGTGCCAGCCGAGGATCGTGCGCATTATTCGAAACGCACAATTGATGTGGAATTTGATTATCCAATTGGCTGTGAAGAGTTGATGGGTATTGCTTATCGTACAGATTTCGACCTTGGCAATATTCAGCGCGTAAGCGGCAAGAATATGGAATATACCGTCAAGGGCACGAATAAACGCTTTATTCCGCATGTGATTGAGCCATCAATTGGCGTAGAGCGTTTGATTATGGCGGTGTTATGCACGGCTTATACCGAAGATGAAGTTAATGGCGAAAAACGCACGCTTCTAAAATTATCAGAGGAGCTTGCGCCATATCGCTTCTGTGTGTCGCCACTCCTAAAAAACAAGCCAGAGCTAGTGGCAAAGGCGAAAGACGTTTATGATGCTTTGCGTAAGAAATATGGCAATGTGACTTGGGATGATTCGGGTAATATTGGCAAGCGCTATCGCAAGCAAGACGAAATCGGTACGCCAAAGTGTATAGTGATTGATTTCGATACTTTGGAAGATGATACTGTGACGGTGCGCGATCGCGATACGACAGAACAGGTGCGCGTAAAGATAAACGAATTGTAAGATGAAGCAGAAGGCAAAGCTAGCAAAAACGAAAATTTGGGTGCCCATTGTGGCGGCAGCAGTTTTCGCCTTGCTGGCTTGTCTAAACTTACGGACGGCGATTTGGTACGATGAGGCTTATTCGGCCTACATTATTAGGGGTAATTTTGCGCAAATATGGAATATGACATCGATTGATGTGCATCCGCCGTTTTATTATTTTTGCCTGAAAGTTTGGTCGTTGATTTTTGGCACGTCAGATATTGCACTGCGCTCGATGAGTGTGTTTTTTGCGGCAATGGGCATTGTTTTGGCTTACTTTTTATTGAAGCGTTGGTTTGGCGAAAAAGCGGCCGCGTGGGGCAGTTTTGGGCTGAGTTTGGCGCCACTTTTGATGCGTTATAGCCAAGAGATGCGCATGTATGGCTTAGTGTTTGCGATAGTCATGGGCGCGACGCTTGTGTTAGATATTGCGCTGAAAACAAAAAGCAAAAAGGCTTGGCTTGGCTATGCTTTGCTAATTTGCTTGGGCATGTGGACGCATTATTTTACCGCGTTGGCGTGGTTGGCGCACGTAGTATATATAGTTTACTATTTTGTGAAAAATGGGCTTCAGAAGGCCGTATTTTGGGCTTATCCATTGGCAGTGGGGTTGTTTTTGCCATGGATACCATTTTTCTTAAAGCAATCAGATAGTGTGCAACAGGGTTTTTGGATTCCACCGGTTACATTTGAAACACCAACGAGTTTTATAACAGAGACCTTATTGTTTCACGATGCGGCGGCGACTATCGGTTGGTTAGTGCCATTGGTTGTTGCAATAGTAATAATGATAGTTTGGCTGCTAATTAAAAGTTGGCGCAAACTTGAGAAAGAGCAGCGTAAAAACTTTGGTTTTCTTGTGACGATGATTGTGGTGCCGCCAGCTATTTTGATGCTTATTTCGCTGGAGCCATTTCAGCCAACTTATATGATTCGTTATGTGGCCTATGCAGCAAGTTTATTGTGGGTGCTGATTAGTTTATCAATCTTTTGGGGCAAGGAGCAGGGGCATAAAGTTCTGGCAATTGTAACTACGGTATTAGTATTGATTTGCGCTAGCATAGGTATTACGAAGGTGGATACTCGCACGGAGCCGGGCGACCAAAATGCGCGCGCTACTATGGCGATAATATCAACCGAGAAAGCGCCGGTCTTGATTCATGTTTCGTCGATGCATTACTATGATTTGCTATTCTATGAAACAGCCGAGAATCCGGCCTATGTGGTAGACGTGAACTTTGAATGGGGTTCGCTAGAACCGATGCGAGAATATAAGATAAACCATCTTGAAGATAAAGAAGAATTTGCGACTAAGCAGGATGGCTTTTGGACGATCATAGAACCAGAAGTGAATGAGATGGGCGAGCGCTTAGTTGAATTATATGAGTTTGAAGGTTTCACGCCAGACACACGTTACGATGATGGCGTGTTTGTGGCGACATATTACAGTAAAAATAATTAATATTACTTTTTAGATTTTTTCTCGTTTTTCTCAGCTTTGATTTCTGAGGCAGAGGCGGCCGCAGAGGCTTTCTTTTCTTCGAGTCGCTTTTCTTTAGGTGATTTTTTATCTTTTTTAGTTTTATCCTCTTTGGGTTTTGGGCTGAAATCGGGTAGGATTGAGCGTAGCTGGCTGACGAGTTTATGTCGAGCGTGGCCAGAAAAGACTTTGTCGAGCCAGCCGGGGTTTGGTTGGCTGTTTTTCTGAGTAATAATTTCAACGACGTCGCCTTGTTGGAGTTTAGTTTTAAGATCAACCATTTTGCCATTAACGATAGCGCCGGTACAGGTGGCGCCAATTTCGCTGTGTAGGCGATAGGCGAAATCGAGTGGCATAGAGCCTTTTGGCAGGTCGATAATGTCGCCTTTCGGAGTGTAGACGAAGATTTTGTCGGCGAATAGATTGAGCTTGAGTTTGCGAGTGTCAACTTTTTCGCCGGAAGCAAGCTTGGCGGTAGTTTCTTGAAGTTCGCGAATCCAGAGTAAGTTGCTGGGGAGTTTGCTGACGCGACCTTCAGCGTAATCGGATGTAAGCTTTTGTTCATTGTAGAAAAAGGTGGCGGCTAACCCGCGCTCGGCATATTCGTGCATTTCATTAGTGCGGATTTGAAATTCAACAATCTGTTTATCATTCGTGATGACGGTAGTATGGAGTGATTGATAGCCGTTTTGTTTTGGCATGGCGATGTAGTCTTTTACGCGACCGTCCATGGGGCGGAAAAGGGAATGAATAATGCCAAGTACGAGATAGCAAGTAGTAACGTCTTCGACAATAAAGCGTAGCGCAATAATATCGTAGATACGCTCGATGTTTTGATCGTATTTGGCGAGTTTTTTATGCAATGAATAAATAGACTTAACGCGGCCATCGCACTTGTATTTAATATGTTCTTTTTTCAGCGCATTTTCGACGGCTTCTTGGGCAGCTTTGAGCTTTTTGTCGGCTTTTTTCAAGCGACTAGCAGTGAGCTTTTTCAGTTCTTCATAACGGCGCGGATTGACGTACTTGAAGCTGGTTTCCTCGATTTCGACACGGACGCGGCCCATCTGGAGACGGTCGGCAAGTGGAGCAAAGACTTCAAGTGATTCACGGGCGACTTTCTTTTGCTTGTCGGGCGGTAAGGCGCCGAGCGTACGTAGATTATGAAGCCGGTCGGCTAATTTTATGATAAGTACGCGAATATCTTGGCCAGTTGCGATAAGGAGTTTAAGTAAATTATCGCTCGTTTTTGGGAGGTATTCGTTGAGGTCTTTCATGCCCGAACGGGCTTTGCCGAGTTTGGTTACGCCGTTGACGAGAAAAGCAACGTCTTTGCCGAATTGATCTTCAATCTCTTGGAGGGTGAGCGGGGTATCTTCTACGGTATCGTGCAAAATGCCAGCGATGATAGTGTCTTCATCCATGTTCCATTCTTGAAGAATTTTCATCACTGCTAGTGGGTGGGAAATATAGGGTTCGCCGCTTTTGCGAAGTTGACCTTCATGGGCTTTAGTGGCGACCTCTATAGCTTGCTCTATGCGAGGCGAAGGTTGACTCATATTTTTATTATAACATTATAGTGCGCGAGGCCCTATTTCGTGATAAACTATAAGCAGTATAAGTGGAGAAAAAGATATGACGAGATATCGACGTAAGAGCAGGCTGTCTATTCTTGCGATGGCGCTTGTTTTTGCGCTAACTGGCTTGGCAATTCCAGGCGTTACGAATAAGGCATTTGCGGCGGAGCACACGTTCTACCTAGACGATAGTTGTGCGGTGCCAAGCGATGGTTTAAAGAATGGCAATACTTTTATCTGTACGCTTGATGGCCAAGATTACGACTTATTGATTGGTACAGTTGATCCAGACGAGTTTTATTTTGAAAGCTATAATGATCCGAGTGTGTTTTCGGTCGCCGATAATCATAAGGCTATTACAATTAGCGATGATGACTTAGCTGCGAATGGTTATATTCATGTCGATGGCGATGACCAGCATATTACGGCAATGGTAGATGGCAATGCGGTGCGTTTTAGCTCTGGTAATGTGCCATTGTCAGAGATAATTGGCAGTATTTTTGGCATCGATGAAAAGGCTGAGGGCGGTGAGCCTGGTGAGCCGGGCGAAGATTATGCTCAACGTATTTCTTGGTCAAACCCAATTGGTGGCAAGGTGGAAGTTAAACAGATTTGCGAACCAGCTTGGGCTTACGATGAGAATGCTGATCCAGATGCATTTTTGGATTGTATCAATGTCGCAAGTGGCGATAATTTTGACGCTTATAGGATTAATCAAGATGCCGAGGGCGGAGATCTGCGAATTGAGCATGGCATTAAAGTTATCTTTAAGATTACGCCAAACGAAGGATACGAATATGTCGACATTAATATGGACGTAGATCCATCCGATGTCGATGTGCCAGGTATGGGCGATGAAAATGGCTTCGAAATTGTTATGCCAGAGAATGCCAACATTTCCTTCCGAGTGATCTTTAAAGAGGTCGGTACTGCTTTGATTGAGGTAGGCGAGTGCGAGGAATGTGGTAGTGTTTTGCCGGAAATCGTCACAGCAGAAGCGGAAGATGCGCCAGAAGATGTGGTGATTATGATGGGTTCTGTCGATGATTATGAAGGCGTTTGGGACGGCTTTAATCAATCAGTTTACGGCGATAACTATGAGCGTTTCCAGGAGCTTTATGAAGAATACCTAGAGGCGTTTAGCGGTGATAGCACTGAGGATGCCGAGGCGATAATTGGTCAAATGATGGAAGAGCTGGGCGCTATAGTGATAGATGTTTTTGATATTCATCTTGAAGATCAGAGCGGTGTTGAGGTGGAATACCTTGATGGCGATGGTATCAAGGTTACGTTGACTAGTAACGAGATGATTGACTGGATAGTTGGTATTATTAGCGAAAATTACGATGGTAACCTTGAATTTGTGGTTGGTCATTTGAAGCATGATGGTACTTACGAATACTTACCATTAACCGATAATGGGGATGGTACTTTCAGCTTCACGACAACAAGTCTCTCGTCGTTCTCCTTGGTCGCACGAGGGGCGGCCGCAAACTCGTCCAATAATACTACGAGTAGCCCGAATACGCTAGATGATATTACGTTGTATGTGGGTATGGCGGTAGTCAGCATACTTGGTCTTGGCTTATCTGGATACACGATTCGTAAGAATATGCGACGCTAAAATAAAAAAATACCCCCACATGCGGGGGTATTTTTGATGTTGCTATTTTTTGGCGCGATATTCTATTGCAGAGCGGCAGGCTTTGCAGCGGCCAGTAGTGCCCGTAATATGATTAGTTTTACCACAATGGGGGCATTTAACTGCATGTGGTGTTTTTTGTTCGGCTTCAATTTCTTTTATTTTTGATTCGAGCTTAACCTCTTTTTCTATCTCGTCGTCACGCTTGGCACGATCTTGATAATAGCCATTCATAAGTTGTGAGAATTTATTGCTGAGGCCTTCAATAAAATTACGCAGAACGTAGGTGACGACAAGTAAAATGATGGCGAAAATAGCAAGGAATTTGCCATAGTCGGTAAACTTTGGATAGAGCGGATGCGCTATAATCTCAGACCAATAAGGAATGCCGAGATTAAAATTGAAGTTAGCCATAGCAAGCTCGAGCCCGCGTGGGAGTAAAAGCAATAGGCCGGCAACCAAAAGAACGATTGGTGTGCGGTAAAAATGAGTTTTGCCGTATACGACATAACGGAATAGGGCTAATATGACGGCTATCGCGGGTACGAAATAGCCAATAATTAATATAACTGGGAAGCTACAAATAGCTTTAGTAATAAAATTCTTACGCATAACGTTATTATAGCAAGATTTTTTTGGGTATATATGGGTCTCAATCTATGAAATTATAGCTGGCTTAGGTGACGGCTTTAGTGTAGTCTATTATATAATAGAGATATGAAGATTTATTCTTGGAATGTGAATGGGTTGCGTGCAGTGCTAAGTAAGGGTGCATTGCAGAACTTTGTGAAAGAATATGCGCCGGATATTTTATGCTTGCAAGAAACGAAAGCGCAGCGGGGACAGGCAGAGATAGATTTGCCCGAATATGAGGAGTTATGGAATTCAGCTGAGCGAGCTGGATACTCTGGTACAGCGATTTTTACGAAAATTCATCCCGTGAGTGTACATTATGATTTTCCAGAAGGTATTACAACTGCGATTAGCGGTTGGGAAGACGATTTCGGCGATGCCCGTAAAGAAGGGCGCGTATTAACGGCGGAATTTGAAGACTTTTTCTTAGTGAATGTATATGTGCCGAATGAAAAGGACGATTTAGGTCGTCTAAAGTATCGTGAATTAGTGTGGGATAAAGCGTTATTGGCGTACATGCAACAATTAGACACAATTAAACCGGTGATAGTATGTGGTGATTTCAATGTTGCACACGAGGAAATCGACTTAGCTCGACCGAAAGCCAATGAGGGCCATGCTGGTTTCACTAAGGAGGGGCGGGCCGGCATGACACAATATTTGCGAGCAGGTTTTGTGGATACTTTTCGGGCGATTCATCCAGATCAGATTCAGTATTCGTGGTGGTCGTATCGAGGCGGTGCGCGTGCGAAGAATGTTGGTTGGCGGATAGATTATTTCTTAGCTTCTGTTGGTTTAAGTGATCGGATTGTGGCGGCGGAGATATGTGATGAAGTGATGGGGTCGGACCATTGTCCAATTTTGTTGGAGCTGAAGTAATGAACGACTATGATTATTGGCAAAAACAAGACAAAACGCCATTATTTAAAGAGGTAGACATCGAACAGCCGGAACAGCGGCGCTTGGCAGGAAAAGTATTAGTTATTGGCGGTAATAAAGGCGCTTTTTTCGCGGTAGCGAATGCATTGAAAATAGCAAACGAAATGGGCGTAGGTGGAGTGCGCGCATTACTGCCGAGTTCTCTGAAAAACCAGATTCCGAGTACGCCGGAAGTGTATTTTGCAGAGGCGGAAACATCGGGCGCGTTTGGCAAGCATGCGCTTTCGGAGATGTTGACGCAGGCTGAATGGGCAGACGCTGTAGTTATGATTGGTGATATAGGCAAGAATGCCGAAACATCAATTGTTGTGGCGGAGTTTCTAAAGAAGTGCGAGAAGCCAGTTTATCTCACGCGTGACGCTGTAGATGCGGCGACGGCGGACGTAACGAATTGGAGCACGCAACGCGAAGTGGAGACTGGATTATTCGTGACTATGCCGCAATTACAAAAGTTGTTGCGCACTTTGTATTATCCAAAAGTTGTGACGTTGTCGATGCCAACGAATCAATTAATTGAAACACTGCATAAATTTACGGTTAGCTATCAGTTGTCATTACTGGTATTCCATAATAATCAGTTGATTGCGGCGCAGAATGGCGATGTGGTGACGACGGAATTACGCGACACGAATTGGACGCCAGTTAATTTATGGGACGGCTCATTGATGATGCGAGCAGCGATATTGCGATTGTGGAACCCAAATCTTGAGCTGCACAAAATATTTGCCAGTGCGATATTAATAAAATAGAAAAACCGCCAGCTGAAAGCTGGCGGTTATTTGATGGGTGAAGCGATTTATGCTGTATCTTTTTTGTGCGGCGAATTGTTTTTTAAAGCGCGTAAGGCGGCGCTCATGCGGCGATAATCGACGATAAAACTTGCAACGCTTAAAACGGCGATTAATAGCATGAAAGCGAAGCCCGAAATGGCCATGCGCTGCTGAATGGCTGGAAAAGTGAGCGCAAGCGCAGAAATCCCCAGCCAGGCACAAAGTGTAGCCATGCGAATCTTGTCGATCATGCTGGCGCTCATGCCTTTTGGTAGGCGCGCATAATAGAGCGCAAACCAAATGATATAGAGAACGTCGCGAGCAAGCATGATTGCGAAACAGATATAGAAGATCCAGCGCAAAATAGCTAAGTCCAAATAGACTGTGCCATGGGTGGCCAGTATGAAAGCGATAGCGGTTGGATAAAAGATGAACTTATCTCCGAGTGGGTCAAGAGCTTTGCCGGCTTTGGTGCATTGATTTAGTTTGCGGGCAATATATCCGTCTGCCGCATCAGTGACGATAGCGGCTAGTAGAATAATAGTTGCTAAAGCGCAACTGATTTGTCCGAATGGTTGGACGGCGAAGAGATGCGGTACTAAGACTGATAAGGCCATGCGGGTAATAGATATCCAATTTGGAATACCGATTTCGCCGTGGGTACCTTCAAGCCAACTGCTGTTGTGAACGTCCATGGTGAGTAGAACGCAATAGAACGTGTGGCAGACGGCAGTGTATGTCATGAGATACCAGGCGAAAGTTGATACCATGTTGTTGTCGCTTGCGATGACGAGTAGCGCAAAACACACCCAACGTAATATGAGTGGAGTAGGGATGCGCCAAGGTCCTTTTTTGTCGCGGCAACGGAGACGCCAAGCGCCATGTGCGCCAATAATGGTTACGTCGCAGATTAAAATAACCAGCCAGAGATATAAGTTTTGCAAAACCGTACCATAAAGGATATAGCTGAGAATGGTCGCAGTGAGCATAAATAACTCTTGGGCGGATATGTTAATAATCGCGGCGTTAAAAAAACGCAGGATCTTTTTCATATAATCACTCCTTTTCAAAGATCTACCAGTGATGACGAGATGCAAAAAGCTCGCAATCTGCGGTTGTTTTTATTATGGCATAAAATCTTGAAAGAGTCAATGGAAGAGAAAACCCCCGGCGGTCCCGGGGGTCAGGGTTAAATGGTGAAACATGAGATGGCACCGTTTTTGAGATGCAGTTTTTGGAAATAGTTTCCTTCACGCGAATGACTATCATCTAACACGGCGTTGATCGCTGTGGCGATACCGCCGTGCGAGAAGACGACAACGTTTTGGTCCGGGTGTTTCTCGCGGATCATGTCGATGAATTCTTGGGCGCGACTTTCTAAATGTAATAGCGTTTCTTCGCCATAATGTGAACGCGTAAAACTTTGGTCGTAATCCCAGATTTTCATCATGGCGAATGGCGCAAACTTACCGTCAATACGGCCAAAGTCGCGTTCCAATAAACGCTCGTCATAGATTATTTCTGGATGGTCGGTGGCAATTTCTGCGGTTTGACGAGCGCGAAGTAGTGGCGAGCAGTAGATGGCATCGATGTTTATGCGCATGAGTGTTTCGCGGCAACGGGCAGCTTGTTTAGCGCCAACGTTGGTTAGCGGGAGATCGATTCTTCCGCTGATGCGGAAATGGCGATTGGCTGCGGTTTGTCCATGACGGACAAAATATAAAAACGTGGACATAGTTCACCTCCTCGTAAGGTACAAAAAGTGAGATACATTATAGCATAAAAA
>CAMZJD010000007.1 GCA_947307445.1 uncultured Candidatus Saccharibacteria bacterium | reverse complement strand
GGCCCAAATCCGTGTTTAATGTTTTTCTGCCATTATACGGCTTATCGTAATAAGGGAAAATCCTCCGCAAAATTCTAAGCGCGCGCGTAATCGCCACTTTTCCATAATATGGCCCAAAGTATTCCGCGCCATCATCGTCAGGATTTCGCGTCATTGACACATACGGAACTTCCGACTTCATATCAATTCTTACATAGCTTACAGACTTGTCATCTCGCAAAAGTATATTCCACTTTGGCATATAGCGCTTTATCATTTCGCTTTCAAGAAAAAGCGCATCCATCTCTGTATCAACTACAATCCAGTCCGTATCATCAATCTCTGCCACCAACGCTCGCGTCTTCGCATCCTTCCGCTCAGGCGATTGAAAATACTGTCGCACGCGGTTGCGCAATATCGCCGCTTTCCCCACATAAATTACTTCTCCGTCACGGTTTTTATGAAAATACACTCCCGGTTCCTTTGGAAGTTCTTTCAGTTTCGCTTTTAATTTTGGCGTAACGTTCATATTCTTTATTGTAACACTCAAACAAAAACCACCAGCTTTTGCACTGGTGATTCTTGCGTACTCCCGTCACTAACTAGATGGAAGTTTTTATCATACCCTGACCTGAATTAATTAGATTCTCAAAATTAAATTCTTCATCAAGTCTTTTAGTATACTGCTCTACGCAGTAATTATATACTGATTCGCCATATGTCTTGTATTCCTTGCACATGGTCGCAATCTGCTCGCTTAGTACGTCTTTTATTGATTTACTCAGATCTTTCGCCAATTCATCTAGCGTCTTAGCGTCGCTAGTTGGTGCTGCCACGGACTTATCGTCATAGCTGATCTTAATGTTTATTTCAGCACTATAATCTTTGCTCTTAGCTGTGCCTTTTACATGCTTGAGCTCATGTGCCCACGGCGAAATACCAATACTGAGTTCGCTAGTCAAATCTGATTCATCATCGTCGTCATCTTCACTCGACTTAATATTGGCACAAGACTTGAAATCTTTTACAAAATCAATCTTCTCAATTTCTTCACTAAATGCCTTCGACTCTTCGCTGTCACTCTTGATGTAATAATAATTCAAACCATCAGACGACTTGCTATCCTTATCGGTATCCATCACAAACGGATGATTCTTGTAGGCTTCTACAATCTTTTCCTTATTCTCCTCTTTCGCGAAGCCGTCAATCGCATTCGACATACAATCATAGCCGCTCTTTAAACTGGCATAAGGCTTAAGCGAACTAGCATTAATCTTAATCCATTGATCATCCAACGGCTTTACAATAGAACTAATAATATCCATCATGAATGCCATTTCTTCGTCAGAAGATAAACCGCCACCAGAAGAGTCCATGTCTTCCTTCATGGCATCGTCTATAGCTTTCTTGATGCCGTTAATCTTTACATAAATAGCATCGTTGCTAATATATGCGCCACTAACTTCCAACTCGATATCCTTACCTTCTTTCAAGTCAATGTGAAGAGAGCCGCTACCACTAAAGTTAGCGCTATTATTATCGCCCTTGAATGTCAACGTAAATGACTCGAATGAATCATCCTCGTCAGATAAGTTTGTTTGAGTATAAGTACCATCAAATTGACGCGCATTAGCTTCAATCAAGTTAACAATTGAATCGCCAATCACGCGTTCTTTCGATTCGTGTATCAAATAGAACGCAATGCCACCGCCAATCAAGCCTAACAATAAAATCACCAACACGATTCCGATTACTAAGCCTGTCTTTTTCTTCTTCGGTTTATTAGCGCCATTAGCTAAATCTTGCACTGTAGGTGCACTTTCGGCCGTACCGCTTGTGACTGCTGTAGCTGCAGCAGGTTCCGTGCTAGCAAATACGCCTGCGTTTGTACTGTTTTCTGTTGAACTATTATTATTGCCACCCTGCGCAACACCAGATACTTCGGTTGCCGGCCCTGCAAATGGGTTTGCCGCTGGCGCATCAGCAACAGTCTCTGCTTCCGCCGCCGCAGCAGCTGGCGCAATCGTTTCTGCCGCATCTTCCAACGGCGCAACATTTGGTCCGCCAAAGCCTTTCTCGGAAGGGCTGTCTGGACTAAATGGATTTTGATCGTTATTCACGTTCTCGCTCCTTAAAGCTTCTTCATTATTAAAGGGTTTCTCTTCAGGAATCAAATCGCCTGACCCCACCGCCCCTGGCAACTCTTCCCTCTCTGGCTTAGACGCCGACTCGTTCTTTTTGTTCTCGACCGTAATCTTATCGCCATCGAATATTAGTGGATTTTCAATCGTATCTTCCAAATCCGCTACGAACTCTTCTTCGGCAATAGCCTCCTCGTCGATTTTCTTTTCCTCGTCGGCGTCCAACATCGGCGTTATACCTTATTTTTACTCAGCGTCAGCTTCTGGTTCAACGTTGTAGTTAACTCGAACTTCGCAGGTCTCACCGTTACGAGCACAGGTCTCAATCTTCTGATATTTAATCAATAATTCGCTGGAGAACATCCATAGCCAAACAGAAATTGCAGCGAATAGTACCATCATTACGCCAAACAATACAAAGAAGAATTTGTATTTGCCAGTTGCAATATGAGCCTCTGGATAATTTTCTTTATAAATGCCAATCGGAAGCTTACTTTTTGCCGTACTCCTCTTCACGGTAGTAGTGGACTTCTTCGCACCCGTTGATGTTTTCTTTTTTGTGGCAGTTTTCGTTGCCATAGCTAATATGCCCTCCTATAAGTTGTATTTAGCATAAATATAACACAAAAAAATTCAAAACCCAATATTTTTCATAAGCATTATGCTATAATTTAGTTCAGAAGATTACGCATAACTTAGGGAGAAGAAAGGCATCAATTATGCAAAAACCAAATTGCAATATTAGACTTATTCATGCGCGCCAAATTATTGACTCACGCGGCAATCCAACCGTTGAGGCGGACGTTATTCTAGAGAGCGGCCACGCCGGTCGTGCCGCCGTCCCATCTGGCGCATCTACCGGAGCCGGCGAGGCGCTCGAACTTCGCGACGGCGACAAGAGCCAGTACGATGGCAAAGGTGTACTCAAAGCCGTTTGGAATGTGAACAATAAAATTAGCGATGTTCTTGTTGGCAATGACGCAAGCAACCAACGCCAAATTGACCGCCTCATGCTAGATCTAGACGGAACCGAAAATAAATCCAATCTCGGCGCTAATGCTATCCTCGCCGTTTCGTTGGCCTGCGCAAAAGCTGTCGCCCACGCTAAGCGAATGCGTTTTTATGAATATATCGCCGAAATCGCCGGCACTCAAGACGACATGAAGCTTCCAATGCCGATGATGAACGTCATGAACGGTGGCGCGCACGCTGATTGGTCTACCGATTTCCAAGAATACATGATTATCCCAGTCAGCGCCGGCAACATGGCCGAAGCTGTTCGCATGGGCGCCGAAGTCTTCCATGTACTCAAAAACGTGCTAAAGGAGCGTAAGTATGCTACCACGGTTGGCGATGAGGGTGGCTATGCTCCATTTGTCAAGGATGGCAACAATGAGCCACTCGAACTCATCAAACTCGCCGTCGAAAAAGCTGGTTACGAGCTTGGCAAAGACATTGCCATTGCTATGGATATTGCCGCCTCCGAGTTCGCCAATGGCGACCACTACGAACTTAAGACCAATGGCGACTGGAAATCTAGCGAAGATCTCGCCAACTGGTATCAATGGATTACCGATAATTATCCAGTAGTCTCCATCGAAGACGGTCTTGGCGAAAACGACTGGGGTGGCTGGCGTATGCTTACCGAGCGCTTCGGCGACCGTATTCAACTCGTTGGCGACGATCTCTTCGTTACGAATTCCAAACTGCTCCAACGCGGCATCGACGAACACGCCGGTAATGCTATCTTAATCAAGCCAAACCAAATCGGCACCCTCACCGAAACTATCGACGCCGTCCTTCTTGCCAAGCAAAACGGCTACCGTTGCGTAATGTCGCACCGTTCCGGCGAAACAGAAGATACTTCTATTGCTCATCTCGCCGTTGGTCTCGGCACAGGCCAAATTAAGACTGGCTCACTATCACGCACCGAACGCATTGCAAAATACAACGAATTAATGCGCATTGCCGAAGCCAATTCTCGCCTCGGTCTCGAGAATCCATTCAAACGCTAATCGACAGCGATAATCTTCTCCCTAAAAATCGCCACTTCGTAGTGGCGATTTTTATATTACGGCAGAATACCTTTATTTCTCGTAACCAGGCTTGCCCAAGAGCTCAAACATCCTTGTCTTATACGCCTCTACGCCGGGCTGGTCGAACGGATTAACGCCAAGCGTAAAACCACTCAAGGCACAACTCATCTCAAAGAAGTAAATCAACGCGCCTAGCGACCGCTCGTCAATCTTCGGCATAGTAACTTCCAACACTGGAACGCCGCCAGAAGTATGCGCCTCTCTTGTTGCTGCATTCGCCGTCTTATTGATATAGTCTAACTCTTTTCCTTCTAGATACTTAAGCCCATCCAAATTCTCATCCATTTTTGGAACCGTAATTCCGTTATAGTCCGCCGCCACCTCCACAAAAGTCTCAAACAGATTACGACGCCCTTGCTGGATATATTGCCCCATCGAATGCAAATCAGTTGAGTCAATAACGCTAGCCGGATAAATACCCGTTTGATCTTTACCTTCACTTTCGCCAAATAGCTGTTTCCACCATTCGTTAAAATACATAAACTGCGGCTCAAAATTCGCCAGAATCTCAATATTATAATCTTTCTCGAATAAGAGATTACGCATGGCCGCATATTCCGCCGCAAAACCGCCATCAGATATCAAGCTCGTACGCTCTTCTGCGGCACCATCCATTAGTGCATCAATATCTATCCCCGCCGTCGCAATTGCTAATAATCCAACTGCCGTCAGAACCGAGTAACGGCCCCCAATATTATCTGGCACCACAAACGACTCGTAACCTTTAGCCGCCGCTTCATCATGCAGCGCTCCTTTCGCAGCGTCCGTCGTCGCATAAATACGCTTTGCAGCTTCCTCGGCGCCATATTTGTCTATTAACATCTGTTTAAACACCCGAAAAGCCACCGCCGGCTCAGTAGTAGTACCCGACTTCGAGATTACATTAACCGAAAAATCCGCATCGCCTAGCCTATCTATCACGCGCCGCATCTCTCGTGCGCTCAAAGAGTTACCTGCGTATAAAATTTTTGTTCTCCCCCTCTCGCCACCAAGCGTCTCAATAACCGCGCGGTGACCAAGATAGCTACCGCCAATTCCAATACATACCAAACAATCCGAATCATCATTAATCTTCTTAGCCGCCTTCTTGATGCGCTCAAACTCCGTCTTATCGTAATTAATTGGTAAGTTTACCCAGCCACCAAAAGCATCCTGCTCGGCACGCGCAACAAAAGTACGTGCAATATCAATCTTCTTCTGATACTCTTCTTCGCTTATGATGCCACCAGTATATTTAAATCCAATCATCTTTCCTCCTATTTTTATCATTATACCAAAGGAACAAAAAGCCCACCTTGCGGTGGGCGTATACATTTACAAACTTACTGCAATATCGTGCAAATCATTCGATTTTAGGCCATTGTCTGGATCATTGATGACATATAATACTCCGCCATTCACCCAAACTGCATTTGACCCAGAAATATAAATCGTCAACCCCTGCCCCTTTGCGATCGAATAATCCGTACCCCAATTCTTTTTTACGTAATTCGCTAGCACAGCAACTGAGTCCCAACTAGATTTTTCTTCTTGCAAAGTAAACTTACGGTTCTGTTCATTCTTGAAATTCATCGTGATGCGACCATTATCTTCCTTTACGAGACCGTCCAGGCGATAGCCTGAAGGGATATAGCTAGGATAAGACTTCTCAATACCAGCATGCATCGCAGCTACACGAGCCGAAATATCTGGCATATTCAAATACACTAGATAGCCAAGCAATGCCACAGTCACCACCGCCATGCTAGCCGCAATTGCAAACTTCTTGCCGCGGAATATACCCTTCTTACTCTGCGAATCATTATTTAGCTGTATTTGCATAACGCTTTTAGCGCCCGCACCCTTCGCATTGTCAATACGGTTCATGCGACTCAAGGCCTGTTGGATTGCGCGATCTTTCATCTGTTTAGCCGTCAATCTTTTTGCGCCGTCATCTTTTGCGGCAGCCTTTTTGGCGGCCATGCGCTCCTTTACGGCCTGCACTCGTGCATTTTTTATATAAACATCCTCGCCACGCTTCTTTGCGACTTGCTGAATCGCCGCCTTGCGTTGAGCTTGAGCAGATTGAGTCTGCTGCTTTTGAGCGTTTTGCTGATCAATCGAATGATGAACTGCTACTCTCTCTATTTCGCCAACACTAATATGTCGCTCTGTTTTCTGCGCCTGCGCAGGCTGCTGCTTGGTAGCTATATTATGAATTGGTTGCAACTTCACGCTACCGCCTTTTTGTAAAATCGTACGGCTACCCACGGCCCTACGAAGGCTCTTTGCGCCCATCGCAACGGAACTGGTCACCTTTGGCCTCACCACTGGTTTTTTGACGAATTTCCGATTTAAAGTTGAGGATCTCTGCACGCGCCGATGGTCCACCGAACTAGCATGATTTGCCACACCACCCCGCCTTGAATTCTTGATAACTCCGTCCATTTCTCCTCACTTTATACTGCTAATGTAATCTTAAAACATAAATATTCGAAAATCAATAGCGTTTTAATATAGAAACCAAAAATATTATACGGGTGCGTATTCAAATTTTAACCATAAGCGGTTTTTTGTTATATAATTATATTCAGAACTAATAAACTACTTAAACTAAACTATGGACAGGAAGAGAAAAAAGAAGATTCAAAACGCCCGTGTCGTTATGACAAATATCTTCATGGGCATTTCCGTAATTGCAATCGTATTTGTGTTAATGCTCGTCGCGATGGGCTACGGATTTAATGAGCAAGGCGGAATCGAACAGTCTGGGTTAATCCAAATCAGCTCAAACCCAAAAGGCGCATCTGTCGAAATCGACAATGAGACCCAGTTCAGCCGCACCGACTTTAATAAGATGCTCAGCTCGGGCGAACATCGCGTTAAGATCGGCAAAAGCGGATATGATACTTGGGAAAAGACTATCAAGGTTGATGCCGGACTCTTGACTCGTATCGAATGGGCTCGCCTATTCCCCGTCAAAGTCGAGACTACAAACGTCGCAAATTACAACAATCTGCGCCTCGCCGAATTCTCAAGCAACCGCAAGCATTTGCTTACCATCGAACATGACACGCCAATAATTCTATACAGCGACATTCAAGGCGAAAAAATCAACGTCCGCAAACTATCGCTCAATCAAGCCCTCGGCAACAACGAAAATGTACTAGAAGGCGAAATTAGCATACGTGCCTGGAATGAAAACGGCAACAAGGTGCTGGCAACTTGGAAGCGCAACGACAAGACTACTTGGCACATCTTGGATTTAGAGAATATCGAAAAAAGTATCAATCTTAATGAAAAGTTTGGTCTAGATTTTAGCGACGTACGTATCCTGAACGATTCCGCTTCAAAATTATGGGCACTCGAGAAAAACAATATTCACATTATCGACAGTAGTAGCCACACTATTTCAGGCGTGCTAATTTCAAACGTCGAGCAATTCGCAAACAATAAAGACACTATCGCCTACGTAGGCATCGATGCAAAAGATCATAATTACCGAAAAATCCGCATCTACAAAGAAGGCGAGGAAGGCTCAACTGACGTTCTAGATCTCAAGGATAAAAAGCCAAATATCACTCTGGCGATGGGTAGTTATTGGAACGAATCTTGGCTTGGCTATAGTCTCGATAATCAAATAACTGTTTTTGGCGGAACTTACCCATCTTTCGACAAACCTAGCAAGAACAGTCTAAAAGAATACGTAAAACGCGAATTGCCCTTCACGCCTACCATTGCCAGCACTAACCAGCTTGGTCGTATCGTGGCATTTGCAGGTAGCTCAAATGTAACTACTATCGATATCGAAACGCGCAACTACTTCGATAGCGTTACGGAAGCCGAATCATCCAAACTGAACTGGCTGGATAGCTATATCTTCTGGGAAAACAACGATAATAAAATTATTATTCGCGATTTCGACGGCGACAACCGTCGTGAGATCCTCACCGTAAACAACCAACAGCCGATCAACATTACCGAAAATAATCGCTGGCTATACTACTTCGAGATTAAAGAGGCCGAAGCGGACAAAGAAACAGATACTGCCGAATCGGAAACAATTTACGTTCTAAAGCGTCAAAAGCTTGAATAAAATAGTTAATCAGCAAACATAATAAAATAATCCCGCCACATCGGCGGGATTATTTATGACTGCCCCGTTAACCACTTCCAGAACCCCTCTAGCGGCGAGTCATGGTTGGCCGGCATCTCCGTTTTGCCATTGTCATCAGTAGGTTCATTCGGATTTTGCGAAGGCGCACTTTCATAACTTGGCGATATTTGCTCGCCATATACCAATAAACGCTCCCGAGAGGTCCCCAACGGCACGCAAGTAATTAACGTCATCATTGGCTTTCCCTCGTTATCTTTCGCTATCTGTCGCAAAGACGCCACGTCGGTCGGCTTCACGGTCTTCGTACCCGTCACCTTATAGGTATAACGCGCCCCATTGTAATCCATATACATCAAATCCCCATCCTTCATGCGCGTCAATCCAGAAAAGATAAACTTGTAATTACTTTGCTGATAGATATTACCCGCCGAATGGCCAGAAATTACAAAATTGCCAATCTCTCCAGGCATTGCTGCCACACCAGGCACAGAGAAATTCGCTACGCCATTATCCATTGCGACGTTCATAGAATTAACATCATTCTTTGCCCCAAAAATCACTGGCACCTCAATATTCAACTTCGGAATCATTAAATATGGCTTATCGTGCGTCTTAATCGACAACGTCGGATCAATCTCCGTTATCTCATTAACTTCCGTATTGCCAGGTGAAATATAAGCCACAATATGCGACGCTATCACCTGATTGTATTGAAAACAAATACCGATTAATAAGATAATGCCGCCAATCAATAATGGGATAAAGTGTCGCGAACGCTTGATGGCATTAGCTCGTTTCTCAGCTTTCTTGCGAATCTTCTCGCGAAAATCGTCCTGCACCTCTTGTGATTCCGCAGTCGCTATCGGCGCCATTGGCGGCGTATATGCAGCTTGTTTTTCTTTGCGCTCGCGCTCAAGCTGCGCTCGCTCCATTTTCATCTTTTCGCGCGCCACATATTCACGCGCCGCATTTCCATAATACTCGCCATAGTACTTCTGATAATAACTTTGCCACGCCGAATGATACTTCCGCCAATCTTGGGAAGTTGCTTGCGGAATCGGGGATGTTTTCGTTTCTTTCTTAACATTCGCAGATTCGCCACCTTGCGTAGTCTTATAGGCATCAAGTAGTTTCTTACGCGCCAAATCGGTCACCGTCTTCTGCTGCATGCGAGCGCTTATCTGGGCACCAGTCAAACCCTTAGGTTTTGTGTCCTTTTGCGCAGAATTACCAGCAGCCGCCCAAGCATTCCAGCTCGGCATCGAACTACCCTGCCCACCTTTACTATTATCCATTGTCCTTATTCTAGCATATTTGGCGTTTTCATGATAGAATCTAAACATCATCCCCATCTGGGCGAGTGGTGAAATTGGTATACACGACAGACTCAAAATCTGTTGGCAGCAATGCCGTGAGGGTTCAAGTCCCTCCTCGCCCACCAGAGCAAAAAGATAGCCCAGAGGGCTGTTTTTTGTTCTGCGCAAGGAGGGCGCAGAACCCGAAGGGGGTTCACGCTTCGTAGGAGCCGAGACAAGCAAAAATGCTTGCATTTTTATTTGCGAAGCGATGCCCGATGCAAGTACTTGAGCGCAAGCGATAAGTACGCTGTCCCTCCTTGCCCACCAGAGCAAAAAGATAGCCCAGAGGGCTGTTTTTTGTTCTGCGCAAGGAGGGCGCAGAACCCGAAGAGGGGTCACGCTTCGTATGAGCTGAGACAAGCAAAAATGTTTGCATTTTTATTTGCGAGGCGACGCCCGATGCAAGCAAACCATAACGAATAATCGTAAGCATTGACAAAAATAAGCATATATGCTATAATAAACTTATGGTTCGTGAGAACTATCCGACCATAGCACCTTTAAGCAGTTAGTTAAATAATAGAATTTCTCACGCATCTGCATCCCGTTTTCGTTATCTATAAGGTAATTAAAACGGGCTGCAGAGCAACCTAACACCCCCCAATTCCCAATATCAGATCCCGAAAGGAGTGTGTATATGAAAATGAAACGTGATGAAATAGTCGGTGTTATTACTGGCGACGTCGTAATCCCCATGAAAGCCAATAATGATTACGTCGAAGGAAATGCCGTTGACCTCGAGTATGTCTCGATGGTATTGGGCGATGTGCTGCAGCGCGTTGAAAGAAAGATGCATATCGCCATTGACGGCACTGTACAGGAAGCCAGGACCGTAACCAAAGATGGCATTCAGCACGCCGTCCGCTATACGGCAGTATGCAACACCCTCGGTTCCCTTCTTCCCGAAGACGTGAGCATCCATCAGTACCGTGAAGCCTGGAAAGAGGCCTACCTCTGCACGGTAGAATATCTTGCAGAGTACCTTGGTCAGACCGACGGCATGATCGTGAAGGTAGGAGACGAGTTCTTCTATTATCACTAACTGATCCAGCCCCTTGCCTTTATGTCGCTCGTGCGCACAAGGCTAAGGGGCTTTTTCCTTGACTAACCATTCTTTTTATGCTAAAATATATCTTAGTCGAGTCAACGACGCGACACTTTTTGCAGTTGCATCGTTCGACAAACATGAACGATAGTTCCGCACCTTAAAAAGGAGGTTTCAAAATGGAGTCAAAAGCATCATCGCCCACCCTATTAGCTTGGTTAGAGCTCGCAATCACACACATTTCCGCACCGGAAATTACCGTCATTGCTTGCAATATCGCCGCATACATCCTCGGCGATTCGTTCCCCGGCAATTCCTACCTTTGGGCAGTTATTGCAATCTGTGACACTATTATGATCTTTGCGCATGGCGCCTATCTACAGGCTAAACCAAACACAGAAAAAGGCCCCTGGTATACGCCTACCCCGATCGTACTACGCTTATCAACAACGGTCGCGCTTTTCATCGTATCTATCGAAGGCGAAAATGGCACTATCGTGATTTACGCATGGTACGTCTTGGCTATGGCAGCCATCTGTCACGCATTCTTCTGCGTGCTACTAACTCTACATGCAACAGACGAAAGTTGGCTTGCCAATACCAACGGTCGCGTCGGAACCCCCAATTGGATCTCAATTGGGCGAATGGCGCTATCCGTGCTGGTGCCGCACATATTCGTTGCACAGCCTTTTGGCGCAATCAGCGGCATCGTAGCTACCATCATTATGAGCGTCGCTATCATGACCGATGCAGCCGACGGGTATTTAGCTCGAAAGCTTGGTCAGACCACAAAAGCCGGCAAGGCACTCGACCCCCTTGGAGATAAGATTATCTTTTATCCAATGGTCGTCGCCTATATCCTGGCCACCAACGCCACGCTGTATGCTCCAGGAATCATTAACCGGAGCATTTTCTACATGTGCATCATAATCACTTTTGCGCGCGATGTCATATTCTTCATTTGGTTCGTGCGTAGTTATGCCAAACTGCCAACCGGCAGTGGCGCTAGTATAGTAGACAAAATGCGCATGGCGACAATTTGCGTATGGCTCGGAACCGCCACATTATCGTTGGCAGCTCCAGTCATTCATGAGCGCCTCGCGCGTGCCAATTACATCGTCATGGTCATTATTGCGGCCATGAGCCTTGTTAGTATCGTTTACGACATCTATCGTATTCGTACTTTAACAGGCGAGCAGCTCAAGGAGGAATAAGGAATGGTTTGGATAGACAGACTTGTCATCAAAACAGTTGTGCTGGCGATAGCGGTAGTAACCGCGCTCAGCTTCACCGAACGCAATTATGGCGTAGTAGCGTTGGGAATACTTACTCTCGTTATCTATCTGGCTATCGTGTATTTCAGCGAGAAAGTGATAAAAGCCCTCTGGCGCGAAGAGCTCGGAATTAAGTGTATTGTCAGTGATTTTGACTACACACTCTTCCTGCATGATTCGCCCAGCGAAACACGTAAAAACCTGCGCGCAGTTCGCCGTTGGCGAAAAAGAGGCGGTTATTTCATTATCGCCTCTTCGCGCGATTATGCCGACATTGTCAGAATTCTACCACGCATCCATCGATATGCGGATTATCTGATTTTAAATGGCGGCATGACTTTTATGACCGCACGCGGGAAGGTTATTCAATCAGAGGATTTGGGAGGCGCATACTTGCCTCAAATGCTTTTCGAAGAGTTTGATGATACGCAGTTCTCTGGAGCATACGCAGTTATCGGCTATCGCGACAATGAAGAAGTTCAGGGCTTTGCACCCTACAGTCGCAAATATCGAATTTGGTTCGAGCGCGCGGAAGACTTACGCATAGCTGAATCTATTCTTGCTAAATATTTTAGCGAGTCACTCAGCTTCTTTGCATATACAGACGTACGCAAGAACCACGATTTGCACCTGAGCTGGATCAATCCCAATATGACAAATGTCATCGAAATTTTTGGGAAAAATGCCAGCAAAGAGCACGCTATAGCGTATAACTGCAATAGCTCGTTCATCAAGAACCGAAAAATCACAACAATCGGCGATGATATAAATGACATCGGTATGATTGTAGAATTTGACGGCTATGCGCTCGAAAGCGCTCCCGAAGAGGTTAAAAATGCCACTCCGGACGGTCACGTCGTGGCTTCCGTACACAATCTTATTGACTCTATTTTATAACCGTCACACCCAGGCTCAAAAGGCCTGGGTTTTTTCTAGCTCTTGTTCAGTAACGCACTCGCAAAAACTTTATAGCTAGCCGCCGACACATTCCATAGTTTCAGTATTGCCATTTCTACCATCAAGGCCCCACCCCAAAGCGTGATTTGGGTCCATTCCGTATCCGACAACGCCTCCGTCACCACTGCCCCATCCTGAGCAACAATAATCTGCCCGTTATGAAACGTTACTATTGACATCGTGGGATAGCTAATCGTGAACTTATGCAGGATCTCTATCAGCTGATTAGTGGGCATCGAAAGCGTAATTACCTTCGGATAATAAAGCGTGCGCAACAGCTTTTGCAACTGCGGCACGGTCATTAATAAGCCTGTCTCAGCCTCGCGTAGCATACTCCAATCCGCAACTTCTGGAGTAATCGCATCAACCGCATCGCGCGTCACATAAACCGGTTTCGGGCAATTACGCATAAATTCCGCCAAAGCCACCGTCGTTTCGGCATTTTTACCAACATCGCCAATTAATACAACCGCATCTGCCCAATCCGCCTGAATCAACATCTCCGCCACCGATTCTTTACCAAATGCGCCCGAACTGTTTTCTACTGGCGCAAAATACACTTCCGAGGTTACCGGAACTTGCCCTTTTACGCTTGCGGGCAATAATACGCGCGCCTCACCAACGCCCGTACGATTAGCTACCGTCATCGCATTTGCTACCGAGAAAAATGCATTCTTATTACCGCCAATTATCAGCAACTTTCCCGCAAAACGACGTTGCTCAGGCGGCATCATATCGATTTCCGCAAATAAAGGCCGCAATCCTTGCTTGCTCCAATAATCGTAGTCCGACATTATTTTAATTCCACCATTATCGGACAGTGATCCGAACCAGTCACACTATCATAGATTTCTGCCGCGGCTATCCTCCCCCGTAAGCGTTCTGATGCCAAAAAGTAATCAATCCGCCAGCCAATGTTCTTCGCGCGCGCTCCGCCCCTGTATGACCACCATGTGTATTTTTGCTCATTAGGATGCAAATCCCTCCACGTATCAACAAAACCGCTACTCAAATAATTCGTCATTCCCTGGCGCCCCTCTTTAGTAAAACCAGCATTTCCTTCATTCTGTTTCGGTCGCGCCAAATCAATTTCCTCATGTGCTACATTAAAATCACCGCACACTAATACTGCCTTCTTTGCGTCTAATTCACGCATATAGGCCAACAATGCGCGATCCCACACCAACTCCCGGTATTTCAATCGCCCCAAATCTTGCTTTTCATTCGGTACATATACGTTTATTAGATAAAAATCATCAAATTCAGCCATCAATACTCGCCCTTCTCTTCTAGCATCACCAAATTGATCACTCCATCCTTCGACCTGCTCCTCAATATGCTTCGGAAAGCCGTAAGCTACAGCAAGTGGCTTCATTTTCGTAAATATTGCCGTGCCAGAATAGCCCGCTCGCTCCGCTGAATTCCAAATTTCTTCATACTCTGGCAAATCCACTTCTGCCTGTCCTTGCTTGGCCTTAGTCTCTTGCAAACACAAGATATCGGGATCGTGCGCATCGATAAAGCTTTGCAACGACCCTTTCTTGAGTATTGCCCTTAGCCCATTCACATTCCAAGAATACAGCTTCATATACCTATTTCCTTATACTTTTAATATTTTGCAACGTAAACCGATACTTCGTCTTCACTTCTGGATGCTGTTCGTGGTCTATTTCGGATAAAAATAAATCCATTGGTCGCACATATAATCCTCCATCTCCATAAAGTTTACGATAAATCACCATCTCTTCTCCCGTTTCTGAATGACAAGCCGTATCCTCAACTAAATAATAATCACCCTTGTAATGCCGATAAACTCCATGTATCTTCAATCTTCTCATCTTATATCTATTATACTAGATACAAATCGCCGTTTATTGGTAAACTATATTTATGAATAACCGTTTTATGAAACTATTTTGTAGCATTCCAGTCATACTGGCGCTATTATTCTTTTTACCGCCACTAGGCGTTATTGTCTTCTTGCTTCGATATGTTATTTACGGCAAGCGCCATTTTTTCCGCGCTCCCGTCTGCATTATGGTATTTGCGCTTATTTTGACAATACCTTTTTGCCTCAATTGGCTCATCAATGCCTTACACTTATCCTTTAATATTTCCTATCTCCAAGACATTATTAATTCCGAATATTATTCTCGCCTACTCGAATTCGCCCGTTTCAGTTTCACTACAGCCGCCATCGTGCTCATCGTCACTCTTCTGCTACGCAATATCATAGAGCAAATTAGCAGCAAACTCTCACAATTAATCAGCGGCTATTATTCAGACCTCCAGAAACGCGACGAAAAAATCGCCAAAGAAAACGATCTAAAGCTCAAAGAAAAAGCCATCACTAGTAAGCAAAAAACACCACACGCCGTTAAGTGTCCACACTGCGGCAAAACTAATTCAATTATTGGCACTGTCGGCAAATGCAAATCATGTCGTTCAGTAATAGAGTATAAAGGTTAGTCTAAACTGCTTTCCTCTGTTATAATATTGATATGAGCAAATCGACGCCGCGCATCAGTCAGGCAATAGATATTGCCACCAAAGCCCACGAGGGTCAGTTCCGCAAGACTGGCGAACCATACATTATTCATCCGCTCGCCGTCAAAAAAATACTTGAAGAATGGAATATGGACGAGGATACTATCATCGCCGGTATTCTACACGATACTGTAGAAGATACTCCTCTAACTCTCAAAGAAATCGAAGAACAATTTGGCAAAGATGTCGCTTTTCTAGTCAACGGAGTTACCAAACTTAGCAAAGCCCGTTCCGGCATGAAGGACCTCGACGAATATTTGCCGCAAACTGGCGATAACCTTCTAAAGCTGCTTATTGCTACCGGACAGGATATTCGCGTCCTTATTATTAAACTAGCCGACCGCCTGCATAATTTGCGTACCCTCGGCGCACTTCCGCCCGAAAAACAAAAGAAAATCGCCCGCGAATCACTTGAAGTCTTTGCGCCACTAGCAGACCGTCTGCAGATGGGCCGCGTCCGCGTCGAAATCGAAGAAACTAGCTTCATGTACGTAAATCCAAAACGCTACGAAGAGCTCAAGAACCTCACCGCCGATCGCCTTAAAAAAGCCGACAAAAAGCTCAAAGCCGCCCAAGAAGCCGTCGAGCAAGCCCTCAAGAAAGAACATATCAAATACAGCTGCGACGGCCGCGTTAAATCTATTTATTCCCTTCATAAAAAACTTGCTAAATACAACCAAAATATCGACCGCATCTATGATATAATTGCGCTTCGCTTTATCGTTGAAGACACCACTACCTGCTACCTCGTCCTTGGCATAATTCACTCACTTTTCAAACCAATGGATGGTCGCGTTAAAGATTACATCGCCATGCCAAAACAAAACGGTTACCAATCGCTCCACACTACCGTAATTACTGGCGATAAACAAATTGTTGAATTTCAGATTCGCACCCGCGAGATGCATGATTACGCCGAACGCGGTCTTGCTGCCACTTTCTTCTATAACGAACAAAAACTCACGTCCGCCTACACCGAGGGACGCGTCAGCAAACTCCCATCTCACCTTCTCTGGATTCGCGAACTCCAAGAATCCGCCGCCAAACTAGCATCAGGTGAAAAAATAGACGAAAAGAAGCTCAAACTTAACCTTTTCGCCGACAAAATCTTCGTTTACACTCCCAAAGGCGATATCATCGACTTGCCAAAAGGTTCCATGCCTCTAGATTTCGCCTATCGCCTCCATAGCGAAATCGGCGCTCAATGTACTGGCGCCATCGTAAATGGCAAAATGGTCGATCTCAAGACCAAGCTAGAACAAGGCGATGTTGTCGAGATAATTACGGCCAAGAATTCCAAACCAAACCCAGGTTGGCTCGACAAAGTCTTCAGCAGTCACGCCCGCCACAAACTAGTTAGCCAACTGCGCTCTATTATTCCGAATTTTGTCGCCAAGCCCAAAGAAAACGAAAACAAGCCTCACAAAAAGTCTCCCAAAGAAAAGGAACTTGAGCAAAAGCGCGCAAAATCCGTCGCTAAATCAATCAAGAAATAGATACATTATACAAATTTCTTCAATACTGGAATCCGGCTCATAACCCAAGTTATACAGAAACACACCATGTAAATTGCCAACGATGCGCCAAGATATAATAGCAACTCCAGCTTCCTATGCCCTACCGGAATAATACTTGGCCTCTTTGGATAATACATCACGTAATCCACAAACAAAGCGTGGCAAAGATAGATGCCAAAACTATACTTCGCCATGCTCTTAATCCACTTTGGCAGATCTCGCGCCTTCCGCAGCGCATATTTTGCCCCGACGAATATCGCCACCGAATAGGTAAGCGTCAATATATTAATATTCTCTTCGCTCGCCCCCGACCAAGAATAGCCAAGCAACCTAAACTTAATTTGGCTCAACAATATCGCATCCACCAACGCCACTGCGCCCAAAACGCACAAAGTCACACGCGTAAATTTAGTAAGTCGTTCCGTATGTAAGAAATACCCTAGCACAAAATATACCGCAAAATATAAACATAGTTTTCCGGCAGAATATTCCGTCATATCCATCACACCCTTCATTACACCAGCAATCGCAGGATTCAATCCTTTCGCCCCGGCCAGTATAATTTCGCATAACTCGCCAATCATTGGCAAAGCAAAGCAAATTACGATACCTATAATCAAATAGTAATCCAGCAGCCGCCTATCTTCCGTCACCTTTCGCAAAATTGGCACCAGCAAATACATCATAACTAACGCAATCAGATACCATAAATGATAATAATGCATCCCACAAAACAGCTTTAGGAAGAAAGCCAATCTTCCCTCTCCTGGCCCAAAATGAATCAAAGCCGACACTGCCGCATAAATAAATGACCAAAAAATATAAACTAGCACCAAGCGCCAAACATATTTTTTGAAGTGTTTTTTATAACTAAAAGGCTTTTTGGGATTCAAAAACAACGCGCCAGACATCATTAAAAATACCGGCACCGCCCAGCGTTGTATCAGTTGCAACGTATTAGCCAACACGAAATCTGCCGTATCCGTAGAACTGATACCGCCCAATTTTGTCGCATTCGGGCAAACATGAATTAGTATTACTGCCAAAGGCGCAAATGCCCTAAGCAAATCAAAATATACAATCCGCCTAGGCCCACCCTGCGGCCTCTTTACCTCACTTTTCATTAACTTATATTATATATGATTTTCTAGTCTAGCCACTGCAAATCTGTTACAAACATTATTTCGCAGCTAGTTCGCCTATCCAAAACACTGCTAGAATAGTCCGTTCGAATCAAACTCGACTTAACATCACGCACTTCGTTCCCGTTTCCGTCTTTTATTTTGCCTGATATTAAGTAACCCTTCATTTCTATATAATCGCCAATCCGAACCCGCTTGATCTTTCGGTACAAATCCTTTCGATCGACCAACAAGTGGTTATTCGACACATGCGCCATTACCGAATTCCGGCTTAGCCCCAACTCCTTAATCGTCTTCTCATCGTAGCCAACACTTAGTTTCCTTCCACCGTGCGACCAATTGAATCTACTCTTATTCTCCGCCACTTTCCCCCAGGCTAAGCTGATATCGCGCGGAATCGCCTTATCGAACGCCGAAGCATTAATATGGTCATAGTCATCCAACTCCACTACGAGCCCTTTGATGTCGTAGTGCGCCAAAAAAGTCATATCTACCTCATAGCCATCACCGCTAATCGTCTTTTTTGTTTCAAAGGCCTCGCCACGCCCTTCCGCCTGCTCTATCAAGACGGATACGTCTGTCTGAACTGGTTCCGGAATATTTGCAACCGATCGGTTGGCATGAATATGCTGCGGAATGGCAAATACCGCCCATACCGCCATTATTAGCACCAAAAAGCCTACTATTTTTAATCTAATCTTACGTTTTTTGCGACGAATGTCGTCTTCGATATAATCTTCGACGCGACTCTTTACATAAGCCACGTCAGTGCGAATATTCGCATCCCATTCATTATATAGTTTTGGCTCAATCTTTTTCGCCGCAAAATCCTGGTCTAACTTTTGTTTTTGCTCTTCTTTGCCTTGTAAATCTTTGTAAAGTATTTTCGCTTGGTGCTCACTAATCTGGCCCGCCTTACGAGCATCATCTATCCGTCTCGAACAATCGTTAAAATATTCCGGTCTCACCCTTTTTCTTTCTATTACAAGTCGGCTATCTTCACGCGCTCCTGCTTAGTCGTATCTCGATCGCGTACCGTGACCGTATCATCCTCCAATGTATCAAAATCAATCACGATGCATTTTGGCGTACCAATTTCATCCTGTTTGCGATAGCGTTTTCCAATATTTCCAGAATCATCCCAGGTCACGTTGCCGTATTTCTTGCGTAGGCTCGTATAAACTTCTCGCGCCTTCTTTACTAATTCCGGCTTGTTCTTCAAAAGTGGCGATACGCAGAAACGATATGGCGCCAAATGCTCCGGCAACTTCAAAAGCGTCCGCTTTTCGCCGTTTACTTCGTCTTCTTCATAAGACGTACACAAAACCGCCATTATAAGACGTTCCACGCCCATAGAAGGCTCAATAACGTGCGGAATAAAGCGTTTGCCGCCTCCTTTTACGATATATTCCATATTCTTACCGCTTTCGCGCTGAATATTACTGAGGTCAAAATCTGTACGATACGCTATGCCCATCAATTCCTCGCAGCCAATCGGAAAATCAAACTCAATATCAACCGTGCGCTTCGAATAATGAGCACGATCCTCTGCTGAGACCTCCAACTCGTGAACATTCTCTTTTTTGAGACCCATTCTGTTCTCTAGAAAATCGTGACAGCCCGCCAATAACTTGTCGAAATGCTCTTCCCAAGTTTCTGGATCGATAAAGTATTCAATCTCCATCTGCGCAAATTCGCGCGAACGGAAAATGAAATCACGTGGCGAAATCTCGTTACGGAAAGCTTTTCCCTGTTGCGCAATCCCAAACGGTAAATCTGGGTAAATCGTATCGACAACATTCTTGTAGTTTGTAAAAATGCCTTGTGCGGTTTCTGGACGCAAGTATGCGATATTATCAGGATCAACACCGGCACTAGTCTTAAACATACCATTGAACTGCTTAATATCCGACCAGTTAACCTTGCCGCAATTTGGACACTTCAGCTTTAAAGCTTGGAATTCTTTTGTTGTCACATGCTCGGATATGCTGTCGTTCATTTTATCGGCACGAAAACGATTATGGCACTCTTTACATTCTACTAACGGATCATTAAATGTTTCCGTGTGACCAGAAGCGCGCCAAACTTGCGGATTCATAATAATCGCCGCGTCAACGCCATACATATCTTCGCGATCTTCTACCCAATATTGCCACCAGGCATCCATAATCTTCTTCTTTAAAGATACGCCAAGCGGTCCAAAATCCCACGTTCCTGCCATACCACCATATACTTCTGAACCTTGCCAGATAAACCCGCGACGTTTACACAAACTTACAATATCTTCCATTTTTGCCATATTTTTCTCCCTATGCTTAATTAGTCCCCTCTTTTTGCTCTCGGAGTCACAAGAAATCTAGGCCCGAAGGCCAATGCCTAAACCAAACTTAACTAAGCATTTACTCATATATATTATTATATCACTTCACATCTTAAACACAAAAAGAGCCCTCGTTATGGGGGCTCTCTTTTTGTCCGTTTAGTTTTCTTTCTTTAGATAGCGTTTACTGACTACTAAACTGCCAATCAAACCAACTAACGAAATCGCAAGCGTTGCCACCGAAGTCGTAATACTGTCATTGGTTACTGGCGGCTTAGGCGGAATGTAACCTTTACCTGGTTCATTGTACTTATTTGTAAATATCACATCACCACTCGTATCCGAGCTAATCTTTAGTTCGCCTTCACCATCGTCTTCGACCTCGACCGTGAAAGTATATTCGTTTTCATCGTAAGTAATATCTTGTTCGCGATCCGTAACATCTTCTTCGATTACGAAGGTATACGTACCCGCCTCGTCAAACGTAATACCATCATCGAGTACAACTTCTCCATCTGCAGTACTGTAGCCAGTCGCCACCAATTCGTCATCAAGATAGATGTTGAACTTAAATTCTTTATCCTTCAAATCACGATTTTCAAGCACTTTCTTGACCGCAATCGGAACTTTACACTCTGGACAACCATAGGTGACTTCTTCTGGCTTGTAGCTATTCTCAAAGACAATCGCTTCCGTATCTTCACCATCTTTCTGATAGCTTATTTCGGCCTCAAGTTTTGCGTTATTGTCGGTTACTTTTACCGTAATTGTATATTCAGACTCGTCATAGGTATAGCCCTTTGCGCTGCCTTTAGTTTCCTTAACGGTATAAGTATATTCGTCAGCCTTGTCGAACTTAATCTCGTCAAACTCCGCCTTACCAGAACCCTTAATCTTAATGGCTTGAATTATGCCATTCTTGTCCGAAAGGATGAATTCAAATTCTTTCGCGAGATTCTGATCGATGCCACTCAAAATCTTTTCGAGATCAATCTTCGTTGAGGTCGCCTCAGCCTTATAGTCGTTCTCGAACTCAACTACGCCAACTTCCTTGCCATCAATCGTCACCTTCGCAACTAACTGCGCCTTCTCATAATTGTCGGTAACCGCTATGACAACTTTGTGCTCTTTCGTATCGTAGCTAAAGCCAGCTTGCTTATCGTTGACTTCAACAAGCGTATATTCATAGGTACCAGCTTCATCAAACTTAATCGCATCGAAGTCGACCGAGCCAGCTAGCTCTTTTGTAGTAACTTCCTTAGTCTGCACGACCGCATTCTTATCGTCACGGAGTTCAAACTTGAATGTCGCATCTTTCTTGCTGTTGCTCTGGTCATTAATCTTCTTCTTGACCGTGAATGGCTTAGCGACCTCAACCGGTTTTGTTTCGTAAGTGTTAGTAATCTTACCATCATTCGTATAGCTAACTTCGGCATTAATCTTACCCTTACCGTCATCAGTCAACTTAACCGTTACGCTAATGTCGCCAGACTTAGTGACGCCCGCCTTCAATTCACCATCCTCAGTAATGGTATAAGTATAAGTCTTACCAGCATCCGCTTCGGTGTAGTTAATCTTCTTAAAGGTAATGGTCTCGTTCGCGTCGACCGCTTGGCGATCAATCTCGCTATCTTTGCCACTTAATACGAAATCGTAGCTTTCGCCGTCGAGCCAATCACGACCTTCAAGCGTCTTCGTAGCCTTCAATTCAACTTCACCCTTCGCAGTATAAGTGTTCGTAATCTTATCGTCACTCGTATAGGATATTTCCGTCTCAAGATTACCATTGCCATCGTCAGCCACCTTGACTGTGGCAGTTATTACGCCAGAAGCAGTCATGCTTAGACTACTCAGATCGGTCGTCTCCTTAATTGTATAGGTAAAGGTCTTACCGGCATCAGCTTCGTCATACTTAATCGCATCGAAGATAGCTTTCTCTGCGCCCTTCTTGACAGTCTTAGTCTGAGTCTCAATACCTTCACCAGAGAGTTCAAAGGTAAATTCGTCCGAATCGAGCCAATCGCGACCTTCAATAGCCTTCGTAGCCTCCAGTTTAGCCTCGCCATTTGCTGAATAAGTGTTCGTAATCTTGCCACCATTTACGTAATCAGTAGCTGCATCCAATGTGCCGTCGCCGTTATCTGAAATATTAACATAAACTGTTAAATCGCCAGAACTTGTTACGCCGCTTGGTAAAGTGCCGACTTCTTTAATCGTATATACATACTCAGCATCAATGTCTGCTTCGGTATATTTAATCTCGTCAAAGACAGCCTTTGGATTACTCTTCGTTACCGTCTTCTGACCAAGCGATTCGCTACCTTTGAATAACTCGAAGGTGAAGCTTTCGCCATCCTTCCAGTCGCGCCCCTCAAGTACCTTGGTTGCTTCTAGTTGCGCCCTACCATTTGCCTTGTAAGTGTTTACAATCGTCTGGTTATCGCCTTTATATGTAGGAGTGGTCGTCAAGGTACCGTCATAATTATCGGTAACCTCTACCGTCACCTCAATGACACCGGAATTACTCATGCCGCCACCCATTGCAGTCGTTTCCTCGATTGTGTACTTATAAGTGCCGATCTTGATATACTCAATTTCCTTGAAGCTTACCGTTCCATTCTTAGAGGCAGTCTTAGTATCAATTGTCTCGCCAGCTTCATCCTTCAAAGCGAATTCATAGCTTTCGCCATCTTTCCAGTCACGTCCTTCAAGTTTCTTCTCAACGCTAAGCGTAGTCTTACCACTTGCTGAGTAAGTATTCTTAATTGTCTTATCTTCCTTCGAATAGCTTACTTCTGGAACAATACCACCCTCACCATCATCAGTTAACTTCACTGTGACAGTAATATCGCCCGAATTCTCAATACTCATGCCAGCAAGATTAGTTGTCTCCTTAATCGTATAAGTATAAGTCTTGCCCGCATCGGTTTGATCATATTTAATCTTCTTAAACTTAATAGTCGGTTTTGCTTCGGTCACGGCAACCGTCTCCGGCGTATCAATACCATCACCAGAAAGTTCAAAGTCGAAACTTTCGCCATCACGCCAGACGCGACCTTCAAGTACTTTTGTGGCCTCTAGTTGTACTTCGCCAGTAGCGACATAGGTATTAGTAATCGTGCCATTATTCGAATAATCTGCTTTAAAGCCTAAATTGCCATTTTTATCATCAGTAACCGTCAAGGTCACATTGATATCTTCCGACTTAGATAGACCGCTTGGCATCGTGCCAGTCTCGGTAATCGTATATTTATGCTCGCCAGCATCAGCTTGCGTATATTTGAGTTTCTTAAAGCTAACTGCTGTATGATCTTTATCTACGGTTTGCGTGTCAACGACGTTGCCATCTTTGTCCTTCAATACGAAGCTATAGCTTTCACCACTCTGCCAATCGCGACCTTCAAGTACTTTAGTCGCCTCAAAACCGAATTCACCTTCGGCAGAATAGGTATTAACAATCGTATTATATTTCTCGCCCTGGCCGCCACTATAGACGACTGTAGTTTTCAAAGTACCATCGTGATTATCTTCTACAGTTACCGTCGCCGTGACATCGCCAGAATTCGTAACGCCACCAGGCAATGGAGTACTCTCATGAATCGTGTAGATAAAAGTCTTACCCGCATCTTCAAGTGTATAGCTAATTTCACTATAAACCACATCTGGTTGGGCTTTGCTAACATCTTTACTTTCAATTTCTTTACCATCCGTACCCATCAAGGTAAAAGTATAGAGTTCACCTTCTTTCCAGTCGCGACCAGTCAAAAACTTGCTTGCGCCAAGCTGAATCTTACCAGTTGCGGAATAACGGTTCACGATCGTATTTAGTTTTTCACCTTCGCCACCTTGGTAAGTGATATCAAAGTTCAAGCCACCTTCGCCGTTATCGGTCGCAGTCACGGAAGCGGTAATATTGCCGCTAGTCTGCGCAATGCCACCACGTGCGCTCGAAGCTTAAAGATCCTCGGTAATCGTATATTCAAAAGTACCAGTGCTATTAATCGGAACCTCAAATTCGGCCGTTTTACCTGCGCCATCAATCGTCGCAGTCATCGGATCAGTTATGCCGTCACCGCTCAACTTAAAGACAAACTTATCACCCGTACGCCAGTCGTTGAAGTCTTTCTTAGCCTCAATCTTTACCTTGCCGCTTACGCTGTAAGTATTCGTAAAGGCGGCGGTCGAAGTTGCATCCTCTGCAATCGTACCAGTATCACCAGTTTTAGTAATCGCATAACCAGCAGCTTTTGTCTCGACAACTTCATAGTATGCACCAACTGGCAAATCAAGGATAGTTAGCGACCCGCCATCTTTCAATGTTGCCGTTCCGCCCGACTTAATCGTATTAGTGCTACCCTCAATCTTATAACTGCTAACTAATTCCGAAGTTTTATTGGCATCAGAATAGAGCTTCACTGTAAAGGTAAATTCTTTATCCTTCGCAGTAGTTGCGTTACCGCTTTGAACTACAACATCCTTCGTAATCTTCAAATTACCGGAAGTATAAGTGTTCACTACTGTCACCAATGAAGCAGAGTTACCAGCCACAGCGTAGTAGTCTTTGCCATCAATCGTCTTAGCGGATTCGTCATCTTCTGCATTTTCGCCCCCATAAGCAATCTGATACTCAACGTCTTTCAAAGTATAACCAACCGGGATATTGCTTTCCTCGACGCGATAAAGCGTCCCAGTATTCATGTTAACTACGCGAATCACATCGTCCGTCGTAATCGCTCTCTCAATCGTGCCGTCGCCGTAAATATGCGCCGAACGATACCCGGTCACGTTACCGCTGTTATCTTTCAACTCTTGATTACAATCGTCATGCGCTTTCGAACAATAGATGCGGTAATCATAGCTGTAATTACTATTGTCGCCTGGATTCTTTAAATAAACTTTTACGGTAAATTTATCTTCCGTATTAGTAACTTCGTTACCAGCCTTATCGACAACTTTCTTCTGGATATTAATACCACCCTTAATCGTGTTCGTAGCGGTTACCGCCGACATTTCCTTAGCCGACTCAACGCCAGTAAAGGTATTGCCAGAACGCGTAAAGGCAACGTTCATCAAGGTGCCATCAACCAACATTGGATGATAAATATAATTCGTCAACTCAAAGTGATTATTAATGTCAGCTTCACCGAACTTGTAATCATGGCCTGGGTTCAAGATAGAGTATCTCTTACCATTCATGGTCACTACGCCATACGGTGAGTTTTCTTCAAAAGCAGCATGGCCTTCACTTACCATCAAACCCGGCGCAATCGAAATCTTACCAGATCCCCAAGTGGTACTGCCCGCCACCTTATTGACCTTAATACCGCCCTTGCTGGCATCATAGTTCTCATGGAACTGGTCATACTCTTCGTATTCAGTCTGGTTGAAATCTTTCTTATAGAACTGAAGGTAAATATCTTGCACCTCAGTGTCATCTTCGCGCTGAGTTGGATCGAGTGAATCCTCCCAAAGCTTCTGCAGCTCCGCCTCTTCCTGGTACAGATCGACTGGATCAGGGTTCTTGATTTTCACAGTTTGCGGATCAGAAACTACCGTCTCGGTTTGGCCATTAGTCGTAGTCGTCGTCACCGTTTTATAAGTCAAGGTCGGATAATCAGTATTAGTTTTAAGCGTATATTTATCGCCGCTCTTCAAAATCTGCGCTTTTTGATCGG
>CAMZJD010000006.1 GCA_947307445.1 uncultured Candidatus Saccharibacteria bacterium | reverse complement strand
AAAATACCCCGTCTTAAGGGGGTATTTCCTATTTAAGACCTAATTTCATGCGTTCTGCCTTTTCAGCTTTGCGCTTGTCGCGCAAAATAGCTTTTAGGCGGCGTTCGCGTTTTGAAATTGGCTTCGAGAAACGTAGGCTTTCCTTCGCAGTCGCCATCACGCCACTCTGTAGAACCTTACGATTGAAGCGACGAATAATGTTCTCGTTGGCCTCGTTCTGGTCTTTTCTAGTTACTTTGATTGCCATACTACCGCTTATTTTAGCATATCTCCTCTAATCTTTCAAGAGACAATATATTTCCCTCGATTGAGACTTTTCCATGCCACTCATTTTTCGTTAAGGCAAACTGCACACGCGCCCTAGTATTGCTCTCGAGATTCTTCCACTCCTCTGGAGCATAAAATGCCATCATCTTCATCTCGCGCCCATTCTTGTCACGCAACATAACTGACAAATGTTTGTCTTTTAACACTCGCGAACTACGCACGCAACCATCAAACTCAAACACTGGCTCCGCATTGCCATCGCCAAACGGCTCCAACATACTTATTTCCGCAAATAACCCCTCCGTTAGGCCACTCAAATCCGGCAACTTTAAGTCGCTCTTGCTACGCAAAAATCTTTCTTGGTCACGCAAGTTTAGACTCTTATAATAGCCGTTAATCTCTTCGCGGAACTTTTCTAAGTTTTCTTTCTCGAGGCTAACTCCGCATGCCCCAGCGTGACCGCCACCAGCCAAGAGCAATCCGTCACTACAGCTTTGCAATGCTTTCGCTAAAGAAAAGTCACCAAAGCTTCGCCCCGACCCTTTTAGGCGCCCGTCCGCCAATCTCGTCAAAGCAAAAGCCGGCTTTTCATATAACTCCACCAAACGTCCCGCGATTATTCCCAAAATCCCCTCTGGCCAATCGCCGCACGCTACGATTACCGCATCTTTATCAGATACCTCTATTTCTCCTACCGCTTTTTCTTGCGCTTCTCGACGTTCCCCATTCAATACATCTAACTCCTCCGCCAACAAGAGCGCCTTCGATCGACTCTTTGACGTCATCAAATCTAACGCCAAATCCGCACTCTTCATTCTGCCCGCCGCATTTATGCGCGGTCCTAGCTGAAAGCCAATCGCATGCGTGTTTAGCTTTTGCAAATCTACACCCGCCACTCGCGCAAGTTCTTTAATGCCTGGGCGACGCGTTTTTTCTAGAACCTTCATTCCAAAATAGGTCAAGATTCGGTTTTCTTCACGTAATTCCATCGAATCGCAAATTGTGCCAATCACTACCAGGTCCAATAACCATTTTTCTTGACCATCGCATTTACCCCCATTCATATCCATATTTAAAGCTCGCGCTAGTGTGAATGCTACCCCTACGCCAGCCATACGTATGCCATCTCTATCCCCCTGCTTCGGGTTTATTACCGCTACCGCCGACTTCGGCACGCTCGGTATCTCGTGGTGATCAGTCACAATCACATCTATACCACGCCGCTTCAGCTCTGCGATTACATCCTCTGAGCCAGAACCACAATCTACCGTTACCACTAGGGTTGCATTTTTCTTTGCTATCGTTTCTACGGCCGGCATGTTCAGACCATAGCCATCAATAAACCGATTCGGCAATATGATTTCAACCTTCTTGCATCCATAACTCTTTAAGGCATCATTTAGTAAAGTACTCGAAGTAATGCCGTCCGCATCATAATCACCATAAATTATGATTTTCTCTCCCCCTTCTTTCGCCTTACGAATACGCCTTACAGCCGCCTCAACCCCCTTAATCTCTAATGGATTAAAGAGATTCTCATACTTAGGGCACAAAAAACTCTCATCCAGCCCACGTTGCCGCAGAAGCTGCTTGAATAAATCCGTCATCCGATAATCTTGCTAGGCGTCTTTTTTGCGTCTTCTAGTTGTTGACTTTTAATGACGATACTCTGAAGCTCTTTTAGTATTGGAAACTGCTTATTTGTCTGATAGATGCTAGTATTCCCCTTTTTAGTTGCTACCAAAAAGCCACCTTTAGTTAAGCGACGCAATTCGCGCTGAATATTTCCGGGATCTTCCTTGATCAACTTCGACAAGCCACGCACGTGTGTTTTAAAATCTGGATACTTAGCAAAAACTACAATAATCTTCCGCCGCACCCGACTTGTTACGAAAACGTCTAACACTTAACCTCCTTACTGGAATAATTTTAGCTATTTTTTGTAAAATCTACAACATCACGAGATGCATTTTTCTAGCGTGTTAAAATCACATTATGAATTACTACCTTATCGCGCCCGCCAAAACCTTTCATGATAGCGACAATACTCTCACTTACGCATCCGTCGAACCACTTGAGATTGGCCATATTGTTGAAATTCCACTCGGCAAAAAGACCACTGTCGGCATTGTCTCCGCCAAAACATCGCAGCCAGACTTTGAAACTAAAGAAGTCCTTCGCCTTCTCTATCCCGAGCCGCTCCCCAAACATCTCATGAAAGCACTATTCTGGCTCAGCGATTATTACCGTTGTCCATTGTCCGCTGCGGTACAAGCCATCCTGCCTCGCGGTATCACCAAAAAACGCCGCGTTGTAAAAAATACCACAGATAGCATATTACCTCAAAAGGCTTCTTCTAATCCGCTAAACGCCGCTCAAAAAGACGCACTCAAAAAAATCAACCAATGTGCCGCTAATACTATTATGCTTCATGGCATCACTGGTAGCGGTAAGACTAACATCTACATCGAACTCGCCAAACAAACTCTTGCTCAAAATCAATCCGCTATCCTGCTTGTGCCCGAAATCGCCCTAACCTCCCAACTAGTGCGAAATTTTCAAGCACATTTTTCCGACATCATTCTGCTCCACTCCGCTCAAACCGAAGCCGTCCGCCATCAACTCTGGCAAAAAGCCCTTCAGGCTACTACTCCGCTGGTCGTCATCGGACCACGTTCAGCTCTTTTTGCGCCAGTTTCGAATTTGGGAATGATTCTCATCGATGAAGCACACGAACCAGCCTATCAGCAAGACCAGAATCCCAAATATTCTGCCCTGCGCTTAGCTGCTATTATGTCAAAAACCATCCTCGGCTCCGCCACCCCTCTAGTCTCCGATTATTATATCTGCAAACAACACAAGGCTATCGTAGAGCTTAATGAATTAGCTATTAAGAGCAATCATCAAACCGAAATCACCCTTATCGACCTGAAGAATCGCCCCAATTTTACCCGAAGCCACCTCTTAAGCAACCAGCTGATTGATTCTATCCAAGATTCCATTAATAACCACACTCAGTCCATGATCTTTCATAATCGTCGCGGCACCGCGCCCCTAACAATCTGTGACCATTGCGGCTGGCAAGCCCTTTGCGAAAATTGCCTCTTGCCACTAGTTCTCCATGCCGATAAATACCAAATGCGCTGCCATACTTGCGGGCGCAATTACCCCGTGCCTACCGCCTGCCCAGAATGTAACAATGCCACCATTCACCACAAAGGATTTGGTACCAAGATGCTAGAAGAAGAGCTACATCGACTCTTTCCTCAAGCTCGCATTGCCCGCTTTGACGCCGATACGGAGACTAGTCAGCAACTCTCGCAAATCTACGACCAGGTACACGACGGAAATTACGACATTATTGTGGGTACTCAAATGATCGCAAAAGGCTTCGATTTTCCAAAACTCAGCACGCTCGGCATCGCTCAAGCCGATGCCGGATTAAGCCTTCCAGACTATTCATCCGAAGAACGAACATTTCAATTAATCACTCAAGTCATTGGCCGCGCCAAGCGTGGACACCAAAATAGTCATATTTTCATTCAATCTTTTCAGCCTAATCACCCCATAATATCTCACGCCGTACAAGCAGACTTTACTGGTTTATATAATTATTTAATCCAAAAACGACGTCAAAGTAGTCTGCCGCCGTATAGTTTTTTACTCAAATTCTCACTGTCCTACAAAACCGAGCGCACCGCCATTTCAAACGTCCAAAAATTGAACAAAAAAATTATACAATATATACACCAGCATGCTCTCGAGCAAGTCTCTGTCACGCCCCCTATGCCAGCCTTTCATGAACATACCGCGTCCGGCTATACTTGGCAAATCATCGTCAAAGCCAAATCTCGCAAGGACCTTCTTGCAATTTTCGACGCTATCGAAAAAAATCCCCATCTTCATTACTGCTTTGATCCAATTTCCCTGCTCTAGTCGTGCTTAGCCATAACGCTTATGCTCGCCACAAAACTGTTATTATGTTAAAATTTACCCCAATAAAGAGGAGTAAAATGGCCAGCAAAAAGGAAGTTATCACAACGCCAGACCCGCGTTTGCGCAAAAAATCTACCAAAGCAAAAGTCGGCGACCCAGAAGTAGAAAAAATCATTCGGGAAATGATCCAGTCTTGCATCGACTGGGAAAACGCCCACGAATTTGAACTCTCTGCCGCCATGGCCGCACCACAGCTTGGTTACAACAAACGTATCATTGTCGTGCGTGAAGATATGAATAACAAAGATAACGCCACTTTTGTTCCACTCCTCAATCCAGAAGTCATCAAGACTGAAGGAAAAACTCTTTATGACTACGAGGGCTGTCTTTCCGTGCCAACAATCTACGGAAAAGTTCCTCGCCCCGCTAAAGCTCGCATTAAGGCGCAGCTCGAAGATGGTACCGAAGTCCGCCTCAAGGCCACTGGTTTTTTGGCTCGCACTCTTCTACACGAAATCGACCACCTAAATGGCATTCTCTTTATCGATCATATTAAAGGCGTTAAAGATGCCTTCTACAAGCTCAACGACAAGGGCGATCTTGTGCCGCTCGATTACGATAAAAACATTAAAGGCAACAAGGAACTCTATCCAGATGGCGACGAAGACTAAAATCATCTTCTTCGGCAACGAGCAACTCGCTCAAGGCATTAAAGCTAAGACTCCCATATTTGAAGCCCTACTTGCAGATCAAAACATCGACATCTGCGCCCTTGTATTGCCCAAAGCACACGTGCGCAAGCCGTTCCCTATTTCAATCTTAGCCAAGAAACACGGCATTGAAATAATAGAAGTTCAGAAGGCCTCGGAGCTTTTACCAATTGTCGGGCGACTCAAACCCGACCTTGGCGTACTGGCCGCCTTCGGAAAACTCGTCCCCGAAACCGTAATTAACGCAATTCCCGCCGGCATCTTAAATATCCACCCCTCGCTTCTACCAAAATACCGCGGCACTACCCCTATCGAAACCGCCCTCCTAAACGGCGACGTTGAAACCGGCGTATCCATCATGCGCCTCGCTAAAGAGATGGACGCGGGCAATATCCTTGCACAAACAAAAGTCGCCATTACTGCAGAAACTACCAAACAATCTCTTTATGAAGAACTCGCCATGCTTGGTGCGAAACTACTTTTAGACGTAATACCTGGAGCCCTAGCCAAAAATGCCTCTGAGGCCGCACAGAATGGCGCAGAAGCCACTTTTACGTCAAAACTTACCAAAGACCTTGCGCTTTTAAAACCAGCCGAGAAAGCCGCTCAGACGCTCTACAATGAGGTTCGCGCTTATGCCGGTTTTCCAAAATCCAAGACAACCCTACTCAATGTCCCCTGCACCGTCACTCAAGCACATGTTGCCAGCCAAGCCTCAACCGAACTCGACCTGCTCTGCGCCGATGGTAATTACCTCGTTATCGACCGCCTGCTTCCAGAAAATTCCAAAGAAATGGACGCCAAAAGCTTCCTCAACGGGCGCAAAAAGACATACTGATCTTGAAAAAAGCTCGACCAGTAGCCGAGCTTTGATTGTTTTTACGGAAGATACTTTTTGTAGCTTACTTCTTCTTCTCCAGGCACAAATCGGCGAGCTTTTTGATGTGGACCTGCGTGGAATCAATGAGCGGCACGCCGACATCACCTTCCTGCAAAATCATGTCCAGTTCCGTACATCCCAAGATGACCGCATCCGGCCTATGTCCGAGAGCCTCCCCAGAAACAACGCCGTCTACGAAGCTTACCATGTACGTCTTCGAATCCGGCAGTACGATACCGTGGCACAACTCGTCAAAGATGATTCGATTAATCTCCGCAACATCGCGCGGAAGCTTCCGCATATCGAGAACTTCAATGCCATACCCGTCAGCAAGGAAATCCGCCATAAACCTTTCCGTCATTGTGAACTTGGTTCCAAGCAACAGAACACGCTTAGCGCCAATCTTTTCGCATTCTTCGCCAATGCAGTCACCGATATGAACCAGCGGCATATCACGACCAGGAATAGGACGCCCCACTTCTTTTGCGACTTTATGCATAGTATTCGTAGCAATCGCCACATAATCGCATCCGTCATAGTTAACCAGATTCAGGGCTTCACGCCGAAGCATAAGAGCAATCGTATCCCATTCACCGCGCTCCATCAGGGCGTAATACTTCGCGAAGTTAACGCTTCGCACGTACATATCGGCCGAGGTTTGACCACCAGCACGCTCATTTACCAGCTGATTAATCCCCGAGTAATAATGCGTCGTAGATTTGGGGCTTAATCCTCCAATTATGCCTATGATTTTCATATACACCTTCCTTTCTAATGTGCAAGCTCCAACAGTTTCGAGGGTTCAACGATAACTATACAATAAATCCTCCCTTTTCTCAAGAGGAGGATTAAAGAGTATTCCGCAAATAAATATTATCGCTAGCTATTCCGCCGCTAAAATAGCATCTTTTTGCTCGCGAATTTCATCCTGCAGATCCGTCAAGCTTTCTTTAATAATCTGCTGATATTGCGGACAGTTCTGATTAAGCCATTTTGCGGTTACGTAATCTGAAAGAAGATTAGCGTCGCCGTCTTGTGTGCCAGTGTTACGCTTTAGAGTCTGATAAACCTCATCATTTTGGTAGTCGCCATACGAATCCAGCAACCCCTGAATCGTAGCGGGGTCGTTATCGATAATGCGCTCGAATTCGCTGAGCTGGTCATCATTCAGGCTCTCGCTCATACTTTCGCCAATGCGAATTTCTAGCTGATCTTGCGCATACTGCAAGAAAGCCTCCTTTTGCGAATCTGGAAGATCGGCCAATCCGACGCTATCCAAGAACCTATTATCAAATTTAAACATTGCGTTACTCTCCTATTTACCACCATTTTAGCACAAAAACGCTAATGATTATTATATTACAAAATCTTTTTCTTCTTGTACTCGCGCACGAAGAATTTCAAAGTATCACCAATTTCTAGCTGAATCTTCTTGCTAGTCTTTAGAGACAGGCCGCCAATTTCGCCCTCAGCAAGCGACGGCACATTAATTTTGCCCTCTTGCGTGCTAATCACCTCAAACTCGCCCAACTCTACTTTCTTACGATAAGCATGACCAAGCATACCTGGTGCTACGCGCCCTTTTTTGACCTGTCCACCAGTAATAATCTCTGTTTTTTCAGTACGGAACACGCCCTTTACTTCCAGCTCGCCAGTCTCAGTTTCTACTACTTCCGCATCAAGCATTTCTTCCATATCATGCTTTGCGTCATCTAGCAATTCATAGATCACTCGGAATACGCGCACTGGCACACCGTTGCGTTCTGCCATTTTTGCAATCGCATTCGGAACCGTCACGTTAAAACCGTAAATAACCGTTTTGCCACCCGACGCCATATAGACATCATTCTCGGAAATTGCGCCAACACCCGTTGATACAATATTTAGAGTAATTTCGCCTTGCGTGTCTATCATACGCAAAGAATCGACTACGGACGTAACCGATCCGGCCACATCGCCCTTTACGATTACGTTGAATGTCTTCGTATTATCTGCCACATTCATCATGCGCAACATATCCGTTGCAGTCACATTTGTATTTGCACTGTCATTCGCTTCGGCTTGCGCATTCAATAGCGCCATCTTGCGCGCGGTTTTTTCATCAGAAACTTCTTCAAACTTATCGCCAAAATTTGGCAACTCCTTAAAGCCTGTCACTACTACCGGTGTCGAAGGTGTGGCTTTTCCTTTCGGCTTGTTCTTCCAGTCAACCATCGTGCGCACCTTTGCATAGGTCTTACCAGCTACAATAAAATCGCCCGTCTTCAGCTCGCCGCCGGTAATCAATAGATTCACCACTGAACCTTTTCCAACCTCCATATGGCTCTCGATTACGAGACCTTCGGCCGGAATATTAGTATCCGCCTTTAATTCATCAATGTCGGCCGTCAATAGAATCATATCTAACAATTTCTCAACATTTTCGCCAGTTTTTGCGGAAATCGGCACCATAATCGTATCACCGCCCCACTCTTCAGGATTAAGATTAAAGTCTGTCGCCAACTGCGCCTTCGTTCGGTCAATATTAGCACCTTCTTTATCAATCTTATTTATCGCAACAATGATCTTTGCATTTGCTGCCTCAGCAAACTTAATCGCCTCCGCCGTCTGAGGCTTTACGCCATCATCGGCAGCTACCACGATAATTACAATATCCGTAAGCATTGCGCCGTGCTGGCGAATTGCCGCAAAAGCCTCGTGCCCAGGCGTATCGAGGAATGTAATCTTACGCTCTTTATATTCCATCTGATATGCCGAGATGTGCTGCGTAATACCGCCCGCCTCGTCGTCAACAGTTTTCTTCTTCAGCAAAGTATCAAGTAAAGTGGTCTTGCCGTGATCAACGTGCCCCATTACCGCTACTACTGGCGGACGCAACTTTGCATCCTTCGACAATTCACGCTTTATGCCAGGAATCTTTGCCGAATTCTCTTTCTTCTCAAAGCGCACATTCGTAAAACCAAGCTCCTCAGTCATAATCTGAGCAGTTTCCGCATCTAGACGCTGATTGATCGTGGCCATAATGCCATTCTTGAATAGCTCACCAATCAGATGCGTGACAGATACGCCCAATGCGCTTGCTAGCTCGTCTACCGTAATCGAGCCAGAAATTTGTATTACTTTTTCTTCCATTTTCTAGCTCCTTTCGTTAAAAGTAATAATAAAAAATCCACCCCTTACCGTTCTCCTTATTCTACCATAAAGATAATATTTATACAAATAATCACCGCCACAAACAAAACTCAACTAGTCTTAGCTGATCCCCACCCCCCATAACAACGCATAGAGCCCCACAGTCACGAAGAGTTCGTAAGCATTGACATTCTAGACAATCTCTGATATAATATACATTATCTCTCGCTGAGGTAGCGAGTTTAAAGGAGGTACCTTCATCATGAAAAAAGCAAGAGTCACCCGCATTCTCTGCATCGTCTGCTTTATCTTTGTAGCCATGACGACGACAGCCTGCTCCGACGGAAAGAGTGAAGTAGACCACAATACTGCCCCCGGCCCATCGTCGTCCGCCGAAGACAATTATGCCTATGCGCAGGTACCAGGCGAAGAGCATTTAATATACCTGCAAAACACAGGCGCGGTGCACGAAATATGGCGCAACAGCACATATGGCGGCAACGATGTAAGTACCATGGTCCCATTCGCACCCGCTTACGGGTACGGCGGAATCTACGTCTACTTTCTACCAGGCGAAAACAAGCTGGTGAACGAAAACGGTGTCGAGGTTCCTGGCATAAGTCGAAAAGTTGGCGACCGACCGCGAATCATCGTCACTAATAATTGATTCTTTGCTTTCCAGCAACAAGACAGAGCCACCAGCCAAGCTGGTGGCCTTTTTATGCTATTTCACTAGAGTCAACCACCCTGCCATACTGTATCGGCAAAGTATAATCCAACAATAAACTTTGCAACTCTTGGCGCACCGGCAAATCCGTCGTCTCAACCAAATCGCGCGGAATTATGAAGTTGTATCCTTTGCTAAAACCGCTAATAATACTAGATAGCACGCAGCCATCCGTAAACACACCGCAAACAACCAAGTCCGTAATCCCTCTTCGCTCTAAATAATCAACCAGCTCAGAGCTAGCAAAGCAATCATAGGTATTCTTTTTTACTACAAAATCCGTCTCCGCCGGCTCGATATGGTAAAATTCCTCCTCGAAGCCTTCCTCGCCAAAATAGGTCGCCTCTGGGCTCCCGTCATACAACCGAACAATATTCTCTGGCAAATAATCACGCGTCCAAGGCTGCAATCCCATCATAATTACATTCTTGTTTACCCGATTACGATACGCATCTACAAACTTCAGCAGCCTCTCGTCTACCATCTTGCGAATCTTATTATAGGTAATCCCGATCGATGGATCTTCGCACTCTTCATGGCAACAAGAATTAACTATATCAATCACCAACAAAGCGGTCTTATCTGGAAATTTCAAAATCTCACTCATTATATCTCTATTTTAGAGGCTATATAGCCAACCCGTCAAAACATTCGCCCCAATCGCAGACAATATCACACCAATCACTACAATCACAATCAGCACCACCAACGCAGCAACACTAATCGGCTCTTTCTCGTAACGCCCCCGCTGACGCCGACGCTGCACCTTCACCAGCGATAATCCCGCTAAGCTCGCCAAGACCGATGGCGCCACAAATAAAGCAATTGTTAAGCCTTTCCCCGCTATGTCAATAATGCCCTCGCAGCTCAACTTTGCTACTATAATGACCGCCTCTATTAGGAATGAGAAGAAAATATATTCAATTACTTTTTTGACACATTCCCACATACTCTCAATATATCATAAAAATCTATCAGCCTAGCGCATATCCACTTATGCTATACTGAACCCATATGAACACTATACAATCACCCACCCCCACAAAACCACAAAATAAAACGGCGACGCCTGCCTCGAAGACCGGCAAAAAATCTTCCGTTTATCTCTGTATTGCCTCTTCTGCGGTTATTTTCGTAATTGGCTTAGCCTACCTACTTATAACATCATGGATGTCTTACAGTTCCTGTTACGCAGGTGGCGGCGCAAGTCGCGACCAGACCTGTGGCGTAATAATACTTGGCGTCGGCATCCTCATCTTCCCTCTTCTTGCGCTCTCTGTCATTCTAGGCATTGTCATCGGCAACGTCATCAATAAGAGCCGAAATAGCAAAAAATAATCACCGAACAAAACAAGGCCCAACTTCCGTTGGACCTTGTTTTTTATTGGAGCAAAGATATTATTTCTTAGCTTTCTTGTCAGCAAAGCTCAAAGAAATCTTGCGACCTTCTTTGTCGATATCGAGCACCTTGAACTCTTTGCGCTCGTTGAGCGTGAAGATTTTCTCTGGGTCAACATCGCTACCTTCGCCGAGCTCCGATACATGCACCAAAGCTTCAACAGCTGGCGAGATTTGTACAAAAGCGCCAAATGGCGTGATACGAGTAATCGTACCTTCAACCTTGTCACCCTTGTTAAAGTTTGCAATCTCAGAAAGCCATGGATCTTCTTGAAGCTGCTTCATCGAGAGACTCAAACGATCTTTGTCGATTGCAATAATCTTTGCCTCGACTGTATCGCCGACCTTTACGTAGTCAGCTGGGCTGTTTACACGCTCCCAAGAAATCTCAGAAATATGCACCAAGCCTTCGATACCATCTACGTTTACAAAGATACCAAAGTCTACTACACCAGTGACAACACCTTTTACAATATCGCCAACGGCAAGCTTTGCAAAGCGCTCTGCGAGACCATCTTTGATTGCTTCCTTCTCAGAAAGAATCAACTTATTGGTCTTGCGATCAGCATCTAGGATACGAACGCGAATATCTTTACCAACTAGCGCATTAAGACGCTGAAGGATTTCATCCTTGTCAGAGCCACCAACGCGTGGATAATGCTCTGCTGAAAGTTGCGAAACTGGCAAGAAGCCACGAATGCCCTCGTACTCGACCAAGAGGCCGCCACGGTTGGCATCGTATGGTTGAACTTCGATGATTTCGCCAGCATCAAGCTTAGCAGCAATCTCATCCCAGCCCTTTTCTTTTACGGCTTTGCGGAGAGATAGCAATACCATGCCGTCTTCCATTTCGGTATCGATAACGCTAGCCGAAACAGCATCACCTTCCTTTAATTGGCGCCCAAAGGCAACCTCGCGACGTGGCACAAGACCAACACCGCGCGCGCCGAGATCAATCAAAATCTCGTGCTTCTTGACAGACATAACCGTACCTTCGATCGTGTCACCAAGAACGATTGGTTGGATATCTTCTCCCGCAAGGAGTTCATCCATTGTAATTTTAGCTTTTGTAGCCATTTATTGTATTTTCCTTTCGCTGGAACTACTCATCGTCCCTCGTGCGGTCCACAAAAAACAATGAGTAGCTCCATGCTACCCATTATTTTAACCTATTTTACAGATTAGGTAAAGCACAAGCTAAACAGATTGCTTCTTTACGAACGAAACGTTTAGCGCAACCAAATATGCAATCACCGCAAAAGCGACAACTGATACTAATGAATCGACTGGGCCAGTATGCGGCAAATTGTTAGATTTTTGCGCTGCTTCTCGCTCAGCTTTCTCTTGGGCAGCCTTCTCTGCCGCTTCTCTCTCGGCCTTCTCGCGAGCGGCTTTTTCTTCCGCTGCCTTCTTCTCGGCTTCTTCCTTTGCCTTCTTTTCTTCTTCAGCTTTTTGCTGAGCCTCTTTCTCAGCATCAGATTGACCATCAGAGTCAATCTTGTCACCAATACTACCGTTATTTGTATTATTAGAGTCATTATTGCCCGTAGAGGCAATCGACTCGTTCGTAGTATTCGGCTTCGGCGAAGATGACATCGAGATTGCCACAATTAAGCCGGCAATCAAAATCACGCCAATCAGCCCTATTACTGCGCCCCACCCCCAACGCCTATATTTAGCATTTACATCCATCACTCAAACTCCATCTAAGATTAGCCTAACTATACCACTATTCCACAGATGTCACAAGCATAACCAGCATAATTTTGCAAGATGATGTTATACTATTTTCATGTATCTTTGTATAGATATCGGAGGAACAAAAACCATCGTAGCCCTTGTCAATAGCAAAGGTAAACTTCTCCACTCCGTCAAATTCCTAACCAATAATAACCAAACAAAGTTTTACGAAGCACTTACGCAACAAATCCGCGTCAATTTTGTCATGTCTAGCATCAAGGCTATTTCCGTCGCTATGCCCGGCCTCGTCAAGCACAACCGTGCCGTTTGGCTTGGCAATCTCCCCTGGCACGATATGGATATTGCCAAAATGCTCAAAGCCGACTTTGGCTTGCCCGTCTACGTAGAAAACGACGCCAATCTCGCCGCCCTCGCCGAAGCGCGTAGCGCCAAGGGCCGTTCTCTGTATTTCACCTTCTCTACCGGTATTGGTGGTGGCGTAGTCGAAAATGGCGCCCTATCCAAACGGTATTCAGACTTTGAGCCTGGACACGTCGAATTTATCTACGACGGCGAAAAATCTGAATGGGAGGATCTTGCCGCCGCTAGCGCAATCAACGCCAAATACAACAAGCTCGTCAACGACATCACCGACCCTGCCGACTGGAGCGAGATTGTCAACCGTATGCTCCTAGGTATCGTGCCGCTTACCACTTCTATCAAACCAGACCGCATCATCTTTGGTGGCCCACTCGGCTTAATGCTTAATCATTATCGCACCGAGCTTCGCACAAAGCTCGCCGCCCAACTCCCTCCTAAAATCGCCACACCGCGGCTGCTTGTTGCTAAATACGGCAGCTTTTCTGTAATCTACGGATGCTATCATTATGCCAAGCTTAAAGAAGCTCGTCGCTAAAATATCCGCCGATTATCCAGAACTCCAAATCGCCCCAGGCGAGCGCTTCCGTTTTTCGCCCCCAAATCACCTCTATTATCAGACCGTCGGCCATCCACTCGAGCTTCTGCACGAACTCGGCCACTACCTTATCCATAAATCCAACTACACTTCCGATATTGAACTCGTCGAAATCGAATCCCAAGCCTGGGCAAAGGTTCGCGAAATTTGCGAACACTACGACATAAAGTACGACGAAGATTTCGCTGAAGATCACCTCGACAGCTATCGCGATTGGCTTCATCTAACTTCTCTTTGCAAAAACTGCAATCTTTCCGGCTACCAAGATTCTTCTCTGCTTTACCATTGCCCCCTTTGTGGAGCCACTTGGCATTCCCGTATTACGCCAGAATAGACCAATAAAAAAGCCGCCTCCTTTACGGAAACGGCACCCAGCTATCATCTGGGCAAGGGATATCTATCCCACGATACTTTCTCGCGAGCTCAGGAAGAATGCCCGGAAACATCCGCCATTCTGCAATTGTCGCCTTTGTCCCATACTTGCAAGTACATCCCACCCCAAACTGAGGATCAACCGGCCTTAACGGCTTGCCGCCAGCAGGACGCTGTTCCCAATCAAACATGCATCCACCTTCTTCGCGCCACGCTACGCACGCCCCTGCTCCAGCGCACCTCCCATCGAAATCGATTACGACCGATTCTCCAGAATTACGCATTCGCACTAACGTACCAAAACCCGACAACCAGTAATTCGAAAGATCGACTATTTCTATTGTTAAATAGCCCTTCTTGAGTTCTCGTTCCACCGACTCCAAGGTCGGCGGAGCTCCAAACCACTTTTCGAAATCATCTGGACTCACGAAACATCCGCATCTTTTGCAGCATTTTCCGCCACAAGTTTTGCAGAGCTCGGGGTTTTTTAAGGTTGCCTCATCATAATTCTTCGGATATAAGCTAGGCGTTATCTCGCCCTTCAACTCATTAACAATCCTTCGAATCAAGCCAGAGTCGATACTACACACTATACTCAACGCAAATCACCTCCAATCTGGCCAGTATCCCCCATATCGTAAAATATCTACATCGAGTATGCAAGCATAACAATTATGCTATTCGCTTTAAAAATGTCAAAAAGCCGCCCCACCACGGGGCGGCAACTAATCGCATACTGGCACTGGCAACTTTCAAAATCATTACGAAAGCGGAGTCCAACTTGTCTTCGGCTCCGAAATTTTCAATCTGCGATAATTGTTCGCTAAATCGGTAAGAAGATCCGGGAACATCAGCCATTCTCCTGCCGCCCTTTCGACGGAATAGTCGCAAATACACTCTAGAGGAGTACTGCCCGGTTTCAGTAACTTACCGCCAGCAGGACGCTGTTCCCAATCAAACATGCATCCACCTTCTTCGCGCCACGCTACGCACGGACCAAATCTACCCACGGCAATCTCCGGATTATCATCCATAATAACAACCTGTTCACCGTAACGGCGCATACGCAACAGCATGCCAAAAATAGAATCCGAACCGTAGTCAATTGCCATAATTGATAAGTAACCTTTGTTGATCTCGCGCTCTACCAACTCTCTTGTCGGTTGAGACCTAAACCATTTTTCAAAGTCGTCTGGACTCACAAGGCATCCACATGCCCAACAACATAACCCGCGACAAGAGCGACAACGCTCCTCGTTTCGCAACTCCAACCTACTATAATCTTTTTTAAATGCTCTAGGTTCTATCCCCATCTCTCTTAAGGCAGACGTCAATGCCAAAGCTTCGCTTACCGTGCCCACTATTATCACCTCCAATCTGGCCAGTATGCTACGTAAAATAATACATTTCTCACGGACGCGCAAGCATAACCATAAAAAATCAGACACGCTTTTGCGTGCCTGACTTCTATAATAATTTCTACTTTTTAGTTTTCTTTTTTAGCTTTACCGCGCTTAGAAATACGGCCACCTTTTGCGCCAGCAATCTTTGCTAACTCAGGATTTGCAGCGAAACCGCCAGTGTGACCATTGCGACCACCCTTGCGACCAATCTCGGCATAAAAATCTTTGCCATATTTGTTCTTATTAGTTGCGGCAGCTTTTTGGCCACCAGCCTTAGTTCCAGCCATTTCTAGCTCCATTTCTGCCCACCATATAACTTTATAATTGCCACCCCTTTATGGCAGCTAACTCAAAACCGAGGCGCCATCTCAGGTGCTTATGCCTATTCTAGCATAAAGCTTCTGTTTTGTCAATATGTTTTTGCTTAGAAATATGTCATAATATCCGAACACGAAAATTCAAAAAATCTTGACAATATATCACAAGCGGTATAGTATCAGAGTTAATTGAAGTTGCTAAGAACTGCGAGGGCCTTCAATTTAAAATACCTCCGAATTTACATTCTGGAGGTATTTTTATACGTCTTTTACATCAGAATGGCCTTAGAGCGCGTTTTGTGCGGTCGTTTTTACCGCCCCCCCTCCCCTCTCATTAAAAAATATTCCCACCATCAAAAAATGCCCCGAAAGGCGAATCTTGATGGTGGAGTAGATTAGGCCGAAGCCTAATCATACCCCATGTAACTTCCATTATATCACACTGAAGCCAAATCGTCCCAAAAAACACTCATCCGCCATTGACAAATGGTGATACTTATTGCAAAATCAAAATAGTAGCTCTTTTATATCCTATAGGCGGCAGCCTTTAAAATGCGGAGGTGAAAAATGAATATGCCCCTTATTCGCAAAACGTATTTTGAATGCAAAGAAGACTGTGAAGCTAATTCTATCGTGCTCGGCGCCATACTCGAAGAAATATTAAAAGTAAAGTATAATCCGGTGACTGCCAGCTTCACCAGTTCCCTTCTTGATTATCCGTGGATCATCCGTATTTCGGATTGGCACGACGACGAAGAGGAGGCCCACTACGAACTAGAAGTTGGAAGCGACTTATCGAGCAAGCCCGAAGACTTCGAGACGAATTGCGCCTTTCTTGTAAGGTACTGCGATTACGACTCTACTCTGGAGGGCGGACCGTCTATCACCCTGAGCCCCGGCCGTTATATTATCGAAATCTGGCTCGGCTCCAAAGGAGAAGGCGCTCTGACGGGCTTTATCGCGAAAACCATCAATCAGGCCTATCTGGCCTCATTAAGAAAAGCCTTTCCGCACTTGTACGTCTTGACTTCCGACCTCATACCTATCCTGCGGAGCTAAGACACCCCCATCCCCAGTCGTGCGCTGGGGATCTTTTACGCATGATTATTCGGACGTATTGACAAACATAACTACACATGCTATAATGCACAACGGTGCTTTTACAACTACACGTAGAGGAGGTGACGTGTTTTGGAAAAGGAATATCGCGAGTATAATTTTTTCGTAGACGACGATCGCACACTCCTGAAAGGCGTACAAGTTGACGATTTAGTCAGAATTACCCTTAAGGGGCCGCGAGGAGAAAAAGTACCCATGATGTTTCGCGTTACGCGAAATGAGCATCTTGGAGATACTTACGTTATTTACGGAACGTTCGTAGACGAAGACGGATTTCTCCGCCAGATTGAATTCAGATTCAATAAGGATAAGGGGGAACCCCAAGAAAACACCATCCGCGCCTACTTACAGGCGCCGTTCATTTATCCCAAACTCCGCTAATTACTACATAGCGGAGTTTTTTCTTGCCCAGCCGAATAACTAAATAGCCGGCCGTTTAGATATGTCATTTCGAATTTTCAAATAGGCATTCCGCGGCATATTTGCCTGCTGAGGCATAAACATAACACCTTGACTTTCGAGCCTATCCATCCATTTTTCCTCATCATAATGATCAGGGTGCTCCATCATGATATGACCATCGTCCCACTCTCTACGCATAATCATAATTTCATTAGCTAACTCACGTGATTTGTTCCCGTACTCCTCAGATAGGTCTATGAATGACCCCAAAACGATAGCGCCAAATTTCTGAGCACGCGTTTTTGGGGTTGGATACAGTTCGTAACGTTTAGCAAAAAATGCCTCATTAATATCACCTATGCCACGCCCGAGAATAGAGTCCGTATCATACCAAACCGGTGTACCTCGCATTTGCTTTTGACCTTCTTCACTAATCTGCCAACCGGGAGCCCAATAATAATAACCATTAATACTAGCAGCCTCTGGAATAGCCCGAGAGACAAGATACTCAGCAATGCCAAGAGTAGAACCGCTACGTTCAACCTCGTCAATAATAGTAATATTCTTCCCTTCTAGATTAGTTGGAGTATTCATAATCTCTTCAATATCTTCGTTTTTTATGCCTCCAGGGATAAATAAAGCACGTATGCGAGCAATGTCCATATCCGTAACATTTTCCATGCGAAGATCGCTAGCACGCGCAAGGCGCATGGTACCATCAGAATCTTCGATTTCGCCGTTCATATTGACTAGCGTTTCCGTACGCCTGAACCATTCCATACGATCTATAGCAAGATAAGAATGCTTTGGGCGAGGCTTATCCGTGAAAGCATCCCAAAAAGCATTATTTAACCAACTAACTGGACGAGCGGACTTATCCAGATATATAACGAAATCGGCAGCCGGTATTTTTTCGCGCCCCTTACCGCCCTCCGTATCTTCGCCAGCAATAACAGCAATGCAATCAGCCGTAGCCTTCACATGACGACTCATAGTTTCATCAAGCGGCAGAGTCTTAGCATCGTCGCCAAAGCGTTCACCTTTCAGAGCTTGCTGAGAAAAAATCGGAAAGTCATCGGGATTTACATGAAAACGCTTAGCAGGATCAAGCATAAGTTCTTCTTCGGAGTATTGATTCGGATCCTCCGGAAAACGGAGTTCTTTTTGATACTGCTCACCTCCAGCGTCAATCGGTTTTAGTTTCTCTGACATATATAAACAAGCTCCTTTTTCTATATTGTATCATTAAAAAATCGGCCTAAGCGCCGTTTTTTACTTCTCTGGTGGGGATATGTGGACTTGAACCACAGACCTCGTCATTATCAGTGACGCGCTCTAACCAGCTGAGCTATATCCCCAATACAAGCTATTCTACTAAATATCCCTCAAAAACGCAAGCCACCCACGCATAAAGCGCCTCACGTATGCTACAATATGCTTATGGAAGGATACAATATCGGTTACCTTTTCGGAGGAATCGCACTCTTAACTGCCGGCATTTTAATTGTCGTTTTTCATCAGAAAATTGCCGACAATTTAGCTGGTGGTTTTGATAGTTATGACAAAGTTAAACTATTTGGGCTTGGCGCCTGCGCACTCGGCATTATCTTCATTGCTAATCTTCATATTTTCATTCTTAGTTTCCTACTCCACCTCATTATGCCAAATATCTTTAAATAATCGCTATATTTGACATACCGCTAAATTATATGGTATAATAATAACACCTATTTTAGGCGCGTTTTAAAGCGCCTCGTTTTTTACAAAGGAGGAAAAGGATGTATACAATAGAAGAAATCACTAATATGATTCTCAGCGACAACACTCTCGCCGTCGTCGAATTGTTCCAGGGAATCTGCCCCAACATCAAAGGCGAATTCTACGACAAAAACATTCCCAGCTATTCCATTTACAGAGGCGACATCTACAAGGTCTGCTTTGTCTTTAATGCTGCCGCAATTAAGGCTTGTCAATCGATAGGGCGCGGTAATGAAATGGCAGAAACCCTGATCGCCTGCACTGCTGGAGCTATCCGTCTTCCCTCATTCGCCAAAGGCATACTGGCAGCCCACTTCATCGACATCGAAAAGCTCGATGACAAATCATTCTCTGAAATAAGAGAGAATGTCCAGAAGAAAGAATGCGACGTCGACGCCTGGAACCAGATCGCGGGTATGGACGACGATGCTTTCCAGGATCTCCTTGGAGCTATCGCCAGCAAAAAAATCACGGTACAGAACACTACCATAAAAGCCATCATAATACTCAGGTGCCTGAAATGGATCAATTCCCGCGCCGTCCCAGAATCGACCTTCTGGCTCCTGATATACACGAACCTCGATTTACGGTACTACGACAATCCGCACGAAGTCGGATACGCCGACAGTATCGACGATTATTGAGGTTTTCACTCCCTCCTAATAAACACCCACCGGCCCAGCCGGTGGTTTTTTTATTCTGCTAGTTCTGCCCTATATTGCCCTGTATCGCGCAAGAAAATTCCATGCGCCTCATAAAACTTAATCGCGTTCTCTTTATTCTCGCGGCTAGTCGAGGTAAACTCTAACCTCTGACAACCTTTTGCACGCCCCCAGTCTTTCACTGCTTCTAGCAAATCGCCCCCAATACCCTGACTCCGGTATCGCTCATCGACTACCAAATCTTCCATATAAACATTCTTACGCGTGGTCATCATTACGACAGATACTACTACCATCCCCACTACTGTTTCATTATCAACCGCCAACAAAATATCATGATATGGCGAAAGCATTATTTCTTCCAAACGCTCACGATCCAGCGGCGAGCCGTCATATTTTACACTTAATTGCCGACGTAAAATGCCCAGTTTTTCCGCAACCTCACCGTCATATTCGGTCATTGGCCCAATTTCTATCATGCCCCAATCTCCTTTTTAATTATCTCTGCCAAAATCTCCCCGTGTTTTTCAACCAAATTAACATCCTCCCCCTCTACCAAGATGCGTATCTTATTTTCCGTACCCGAATAGCGACAAAACACTCGGCCAGTTCCAGCAAATTCATTTTCAGCCTTCTTTACAGCTTCGCTAAAGCCCTTCACTTTATCTAAAGGTCTTTTTTCACTTACCTTTATTCCCCATTGCTTCGAAGGCATACTTTCATAATCCGCCCACAAATCCGCCAATCGTTTTCTTTTTTCTTGCAAGATTTTCGAAATAAACAAGGTCATAAAAGTTCCATCCGAAGCTTCAAACCATGGCCGGTAAATAATATGCCCTGCCAATTCGCTACCAAGATTCGCCTTTAGCTCGCGCATCTTTTGCGCTACAAAACGATCGCCCACCACAACCTTTTCTACCTTTACGCCCATCGCCTCAAGATACTTCACCGTTGCGTAATTGCTATATTCCGTTAATACTACAGTATTATTTGGTAGCTGTTTTTTCTCGCGTAAATAAGTCGTCAATAATATATTGATTCGATCACCGTCCCAAAGTCGCCCTTCTTCATCCGCAACAACGATACGGTCCGCATCACCATCAAGCGCAACCCCCATTACGCCACACTTTTTTGCTTTGGCGGCCATTTTCTCCGGAGAAGTTGCGCCAAATCCGTCATTAATATTTTTTCCATCCGGTTCAGGATCAATCTGTTCTATATCTAAACCAAACCCCTCAAGCACTGCTCGACTAAATTCGTACCCAGCGCCAGATGCAGTATCTAATACGATTTTCCTACCCGCCAAACTATCCCCCAACTTCAATTCATCGTCTATCATTTGGCTGTACGCATCTATCGCATCTTCGCGCGTAATCAGCTCGAATTCTACTTTGGGCAAATCTACGTCATCATCTAGCTCATCCTTAAAGAATTCCGCCTCTATTTCTAGCTCTTCCTCGTCCGGTAGTTTGTCGCCATCTGCCGCAAACACCTTTACGCCATTATCGGTCGCCGGATTATGCGATGCCGTCAGCATTATCCCGCACGACACATCATCGCGCGCCGCGACAATCTTTTGCACCGCCGGAGTTGGTAATATTTCAAGATCTTCAACTTCCGCACCGCATTCCTTCAATCCATCAATAACGCATTCTCGCATCCATTCACCGCTTTCGCGCGTATCGTGCCCCAATAGTGCTAATCCACCTTTAAAATGCTTCGCAATTGCACGACCCAAGTTATGCATCATGTTCGGCCGAAGCGGCTTTTTGCCTACCTCGCCACGTATCCCATCCGTCGCCCCAAAAATTAACTTTTCCATAACGTCATTCTAACAGCTTTACGGCCACTATGCCAAATTACGAACCTGTAAAAATAATGCGCACAAAATCGTATTGTAGTAAATTTTACACGCACTACCCCTGTTATTTTTGCATAAAATTTTTATACAAAATCTATTGACAAGCATTCGTAACCCGCTTATACTAAAAATAGCTTTTGTGATTATTCGCAGATTACAAAAGCCGCACTATTCTTCAAAAACAAAAATTATCTACCAAAAAACAAAAAACACAATCAGAAAACTCCGATTCGAGCGTGACATTATTTCTCTCAAGGTCACAGCACAACTGAATTCGGAGTTTTTTGTCGGCTCTACTAGTCAACTCGTCAAACTTGCAACAAATATCTTCACCGTCATTATCGCCTCAGTCGCCAATCACTTCACTAATCTGTTTATGTAAAAAATACATAAACAGGCTGACAACCATCTAACTACCTATTAACAACAAAACTGCTATAATAGCACTAATTATGCCCACTCACGAAAAGCCAAATAACAGCAAATTTCCTTTTCCAATGACATGGAATTTTGTACAAAAACACACTTTCGAAAATAAACAAAAATCGACCGAAACATTTAGCGACTACGAGACCGCCCCATTCGATGTAGAGGCTTTTAAGGCTAAAAATCTCCCCGATTATGATCCAAACTCTATCTACGAAGAAGAATTATACTATAAGTTAGCAGACCTACCTAGCTCTGATATCAAAGCTCTAATCGCCCAATCGAAGCCAATCGACCAAGCAAAATATCTGTCCGTGCTTCTCCATCACGCAATTGATGCCGGCTATTACGACTTTGGCGGCGGGAAGCTCGATCCAATCGACACTTCAGGCGTTCTTCAAATGATAGAAAATACCCCAGATCAAAAAGTCGCTCCTTTAATTAAAATACTCGCAAAGTATCTCGAGCCACATATCGAACAGCCAGACTTTGATGGCGATGCTATAGACAATCAAGATGAACACCCTCAGCAACCACATCCATATTATGAAATCAACACCAACGGGCTCGATCAAGAAAGTGCCTATTTGCTTCAAGTAGCATACGACGACTATTTTCCTGGCATTAAAACTTTAATTGAACAAGAAATTGGCAACATCGACCTCGCCAATTTACCTCTTGATGCGCAAGCTCAACTTTTAAAGTACATGACAGAAGCCGACAACCAACGTTTTCAACGCCTAAGCCAAACGATGAAAGAAATAGATAGCGATTTGCGCCCCATATTAGCTGAAAGTTATTTGGCGGCCAGTTTTGGCGAAGATTTTGGCGATGCATTATTAGATATCGCCAACTCTAAAATACTAAACACAGAACAAGTTAAAGAAATTCTGCTAAAAATAAAAAATTGCCGAGAATCAATTAGCGGCATCGCTAGTATATTTGACGATTTCGATAACGGCACTTTTTCTAGCCAATACTCAAGAGCTGCAAACGAAAGACTTACTGATGCTTTGACTGTTTTTAGGCAAATCAGCAAAGACGGCACTGCAGAAGCGGACTTAGATTGGGCCGGACATCCAGAATTTGTCTTCGATTCCGCCATGGACGCCTTGACATACGAGACAGAGTCGCTCGAGATAATTAATGGAACCTTACAAGACATCTCCACTGGAAAAGATGGAGCATTTGCCGAGCTTATCCTCAGACCAGACCGCAAAAGCGCAAAGAATAACCGCTCCGTATACAGCTTGTATTCGCCCAGCCACGGCTACACTCTTCTCTACACTCGCCCAGAAGGTTCGCATTCTTTTAATCCAGCATTAGAATATGGCAAAAATAGAAGTCGCTACATTCCCGAAAGTAACAATGCTGGCGTAGAAGCATCAATAAGCTTCATAACCAACCCGACCAATCCTTTTTCTCTTCCCAACCCATTCAGGCCCGATAATACATCGCAACAAGGCAATCCCGCAAAACTCAATAAAGTTAGCGCAATTCGCCTCGATCGCGAGGGGCGAACTCTAGAAATGCCTCCCGACGACCCAAGTCGCGACGCTATCAATCCAGAAGGCATCTGCTCAATTGACCTAGCAGCTATTGGCGACCCGGCAACTACTCCATCTGGCAAGATTGCTCGCCTACTCAGTGTCGGCGGCAAGATTCGCGCAAAGAAAAACGGTACCGAGTCGTCGCTCAATCACAATACAAAATGGTTCAATCAAGCGCAGTATGGCTCCGCCGAAGGTTTCTATAAACTGGTAACTTATCTAGACGACATCTTTATCGATTGGTGCAATAAGCATAATCCAGACAATAACGACCCCCACAGCTTTGCATATCAAATGAAACTCGCCATGGGGCATCAAGCCAGACACGTCTCGAAAAAAATTGCATAAAAATCCCCCGGAGCTTCCGCTCCAGGGGTAATCTATATAAAAGGACTGTTTTAAAAGATGCTGAAGGTCGCGCCAGTCCATTTGTCGCGGAAACCTACCTTCAGCTCGGGAGTTGCCAGCTGCTCGGCGTACGCCTTTATCAGCGTCGCATCCCCCGGTACGAAATCGCACGAAGCGATTTCGTTATACTTTCGCAAAGTCCAGAAGACACCACCGTTACGGCGAGCTACGTCGAGTAGCCTACTGCGTATAGCTAACAGCTCCTCACGGGACGTGTCGCCAAACACGCACGTACGCGCATCCACCAGGACACCAGCCGCGGTCAACGTCTTGATTACACTTAATGTGCGTTCGACGCGCCCACGCCCAGGCCTCAAACCGGCGCGACGTGCTAGACTCTCGTCTGTTGCCCCCTTCACATCGATTGCCGCGTAGTCGAGATAGGGCAGCAGCTCCTCGACGAGAGCCAGCGAAGAACCGTTATGGGCAATCGAAATCTTTTGCCCATACTCACCCCATACGTATTCCGCAATCTGCAAGGACTGCTTTGGAAACATACAGGGATCGCCACCGGAGAGTCGAATTCTCTGGCCGGCCGCAATCGCTCGATCGATATGACCCTTAATCTCGTCCCAGGAATATGTCCGAGCGCGAAGGATCTGATTGCCGTCTCCCTTAAACTGCCCATCCCTCTTGCAGTACGGGCAGTTATAGTTACATGCACCGAAGGAGAAAATTGCCATACTCTCCTCCGCGCGGCCAAAAGCCTTCAGAAAATATGCCTTTCTGATTTCGGGCTTGATGAAAGGCAGCATCGTGAAAGTTTCCATCATATCCATATGTTTTCTCCTTCCGTTAAAAAGAGCGGACAAAGTCCGCCCTCTCGATAGGTTTTTTAAAGGTACGTGCCTATAATCGCCAGAGGCCGCGAGATATACAAACCGGCAAAGAAGTATATCTTTCAATGCGAAGCTCTCTGGCGGGACTCATCGTCCAATAGTCGTAGTAGACGCGTGCAAATGCATGCACAACCGCGTGAAAGACCACGAGGTACGCCCAGACGGCCATGGGGCCAGTCAGGACAACCTCGCCGCGATCACTTGCCGCCTCCACGATGGCGGAGACGTTGCGGCCGACGATGTTTACCGCCTGATCCACGGGAGTGGTGAGGTTGAGCCTTCCGGCGACCTCTTCGATTTCACATCCTGCATACAGGGCGTTGTTCTTCAGGCTAAGATCGATGATTGTCATACTACCACCTTTCTGCGACACCCTCGGCGTCGCTGAGACATGTCGAAAGCCCTATGCTGACGACCTAAGAAGCCCGGATATCCATTTTGGGCTTCCTAGGTCGCCAAACGTAGGCGCAGAAAGGCTGAGCTATTTTTGTAAATGTTCTTTTCACAATCTCCCAAATGACTTTCGCCATATTTTTTGATTGTTGCTAGCATTATAGCAAGTTTTTTGCATTTTGTCAATAATATGTCGTCAAATACTCCTCTCAACAGGGGTAAAAGTGTATCAATGAATGTCGAAATGCCATCGACAAATTATAAATTCCCTGCTATAATCCACGTCATGGATACGAATCTACTCACACAAATCGGCCTCTCCGAGGTCCAATCAAAGATATATCTCTACCTTATCGAACACGGCCAAAGCACCCCCTCGCAGATTGCTGCCGAAATCGACGAGAATCGCACTACTGTCTATTCCGCTCTCGAAAAACTTGAAAAACTTTCAATTATTACTCAAAAAAATAAAGGCAAGATTTCTGCCTATATTCCAAAACACCCATCTATACTAGAATCTATTGCCGAAAAACGTCTCCGTATCGCTACACGCCAAATACGCAATCTAGAAAGCAATCTGCCCTCACTCATTAATTACTACAACGAGCACCAAAACACTCCTGGCGCAATTACTTTTTATGGCCAAGAGGGCGTTAAGACTATCTGGAACAAAGTAATTGCGACTAAACAACCATACTACTTCGTCCGTAGCCAATATGATGAAATCAATGACGAGCAAGCTCTCGAAGAATTCAAGCAGGCCCGCATCGATGCGGGAATTGTCGCCGAGAATATCACCCCTTCAGAATATACGGATTACAGCGACGAAGAGGCCGCAGAATGGCTGCTTACTCGCACTTTTCTCCCCCCAAACGAATATAGCTCTCCTGTAGAAATTGACATCTTCGGAGACAACGTCGCATTCATCAACTACAGCAAAGACGGCATGTCTACCCTTATCGAATCACCAGAAATCGCCGACGCCATGCGCCAGATGTTTCTCTTTGCTAAAAAATACATCCGCAAAGCCACAAAAACCGACAAGACTACTCCACCGAAGACTGATTAATCTCTTTAATTAATTCATCCATATCGTCCGTTGTCATGCCGCCTACCTCTTCTGTCTTCTCGACTCTATCGGGGTTCTCTTCCAACGAATCCCTATACTCCTCTAACATCGCCACAGCATCACCATTCCCCTCTTCGCCGCTCTTCGCTGCATTTACGCCGAACGCCAAGCTCGCCGCCGCGGCTACTGCTAACACTTTTGCGAATACCTTCCGCGCCTTCACGTCGCTCACTATTTTTTCGAATATATTCCGATTTGCCTTTTCTTCCTCAACGACCTTTTGGTATAGTTCTTCTAACCTTCTCTGCTGTGCCTCTGTTGTCTTTTCTTCATCATAATAACCATATCCGGGCACATCAAGAAAACGACCGAGCGTACTAATAATCCGATCATGAAGCACCTCTACCGAAGCATCTTTCTCTCGCAATCTTTCCCCATATGCGCGAGCGATTTGCCTTACATTCACGCGTTCACTCCATCCAAGTTCTTCACCAGGCTCACGGAGTGTACACGAACGCATATCCCCCATCTTTTCCGGATCGCTTACGTAATATTCTCCATTATCCTCGTCGACAGCCTCGGAAGAATCGCCTTCTCCCGCTTCCCACGAAGACTCCATATTCCATTCTTCGCCAGCGTTTAATGTCTCTTCTCCGCTCTTTGGTTCTCCTTCATGATTGCTCATAGTATATCCTCCGCCTTTTTACCTTCCTTCAGGACTTCGAGTGGATCTATCTCGTACTCTTTCAATAACTCCGTAAGCGCCCCCTCCGTAATTCCATCATCCAGCAGCTGATTCAGTTTGTTTATTCCTTCTTCTGGCAACATGCTCAGCACGCCACTAATAAAGCTCTCTGTAATACTCATTTTTCCTCCACACTTTTGTAACAATTATACCGCAAACTTTATGCTTTATTAGCCGTTAATTGCGGCCACAATTTCTTCCAAACATCTCTCTCTTGTCCGATATTTGGTCGTATCGATTATGGCGCACTCTTTAAAATATCCTAATTGTTCAGCCGAACATCTCAATCGAGAATCTACTTCTTGCGGTATGGCGTAACCCTGTCGTTTTTTGCGCTTTCGCCGCTTGCGCTCATCCCCATCTAGCAGCAACGGCATAAATGCATAATTATACTTTCTTGCCATCTCGCGAAAATCTCTTAGATAATAGGGGCCATCCACAAAAGCACCTTCTACAACCACGGATCGCCCCGCCCGCAAATACACCTGCAATGACTCTCGCAAACATTCCATACCTTGCCTTCGCACGTCTCCATGTAGTCTTCTCGTAATCATCGTCTTAGGATTCATAATGAAAACGAAGTTATCTTCACTGAGCAAAGCAAAATCATATTTCTTTGCCAACATTTCCGACAGAGTAGTCTTGCCTGCCCCCGAACTCCCCACTATAAAAATCAACTTTTGTTGCATAAAATTATTATAATCAAAAAACCTCGCTCTACATATATATGCACGAGCGAGGTTAATTTAGTTTATACCTCCAATCAGGAATTGTCGTAACGTTAGTTCGCTACCGTGATTTTGATATGCGCCGTTTTCTTCGCAAAAGCCACACGCCCCCAAAATGCATTGCCGTACGAGAACGAGAGCAGTTCCCGCTCCACATTAGCCCCAAAGTAAACCCCGTTCAGACTAACGTTTGCGAGCGCCCTTCCGCCACTAGTGCTCACAGAGTAATCGGCCGTCCGGCTGAAGACATCAAGCCTCACACTCGCCTGTTCTTCGTCGCTAATTGTGATATCCCATGTCTCATCAGCACTCGAGCGAACCGCCTTGCAGCAACTGATGCCATGATCCGATTCTATAACAAAAACGGCGTCGGCGGCTTTCACGACCAGATGCTTCAACCCTGCATCATACTCCGACTCAATATCAGCCACTCCTGTCACTCTAAATGAGATCGTGTTGTCTTCCGACTGCGCCTCCGCTACCTCAGCAGCAACCTCTTTGACTTCCTCCGCTTCGGGTTCATCAGCAGTAACAACTTCTTCGGTCTTCTCTGCTTCAGACCCCTCATCGGAAACAGCTTCCGTAGCGGCATCGACCGCCTTGGATTCGAGACCGGGATCAACTTTTTCGGGCGCCGCAACAGTGGCGTCTTCGGACATCTCAACCGTCTCGGCCGCCACCGCAACCTCGGCTTCAATTGAAAGCTCAGCCGACTTGTCATGATCAGCAACTTCAACGTCAGGTGCTTCAGAGCTAGCTTCTTCTACTTCCGCCGCCCCCGTAGACTCACTCCCTTCGACTTCCTCCGCTTCGGATTCATCAGCAGTAACAACTTCTTCTGTTTTCTCCGCTCCAGACCCCTCATCGGGGACAGCTTCCGTAGCGGCATCGACCGCCTTGGATTCGACACCAGGATCAGCCACTT
>CAMZJD010000005.1 GCA_947307445.1 uncultured Candidatus Saccharibacteria bacterium | reverse complement strand
TGCCGCGTAATTTTTCGACCCTTTTCCCATAATCGAGCCCGTCGAGCAGTAACTTCCCATCTTCAAGAATAGCATCTATATTAATCGTGATATCTTCATCTTCGTAATGATAGAAAGCGATCTTCATACTTCCATTATATCATCTGATGCAAGAAGTAGGCTGTTCTGCTCCTGAGGTCCCGGGTTCAAATCCCGGTCGCGGCTTCAGAAACAAAGCGCCATTTAGGCGATTTTTTGTTCGTCACTTCCGCCAGGCTGTGATGAAGAAACAGATTCTTTCTTTTTTAAATAAGGATCAATGAAAGTAAAGCCGGTCCTCAGTTGAATCTCATTCCGCACCTCGTCGCGCTCGGCATAATCCATCGCTTCTTGTTCTTGAGGATCTTCGACAGCTTTCTTACGAGCTTGCTCTAGGGCGCCACTGAAATACTTATCCATGGCGGCGGCTTGTTTTCGGGCGCTCTCTAGCTCATCTTTGTCCATAGACTCGGTTTTAGATTCGGGCAGATTATCTATCATGAAATGAATCGCAGAGGCTTGTTCGGCGCACTCATTAAGTGCACACCATTTTGCGCGCGTCTTGGCGGTGTTAAAATCATTCATGCGTTTTTCGTATTCGCCCATTCCATACTTGCGAGCGATAGATTCGTCTGGGGGGCCTTGTGCTAATATCTCGGCTAGCTCTGGGCTATATCCGACAACTAACCTTGGCATTACATCGATGCGGCCTTTATCGTGTGCAGGGTCCCAAGTGTTATTTGTGTCCTCGTAGTACTTTGCGGAGGCGAAACCCGGAACCTTTAGGCCGCGACGGAATATATTGCGTAACGGACGCGTGCGCTTATGTTGGCGGCCATCAAAACCTCTATCAGTAATAATGTCGCCGAATTCGGAAACTCCTTTTGGGGCATTATCCTTTAAGCCATGCAGATGTAGCCAGGAGAATTTTTTCCTCAGTTTTTCAGAATCAGTATTGTAGGTAAGATCGATTGCGAAATGCATTCTTTCATAATCCGTATCGGCGTTCCTAATGGTGCCAATAACATCGATGTGACCAAAAGTGTCATCTACTTCAGAGGACGGAATAGCAACAATAGATTCATAATCTTCATTTTCGTCATCGCCAAAACGATCTTCCTCTTGGAACCAGTCGTCAACTTCGGACAAATGAATAAATGTTTTCTCGAGCAAGACGGAATCGGAGCGTTCTTCGCCACGTTGGTATTCCGGAGACTGCTGATAAGTAGATAACATCGTTAAATCACGCGCAACTTCTTCTTTCGGATAAACTGACTCAGAAAACTTCTCGGGGCGCGGCTTTAGTGTGGAATATAGCTGTTCGATCCGTTTTAGAAAAGATTCCGGATTACTCATTATTATCTCCAATTACCTCTAGCATTATTATAACATGAAAAAGCCCGCCGCGGTGCGGCGGGCTGGCGGGGAATCATTCGTCAGAAGGGAATAGTTCGGTCCCAATCCAGTGTAGTACACTAACGATATATTCCTCTTTGTAATTATAATTCGAAGAAGCAACCTTGATTTCAACGATGCCTCTCTCGAAGTGGCGGAAAGCGGTGGCCACCATCATGGTGCCATGCGATCTCTCTTCAACCGCGTCGTTCAGGCTCTCCCAAGCTTTAAGCGTAAGAGATTTCTTAAACGTGCTCGCGGAAATACGGATTTCGATGCTATTGGCGCGTCCAAGCGCCGAATTTATGCGCGTGAATACGACCTTCTTGTGGGCCATATTCCATTCGCGAATGAAGTCCGTCAGAACCATTTTCATGGAATCACCCCCTGTTCTCAAAAAGTGCTTTCTTCTTCGAATCTTGCCCATTATAGCATAAACACTTAAAAAAGTCAATAGGAAAGCCAGAAAAAGCCACCCCGGAGGGGTGGCCAGTTAGTGTTTTCTGGTCGTTAAGACGCCGAATAAGATACCCGACTGCACGCCAAATAGGTTCAAGATGCCATCGCAAAATTGCGCCACGCGGCCAGGCGCCATGCTCTGGATACTTTCATCGAAAATAGCGATGATTGAGCAGAAGATGAAACAGATAACGATATTGCATTTTTGCCCCGAGAAAGTCCCGTTTAGCGCCAAATATGTCAGCCACGCTAGCACAAAATGTATCGCGAAATGGGCGACTTTGCGTAGCAGTAAATGGAGACCTCCATAAGAGACGGAAATCCCGCAAAAATCTAGGGCTTTCTTCACTGTGCGGGCAATCCAACTGGATATTTCGGCGCTCTCTACGCCACTTTGACGTGATAGATAGACTACGAGATATAGCCAAGCTAATACCAATAGCCAGCGCAGAGCGTTCTTGATAGCCATCAAACACACCCCCTTTGTAAAAGATCGAGTTGAACTCTGTAAAATTATAACTTAACTGGCATAATCCGCCAAGAGTGTCATCACTATTGACAAATAAAGACGTATATGCTATAATGATAAGATACCCCGTTCGGAACGGGAAGCACTTTGAGAGAGAGGAATTTGCCCATGAAAGACGCGAAGCTTGCAGTCGTATACGACGAAATGATGGCTCGCCTTGGCGAGGCCGACGACATAGAGAGGGAGGATATCGAAATCACTGCGAAGAAATACTGGCGAGACCTTCTCGCCGAGGGCTACGACGCGACTTCGGTCGCCGAAGCCATGAGCTCTCATGACGTGTTCGACAACTGGAACGAACTGGTCGCCGCCGGCGCCAAACTCGACGCATGCCAGAACATGTACGAGCTGGGCAGCCGCTTTGGCCGTCGGCACTTCCGCATCTTCGCCGAGCGCGGCGTTACTACTGATCGGCTGATTCGCTTCTGCTTCGGTCTGGTCGGCACCGGTGACGTCAACGAGCTGCTTGAGGATGGGTTGAACATCGAAACCATCTGGGGTTACACCTCGGAAGGCGAACTGGCCTATAGTCTCAGCAACACCCGTTGGCTGCTCTATGAGCTGAGGATTTACCTGAATTGGGGAATCCCGCAGGCCACCATCGCAGAGTGGCTGAAGCGCCACATGAACTCGAGCATCGTCAGCGACATGTTCGACGGCTGCCAGTATGAATGCTGGGACGAACTCGGGATTGACACCTACGACTACGAGGAAGAATATCTCGAGCATCACTTCCAGTTCGACGGCACAGTTGACCAGCTCACGCGGGTCAATGTCAGAATCGAAAAACTGCTGGCTCACATTTCGGCCGAAGAGTTGGTCGAAAACGTGTGGGATTTCGACGAGTTCGTCCGCGAATTCGCCGAGAAGTTCGACTTCACTCTGTTGGCGAAGAAATTCTTGGCCGAAATCGGCTACTCACCCGAATTTAAATATTTCGACGCCATGTGGAGCCTGATCGACTATGATTCCACGCCGTTCGGCCTGCAGAAGTTCATCGACTGTGTCGACGTCTCCCAGCTCGACGCAGACGACAAGGAGAGGTACCACAAAACCCTCCTGCAGTGCGGGGTTGAAGAGACCTACCTGGCAAAATTCCTCGCTTAATCAGCGCAAAAGTCCCCGGCAGCCAGCCGGGGCTTTTTGATGCTATAATAAAAGTATTATGAAAGAGAGAGGTAAATTAATTGTCCTAGTAGTGCTTATCTTTGCGCTAGTAGGTGGCCTAGTGTTAGGTAGTAATCTAACTAATCAGGCCAATAAACTTATTGAGCTGCCAAAACCGGAGTTAAGCGAAGGCCAGCGTGGCGAGCTCGGCATCGATAAAAATATTAATGAGACGACGATTGACGACTATTTAGGCCGCAGTGATACGGTCTATCGTGATATGCGTATGTTCGAGGACCCCGCAGCCTACGAAGAAATCGGCGGCGATCGTTTCTTGTCCGGCTACGTCAAAGGTTATGAGGTGGTTCCATACCCATATCTTGCGAACGTAGTTGGCTTGCCGGAAGAGGTCGGCCAAAGTTATAAGGGCGAAACACTCTTTACGGTGGACGCAGAGGGTAAGTATACGGCCAACTACGAGGAATCGATGCAGATTCTAGAAGATTTATTTCCGAAAGATAAGTATATCTTCTTAATGTGTGGCGGTGGCGGCTATTCTGGTATGACCAAGACTATGTTAGTCGCGCTAGGCTGGGATGCCGACAAAATCTACGACACCGGCGCCTACTGGTCCTATGAGGGCAAAAACAACGTTCAAGTTAAACAAACTGATGAAAATGGTAAAGTTAGCTATGCCTTCTGGAAAGTTCCGTATCATCAAATTATATTCAGCGAATTGACGAAAAAGTAATATGGCGGAAACCGAAAAGCAGCTCGATAAGAAAAAAGGCGCCTCAAAAGGGTTTCGTATCGTGACACTCGCCATCATCTTGGTGGTAGTTATAACCGTGCTAGTTGCCGTAATCGTTAGCAGCCAACCGGCGCAGCAATTCCGTCTGAGTGCCGAGTATTACGGCACGAGCGAAATGCTAACCGGATTAACTAAAGACGAATACGAACAGTTGCTTTCGCAGAAAAAATCTTTTGTCGTGATGGTAGACAAGCCCGGTTGTATTACGACGCCTCCGATGCGTGAGCGCATGGCGAATTTTCCAGCAAATATGCAATTCAAATACTATCAATTCATGTGGTCAGAAGCCAGAGAATCCAGTCTACACGAGTACGTGACGTTTGTGCCATCGGTCGCTATCATACGCGACGGCAAAGTAGTAGCATGGCTTCGCGCCGACTCCGACGAGGATGTAGATTATTTCAATAGCGCTGAGGCATTACAAGGTTGGATCGCGAAATACATTGCGTTCTAAATGGCAATAAAAAATCGGAGTTTATGTGGCTCCGATTTTTTATTTTGTAGTTTTCTTAAGCAGCTCCGCCAGTTCTTCTTCGGTTTTAACCTTAAGTCTGCGCGGACCTTTGTTATCTTTATGTTCGGCCAGCATGCCACGTTTGTCCATATCCTCAATCACGGCAGCGGCCTGGTCGAAATTGACCTTAAACCTACGTTGCAACCAGTTAGTCGTAATTTCCTCTTGACTATTTTTGATAGCGGCAAGAGCGGCATCGGCGGCTAAATCATTTGACTCTGGGCGCTCCTTGGCATTGATAATTTCTGGGTCAATTTCTACGCCATCGGGAACCTTAATCTGGTCAACATTCTTAATCAATAGGCTGTAGGTGCGAGTTTTAGGATCGAGTTTAGCGATTTTATTTTCGACCATCGTATCAATTACATGGGTTGCTTTACCGTAACCAACGGAATAACGATGCTGAATTAGGGATGTGCCTAATTTCTTATCGGGGTTATCAAGCAAATAACGTGAAACATTATAAACAATCGCCCAAATATCTTCATAAGAGGACGAAATTGATTTTGCTGGGACGCCAACGCAAGTAGTGTTGCTCGGAATATTTGAAACTACCACACTGCCAGCACCTATGATTGAATTTTGGCCGATAGACACACCAGGGAGAATAGTAACGTTGCCGCCAATCCAGACGTTATCACCAATCGTAACTGGCAAACATTGCTCTAAACCTTGATTACGCCGCTCGATATCTTTAGGATGTGTAGCTGTGTAGATATTGCAATTGGGGCCAATTTTGACGTTATTACCAATCTTGACTTTAGCGCCATCGAGAATTGTCAGCCCAAAATTAGAGTAGAAATTATCGCCAATCTCAATATTGTAGCCATAATCGCACCAAAAAGGCTGTTCGATATGGACATTCTCACCAGCTTGACCTAAAATCTGCCGAATCTGTGCATCGCGGCCAGCAAAATCCGAAGCAATAGTTAAATTGTGCTTTTGGAGACGCGTACGGGTGATTGTACGCTCATTGAGAAGGTCGTCAGCGTTCGGATTATACCACTGCCCACTCAGCATTTTATCTTTGTCGCTACTCATAATCTCTGCTTATGTTTAATTATATCATAAACTATTTACGCAAGAAATTGATTGCTGCCGTTGCGGCATTGGCGCCATCGGCAGTTGCGGTTACTAGCTGGCGCAGAGCCTTCGTGCGTACATCGCCGGCCACGAATAGACCCGGAATATTAGTAGTGCAATCTTCACTGGATTTTACATAATTGTCATCTAAGGCAAGACCTTCGACTAGGTTAGCAGTGTTAGGTGTGCGGCCAATTGATATAAAGAGCCCATCGACTTTAATGGTATGGCCATTATCTGTTTCGATAGATTCAAGCTTTTGCTCACCGTTTAGCTTAGTAATATTAGCGTTTAAGACAAGTTCAATATTGCCGCGTGTTTTTATTATATCTACGAGCGCAGCATCGGCACGAAATTCACCACGCCGGTGGATGAGGTAGACTTTCTCAGCGATATCAGAAAGATATAGAGCCTCGTGTAAGGCCGAATTGCCACCGCCATTTACGGCGACAACCTTGCCCTTATAAAAACCGCCATCGCAGGTCGCACAATAGGAAACACCATTGCCTATTAGCGCATCTTCATTCTGTAATTTGAGCTTACGAGGCGAAGTGCCAGAGGCTAAAATAACACACTTTGCATTGTATTCTTCGTCCTCGGACTCAACCCTAAATCCTTCATCTAGTGGGATAATACGAGTAACTTCATCATACTCTATCTTTACGCCCAAATCTTCGGCTTGTTTTTGCAATGTCTTGCCAAATTCAACGCCAGTAATATGAGGTGCAACGGGATAATTATCTATGCTCGTAGTATTGATAATCTGGCCACCACAAGCTAAGGCTTCTAGCGCGAGAACGTTTTTATTTGCACGCGCCGCGTAGATTGCGGCCGTAAGGCCAGCCGGGCCGGCGCCAACTATAATTATGTCGTACATTTATTGCTCCAGCATCTTTATGATACGTTTCTTTGGCTGCAATCCGAAGCGACGATCTACTTCCTCGCCATCTTTAAATAATACGAGGCACGGAATACTGCTAATTCCATACTCGCGGGCCAAATCTTCCTCATCGTCAATATCAACAGTCACAATCTTATAATTGTCAGACAATTCTTCTAGTATAGGGTGCAAAGCCTGACAGGGTGGACACCAAGAGGCATTAAAATCCACCAGAACGGGCTGTTTTATGTTTAAGACTTCTTGTTTAAAATTATCGCGCGTACCTTCAACTAAACTCACTTACGCCTCCTTTTCTTTAATTATACCATTTTACAAAAGCTAACAGATGTGCTAAAATAATCCCAATATGGCAAAGAAAAATAATACCAAGCGCAAGCTTGTTGGTTTGGTTTCTGAGGAATCCGGTATTCGTCTTTACTATACCAAGAAGAATACTATGAATACGCCAGACAAGCTCAGCCTTCGCAAGTACGACCCAGTTTTGCGCAAACACGTGGTCTTTACTGAGACGAAGAAGAATCTTGGTCGCAACGAAGTAAAAGAAAAGAAGCGCTAACAATATGCCCCAACTCGAGAGGGGCATATTTTTATTGCCATAAAAAAAGGCGCGCCACGGCTTGTGACCGTGGCGACGCCAAGATGCTTAGAAAAAGTCCCAATTGTCCCCATCATCATCGCACCAGACGCCGCCACCGATGTGGTGCATTCCGGGCAATAGATGGTCGAAATCGTCGTCGGAATCTTCAATATCCTCGCAGTAATCATCCTCATCATCGTAGTCGCAGAAACCGTCTTCAGAGGAGATTACGTTGCAGATATGAATGTATCTTTCCATGTCGATTTCTTCATCTTCGTTGAGGATATATTGGATTTTGAACCCGATTGTCAGTGTCAGGACACCATCTTCGTAGGAAAAGGCCCGATCAAGCGGGCGGTCGAAACTGAGCTTCTCGCACACGGCGCAGTAGCACAGGTCTCCGTCCACTGTGATATAACCATCTTCTTCTTCGAAAATAATGTCGGGGTCGTCTTCGGTGAGTTCATCGCTGGTGAGGAAGTCTTTGACTTCAGCGAGTGTTTGCTCGCTCAGCTCGCCAACGATAGAGTTAAGCACCAGAGTATCGATCAAAGCAGGGTCGTGCTCGATCATGTACTTCGTGCCTACCACTCGTTCGAACCAGTTGATGATGTCTCCTTTGATTTGCGCGAAAGTCATGCAAATTCCTCCAATCGTAAGTTAGTGTGGATATATAGGAGAGATCGGTGATCTTTTTCCGTCTTGGCTTTAAAGGGGCTCGCTATTAGCGCATTGGAACAATGCCCAATATATCCATTATAGCATAAACGCAATAAAATGTCAATAGATTACACGATATATTGCAAAAATTGTCAAATTCTAGTATAATCTAACCCGTTACGCACGTTTAAACGTAATTTCCGGCGAAGCGCTTCAAGCGCCGGAGAAGGAAAATTAACAAATGGCATCCAAGAAATGCATCGGCAACCTCAAGTTGCGCATTCCTGGTGGTCGTGCAACCGCAGGTCCGCCAGTTGGTAGCACTCTCGGTCAGTGGGGTCTCAATATGATGGACTTCATCAACCCTTTCAATGAGGCTACTAAAGAATTCCAGGGCAAAAACGTGATCGTTCACATCAAGGTTTACGAAGATCGTACCTTTGATTGGACCTGCCTTGGTCAGCCAGTCGATGATTTGATCCGTGAAAAGATCAAACTCGAAAAGGGTAGCGGCAAGCCAAACACTGAGAAGGTAGGCAAAATTACCATGGCTCAGATTAAGGAAATCGCCGCTGTTAAGAAAGACCAGCTCAATGCCGTAGATGAGGCGGGCGCCTGCAAGATTATTGCCGGTACTGCACGCTCCATGGGCGTTGAAGTTGTAGAATAATTTCTGCTTAAAGCCACTCGCGAGGGTGGCTTTTTGTTGTGTCATTGACAAATAGAGATAAATTAAGTATAATAATAAGCCATATTGTACCTTACAAAGGAAGAGGGGTGTATGTCTCATGAAAGAACTCACGCTCAAGCGCGAGATCGGCGACACGTTCGCAATTATAGCAGCGGTCGGCTCGGCGATTTTCTTTTTTAATGCTTGGCCGATCAAAATCATGTTAGTCATCAGCTTCGTAATGTCCGCAATTGAAATATATGTCACAAGCAAACGCAAAGATATTGAGTGCTATCCTACCAAGGCAGCAGAATTCTTTACTTTGCATATGTACGCCATCTTGCTGGTGGCCTGTGTGGCAGTACTAACCATTCCGATGAGCCAAAAATACTACGCGCTAACCTTGGGCCTTGCGCTCAGCTCAGACGCGGCCGGACTCATCTGCGGTCGCTTATTCGGGTATCGTCATCCGGCGTTTTCGAGACGAATTTCTCCGAATAAGACTTGGGCTGGATACTTGGGTTCACTGGTAGCGACAATCGCGTTTGGTACTTTGGGCATCGCCGTGATGCATCTCGAGTGGTCCGCACGCAACATAATCCTCGTCGCAATGGCCGCCGCCGTGTGTTCATTTGGCGATTTAGTTGCTTCTGGAACTAAGCGCGAACTGGGAATTAAACATTCTAGCGACTACACGCTAGATGTGCCGGTTCTACGTCAGCTGGAGGTCTTGATGCGATCCCGCCATGGGTACCTTGACTGCATGGACTCCGTGTCCTGCATGGTCATTTTCGCCATCCTACTCTTCAGCTGATCGGCGCCGTTTTACGGCGCCGGTTTTTTATGTTATAATATTCAAAGCTAATTGCGTTCCTGGCGCATTTAAGGAGGTGGGCATATGAAGGGAAGGCTGATTGGTGCACTTTGGATTATCGCAGCCCTATTGATTGGGTATTTTGCCTGGGATGGTGTCCTGCTGCCTTTTCTACTTTTCTTCTGCCTGGTTATGGCATTTGGGGAAATTGTGGCAATATCGGACTATAATCCTTGGCGTATGCGTCCGTTTATGGGCAAGTTGAAGCAGATTCATGTGGTTCAGGCTGCCGTACTGTGCTTCGCGATGTTGGAAATTTGGTTCATGAACCGCAAAGAGATGGCGCTCGTTATTCTAGTCTGCGTCTTAGCTGATCTAGGCGCTTTCACAATCGGCAAATCAATAGGCAAACACAAGGTAGGCTTCCTCCGCCAGGTTTCTCCGAACAAGACTTGGGAAGGATACCTTGGCGGATACATATTTGCTTTGTTCGCAATTGTGCTGGCACCGGCATTTTTCGATATCGAGCTGAACCATACCACCATTTGGTTTATCGTGGCCGGCGGATTAGTGGCCGAGATAGGAGATTTACTCGGTTCAGCCTGTAAGCGTCACCTTGGCATCAAAGATTCCAATGAAGAGCTTATGTGCTATCCGTTTTTCCGCATACTCGAATATCCCGTGAAAGGACATGGCGGTTATTTAGACCGCGTTGACTCGCTTGCACTTGGACTGGTTGTTTTCGCGATAATCAAATACGTGGCGTCGCTGCTATAGGCGGCGCCTTTTTCTTGTCTTTTTATCTGTTTTATGCTAAAATGGAGCAAGTTAAATTTAAGGTCGGGAGAGTTAATAGCTCGTTTGTACCGCGAAAGGATTATTCATGGCCAAAGAAGAAGCCAAAGAAGTTCTTGAGACCGCTCCTGTTGAAGAAGCTGTCGAAACTCCAGCTGAAGCTCCAGTGGAAACTGAAGAAAAATACGCCAAAGCTGGTAAAAAATCTAAAAAACACGTCGAAGAAGTTCGTGCCGAAGAGGAGCGCCAAGCTCGCAAAGCCGAAAAAGCAGCTGAACCAGAAAAGAAAGTTGGTCCAAAGCCAATTACCCGCAGCCGCTTAGAGCGCCGTGGTAAGAACTACCGCAAAGTCAGCGAAAAAATAGAAAAAGGCAAGGCCTATAGCCTCAAAGATGCAGTTAAACTTGCTGTTGAAACTAGCCCAGCTAAGTTTGATGCTACGCTCGAAATGCATTTCCGCCTTGGTGTCGATCCACGCCAGGCCGACCAAAACATCCGCGCCACCGTCACTTTACCAGCTGGTACCGGTAAAGAGGTTCGTGTGGCCGTATTTGCGCCGCTCGATCTCGCTAAGGTCGCCAAAGCTGCCGGTGCCGACATCGCCGAAGACGAAGAATTTACTAAGCGCCTCGACAAGGAACAACTTGATTTCGATGTTCTTATCTCTACGCCACAATATATGCCAAAGCTTGGCAAGTATGCTCGCTTGCTCGGTCCAAAAGGCTTAATGCCAAACCCTAAGGCCGGTACGGTTACGATGGAAATTGAAAAAGCCGTTAAAGAAGCTAAGGCTGGTAAGATTGAATATCGCGTCGATAAACAATCCATTGTCCACGTTGGCCTCGGAAAAGTTTCCTTTGGCGCCGATAAGCTCATGGAAAACGTTAATGCTTTCGTTGAGAGTCTTAAGAGCCAGAAGCCTGCCTCCATTAAAGGTCAGTACGTAAAGTCTGTTTACATTACTACCACGATGGGGCCAAGCATTCTCGTAGAAAATATCTACAATTAATTAAAAAAGTCCGCTCCTAACGGGGCGGCTTTTTTATGGTATAAAAAATCACCCAGCTGGGAGAACTGGGTGATTATTGATTAATCGTCAATCTTTTTGACCTGCAGTGCGTCAAGCTCAACGGCGGTTTCGCGCCCAAACATCGAGACGAGAACTTTAAGTTTACCTTTATTGGCGTCAATCTCAGAAATCGTACCCTCAAAGCCCTTGAATGGACCATCAGTGACAGAAACAACCTCACCGATTTCATAATTAACGGTGAATTTAGGATCTTCCACGCCCATACGTTTCTTAATTTTTTCAATCTCTTTCTTAGAAACTGGGGTTGGCTGGGTGCCAGTACCAACAAAGCCAGTTACACCAGGCGTATTGCGGATAATATACCAAGTTTCATCCGAAAGGCGCATTTCAACAAGTACGTAACCTTGGAAAATCTTTTTATCAGTGATGCGGCGTTTGCCGTTCTTAATCTCAATTTGCTTTTCTTTTGGTACTAATACATCGAAGATTTTGTTTGCGAAGTCAACACTATCAAGACGCTGCTTAATAGAGTCTGCTACCTTATCTTCATAGCCGGAGTAGGTGCTGACGGCATACCAAGAGCGGGTATCATTATAACGGTTAACGGCCATAAATTAGTTTCCTCCCAATAGTTGATTAAATAAGAATGTAAATAATGCATCAAGAAGCATAATAAACACAGCGATGATGACTACATAGACTACAACTGAAAGCACCATTTTCCACGTAGATTTGCGATCTGGCCAACGAACTTGACGTAACTCTTGGAAAGCGCCACGGAAATAGCCAGGCTCTTTTGCGGCTTTAGCTTTCTTACGATCGGCTTTCTTTTCGGCCTTAGCGGCTTTACGGGCAGCTTTTTGCTCGGTTTTGCTAACTTTTTTGTTAGAGCTATTTTTTGCTTTGACGCGCACTTTGCGCTCAATAACTTCAGCCTCTTCAACTTCATTCTTAGCGGACTTCTTGGCCGACTTTTTAGAAGTGGAGTCGTCTTTGGCTTTAATTCGCGTGACATTCGCCATGTGATTTACTCCCATTAAAAATAGTCCCTCAGGACTCTTGTCAAGAGTATAGCATACCACGTCAAGATATGCAAACAAAAAACCGCAAGCATTGAACTTACGGTTTTGAGAGGCGGTCAACCTAGAACAAGAAGTTCAAATAATCGCGCATCATGCGGCAACCAGAACAAACATCCATATAGGCTATAATCTCGCGATGAATCCAATATTCAAGATCGAAATCGTTACCCCAAGCCTTAGCGGCCACTTCCATCTGGCGATAAAGATTTTCGGTTTCTTGCTCTTCATTTTTGCCGTCAACAGTGAGGTAATTATCGGAAGGCATATCAGCCACGCCACCATCATGGGTTGAAATTAGCAGGCCCATGTTGGCAATATCTTTCATCCAGCTCGTGCCGCAAGCCTCCAAGCCGACAATCGGAGTGTTAATTGAACTATTTGCGCCCTGGCTGAGCGCTAGGCCGAGTTCCTCATCATAATCTGGCAAATAATGCACACGTTCTTTGAGCACCGGATGAGAATCAATCAAGTGCAGAGTGTCCATCAGTTTACCGAACATGTTGGAGTCTCCCATATGGACGCGACCAGCCAAAATGTAGTGGGCATTATTGCGTTCTAGGATATCGGCAAGACGGTCCGGATCGTTAAATGGTAGAGTTGGTCTCTTATAATCAACGAAACGACGCTTGAAGTCAAATAAGAAAGCGTCTTCCGGAATCTGCACAGTATTGCCGTATTGATCAGTGCGATGCTTTAAGACTTCGTTCAGACGAGCGCGACCAAGATTCTTAAGGTGGCGGATATCGGCGGCGGAAATTTTCTCAACAGATGCTTCGAAATCGCGCGTAGCCGGCAAATCAAAGCGATCAAGCACACCATGGTCATGATAATAATCCATAATCTCAGGCAAAACCCAAGTGCGAAGATGGATACCGTTCGTAACACTCTTGAACTTAATCTTGGCACCATTAATATCGTGATAATTCGCCACGCGGGCATGCAACTTAGATACGCCAGAACGCAACTCGGCGATTTCGACAGTAGGCGTAGAAAGACGAATTGTACCATCGGTAAATTTATCTTTCAGCCAACGGCGAACGGCGACACTCTTAATGTTCGGGAAAACATAACGTTCAAATTGGTCGTAATGGAAGGTTGCCTCTGCGGCCTGAACGAGCGTATGATTAGTATAAAGTGTATGTTTGCGAGTGTAGACTACGGCCTCATAGAAATCCATGCCAGAACTGACCAACTCATCTAGACGGGCAACAGCAGCAAAGAAAGTCGCCACCTCGTTTAATTGAATAACAGCCGGACGAAGGCCGACGAGCTTAAGAGCCTGATAACCACCAAAACCGAGTGAAACTTCTTGGTAAAGACGGTGATCTGAGCCAGACTCACCTGAATATAGTTCGCCAAAATTCGGCTCCGTGATACATAAGAAACGTGAGGAACCGAGTTGTTTTTCAATGACGTCCAATTCTACGGACCCCATAGCCGTACGAATACGTACGGTGTCAACAAAATTGAAACCAAAATCTTCGTAATTTTTCTCGGTATGGTAGTCAATCTGTTCCATGTTCTCCATCTTTTGATGGCTTTCCCATGGATAAAATGGCGTAACTAAAACAAACGGCACTTTTAGCTGTTCGGCTACACGACGCATATCGGCCGCCAAAACGCCGAGACCGCCGCCGCCACGAATGCCATTAGACTTATCGTAGGTCTCAATAGTCCAGTAGCAATATGGCCGCTCTGGGGACAATTTCTGCGTCAAGCGATCACGAGCGATTGCTTGGTAGAATTCTTCCACTTCCTCAACGGAGTCAAGGCGATGGTAAACTCTTGGTTCGGTATGATGATCTTCCACCCTAAATTCCTATAAATATTAATATTTCTTATGCTTTAATCTGCTACTATCATACCACAAACATGAGCGGTTTTTAAAGATAAAAATGCCGCCCCATTGCTGGGGCGGATTTTATCGAGGAAAAGACATTGAGTTAGCCAGAGACATCGGAAGTCTCGACGATGGCGGCGGCGGATTCGGGGTCGGTACCGGTCTGCTGTTCGAAGCCACCAGTAATCCAAGTGTAAATCCCCACACCTAATAATAAAATTACCATCAAAGCAAAACATACGATAGTCACGATAAATGAATATAACTTACGTTCATCCATGTATACACCTCCTCCGTGATTATTCCCCCCGGATAATATCGCCACTAGCGGAGATAATGATTTTGCCGTCTGGCAAATCATAGATTATTTGACGATCATTCAAGGCCGTACGATAATTACTAGCTAAAAACCAAGCCGGATCATTACTATCGGTTGGCGAAGCATATAGTTGTTTACAATCGCCATTATTGAACAGCCAGATTGTACCACCAATCCCATCATAAGTTGCAAAGGTTATGACTCCGTTATCGAGCCCACACCAGCGCACCATTTCGTCATAGTCGAAAGGAATGTCGACGTCATGATACTCGCTTTCGCTACAGTAATAAGCAGTTTGGTGGCGGAAAAGCCAGGCACCTTCGCTATTCGTAAAACAAAAGATACGACCATCATTGCGCCACAGTCGCGTGCCGTCAGGCATAAAATAGAGTTCACGCATATCAGAACTCACTAATGTATGATTAGCGACAAAACGCCAACCAGAATAGTAGCGGATACGCAGTGCGCCGCGCAAGATGTCAGCAGTTGCGGAGCTTCCGTCAGAGAATACGAGGCTATGGCCATCATCACTCTTGCCATCCCAATCATGGCCCTGATATTGCATGTAAAACTTGATGGGGGAATAAAATCCTTCATAATTTTTTGCAAACTCAGGTTCTAAATTGTGCTGAAAGATGAGCTGGTCACTATGAATCTGATCAGTATTAAAGGCAAACAAATTGAACGCGACAGATTCGGCAGACGCAACGGGCTCATCGTTGAGCCGAGCGATGCGCTCTCGGGCGCGATCATATTTTGACGTGTTAACGTATTGCATAATCCAAATTGCACCGAGGACGATGAATACCACGGCGAGAATACTAAGAATATGTTTCTTCATCTTACTCCTCCTAAAGAACGATTTCGCCAAAAGACGATATTATCTATAAATATTATAGCACAAACATTATGTTTAGTCAATCTGACAAAAAATCCCCGGCCAACAAAGGGGCCGGGGTTTTGCATCAAGCGATGCGGGTTTACGATGCGGGGTAAATGATGTCTGAGGAGCCGAGCACGGAGACCTGTTTAGCGATACGTGACAGAAACTCGTGGTCGAGACGACGTCCACGTCCGGAAGGCAATCGCTCGCGTAGTAAATCGGACGCTTCACTCATAGAGATAGTATCTCCAACCGAAAGGCGATAAGTCTTGAATAGATTAAGTCCAGGCTTAAAGCCACTTGGCGGCTGAATCCCGACAGGGACAAAATCACAATCAGTGACTTTTGCGCGCACTAACGCAGTAGTCAGCAAGCTCATAGTCTGCGGCGAGCACGCAACCTTCATACTACACTCATCGGCGCTGTTAAAGACAGTGCGGCGACGCGTAGCGCTCGGAGCCACCCAGATCACTCCACCTTCTTCGGCAAATTTTACGCAAAGTTTCATGTAATGATTGCTGAAACCAGTGCGTACTGCATCGAGCTGTTCGAGCCATTCATCTGAAGCATAGGCCTTAATCTTCTCATATGCAGAAGGAGTGATAATCGGTGTAATGTAAATATCGAGCTCTTCGAGTCTGCCCACTATTGGCATTAATGCTTCGTACCAGGGCAAATTCACTGGGAACAAGTGTTTGCGCTGGCCATAATCGCGCATGCAAACACCGACGAAACGTCCAATCTCACCGAGCGATGGGTGGTTGAAGCCAATCACTAAAGCATGATCGCCATCCGTAGGGAAGTTGCCGTTGATTTCGGCTGGGGTGACTTTATCGAGCAACCTGCAGAGTTTTTTGCGGACCTTATTGTATGAGCGCAGAGTTTTACGTTTGCCGCCAGATAATACAAAAGCCGTGTTTACCGTAATACGGCAAAGAAAACCCGGAATATGCATTTCACGACGGAGACGATGACATCCAGCACTCTCCAATAAAGAAAAATCGCGCGCACGTAGGCCGTCGATTAGGTCGACCGTAGTCATATCCATGACATCTTGGACGGGTAGCCTTCTCATAAGCCACCTCCTCTCAAAAATGTGCGAGCCAAGTAAATGCTCACGGATATTATATAATAAAACTGGCATTTTGCCTAGTACTGGAATTCTGCCATAGTTTATGCTAACATAATAAGAACCGATGGGGATTCGCCAAGTGGTAAGGCAGTGGGTTCTGGTCCCACCATTCGGGGGTTCGAATCCCTCATCCCCAGCCAAATCAGTCGCATCAAAAGAGTTCTCTTCGGAGACTCTTTTTTCAATTGTCATCATAATTGCTATAATTATAACATGAGCGTATACGATTTGGATATGAAAGGTTTACGAAAAACCTTCCAAGAATTTCATAAAACACTTTATGGCAAGACGGTTTTCTTTCTTGCCTATATCATACCAGCCATGTTATTTGCTTCGGCAATGATTTCTATGGCTATGGTTAGCTACGAAATGTCTGCAATATTGCTAGGTATTTTTGTTGTAGCGTTTATCTTGGGCAATATATATTTCTACACCGAAATCCGTAAGTTTACCGACACAAAAGAACACAGCAAGAAGCGTCATTCATCCAAAAAGAAAAAATAGCCCCAGACGCCACTACTAGCGCGAAAAGCATAATTGTTATATAATATATATTCATAAAATAACATTATGAAAGCGGAACATCTGAAACTAGCTTTTGGCGCCACAAAAATCTACGATGATTGTAGCTTTCATTTTGAGGACACCGATAAAGTCGGCGTGGTTGGCGTCAATGGTGCTGGTAAATCTACACTGTTTAAGATTATTCTTGGCCAAGAAAAGTTAGACGACGGCAAAATCGAACTACCGGGTTTGCGCATCGGTTATTTACCCCAGGAAATAAAGATAGATAAAGCCCACGACGAAATCACGGTATGGGAATATATCGCCTCCGCGCGTCCAGTTGACGATTTGCAAAACCAAATTAATCTTGAGTACCAGAAACTTGCCAAATACCCAGATAGTCAGGCAATCATGGATCGTATCGTTAAACTACAAGATTTAATCGACTCGTTTGATATTGCCAACATGGAGTATGAGCTACTTAAGATAATAGAAAAAATGGGGCTACAAGACTTAATGGACGCCCCAATGAAACAGCTATCTGGCGGGCAAAAATCAAAAGTTGCTTTTGCACGTGTGCTCTTTGAAAATGCTGGTCTATTACTACTAGATGAACCAACCAACCACTTGGACGTAGAAACTAAAACGTTTGTAGCAAGCTATCTGCGCAATTATAGGGGTATGGTGCTAGTTATCAGTCATGATGTTGATTTTTTGGACACCATCACGAATAAGACACTGTTTTTAAACAAAACTACACATAAAGCGAAGGTATACAAGGGCAATTACACCGCATTTCGTCGTCAATATGCCGAAGAAAAAGCCGAGCAAGATCGCCGCATTACTGAGCAAGAACGCGAAATCAAACGAATTCAGGAGTTTGTTGAACGCGCCCGCAATGCCAAACGTAGTAATACGGCGTTAATCCGTCAGGGGCATGTACGCGAAAAAATGCTCGACCGCAAACTTGAAGAACTCGAAATCCGCGAGCAAGAGTATCAAAAAGTTGATTTTCGCATCACCCCAAATAAACAATCCGGTAAAACGCCGCTTGAAATACAAAACCTAACCTTTCATTATGACGGAAAAGCACCACTGTATGAAAAATTATCTTTTAGCCTAACGCGCGGAGAAAAGTTCCTGATTGTCGGCGAAAATGGCATCGGTAAATCGACACTCTTAAAATTAATCGTTGGTCAACTGAAGCCAGACGAAGGCTCAATCATTACTAGCCAAAATACAACTATAGCCTATTACGCGCAGGAGCTTGAAATTCTAGATGAACGAGAGACAATACTGGACAACGTTAAATCTTATGATTACACCGAAGCAGAAATGCGTTCAATCTTGAGCAACTTCCTGTTCCACGGTGATGATGTCTATAAAAAAGTCGGGGTACTTAGTCCAGGCGAGAAAGCACGTGTAGCACTCTGCAAAATACTAACTAAGCGCACGAATGTGATTATACTTGATGAGCCAACGAACCATTTCGATCCAGAAACCCAAAAAATCATCGGCGAAAACTTCCGCGATTACGATGGCACTATCATTATGGTCAGTCACAACCCAAGTTTTGTGGAGCAAGTAGGAATTACACGCATGTTAATACTACCAAGTCACGACCCTAATAGGCCGGCTCTAGGTATCATTAAAAACTACTCGCGCGAGCTACTTGATTATTATTACTATCTAAACTCAGACTTAGTTTAAGGCGCGCGATAAATGCGATGGCGTCGGCTAGTAACTTTTTCGAGGTAGCCATCTTTAAAAACGGCGCCTACATCTTCTGGCAAGCATAATAAATCAGAATTATGTTTCATTGGCCAACCATCCCATCTTTCCGAATCGCCGCGATAATGAGCCCGTATTGAATACTTACCTAGTAAATTAATGCCCGTGCGGAAATCGCCATGAATCTCAGTACTAGTATCAATATATTTACCCATAATCAGTCCGCCGCCGCTACCGCCACCATACAAAATACCACCATGACGATTAAAACGTTCAAGAATAAATTCAAAGCCCGTACGATCCATCTCGTTCATTAAGAGTTCTGCATCGCCACCACCTATATATACGGCATGATACTCAGCTAATGAACGAATAACGGATAAATCATTTGCCATCTGGCAGATCAAATCCGGCCGTTTATGCAATAAGAGTAAATCTACCATCCATTGTTGCGCAGTTTGCTCACGCGGATCACCACGGAAACCGGTTACGACGAATAGAAACTTACTACCCGCCGGTAGCTCATTTAAAAATAATTTATCTATTTGCTGCGTATCTTCAGCGCTACCACCACCAGATACAAAAATTCTTCCAGCCATAATAAAATTTTACCATAAGGTCTTTCTATTCTGATACAATGAAAGTAATGGGATTAATTAAGGGTGAGGTTAAATTAGAGCAATACGACCTTAAATGGGAGGAAGATTTTCAAGCCGAAGCGGGGAAACTCTATAATTTATTCGGCGATGTTGCTCAGGATATCCAGCATATCGGCTCAACTTCGGTGCGCGGTCTCAGCGCAAAACCAATCATAGATATAGCAGTGGGCGTAAAATCATTAACGGATTTTGCCAAAGTACGCCAAAAATTCGTTGACGCACCGGAATATTCCATCAAAGAGGATGGTGACCCGATGGAAATTCTGGTTCGTAAACATAACCCCGAAAATCAAGACGAAATTACGCACTTTATTCACATTATGGAAATAGAAGGTGATCGTTATAAAGATTCCATCCTCTTTCGTGACACTTTACGGAGTAATCCGAAAATGCGTCTTGAATATGAATCTCTAAAGCGCGATTTGGCCAAACAATATCCAAACGACCGCGCAGCATATACGCAAAGCAAAGATTATTTTATCCGAAGTATGCTTCGAGAAGCCAAAGGCAAAAAGGCTCCACATAGTCACGCCGACGAGTATCGTACGATTGGACTATTCATAGGCATAATCATAGCCGAAGCAATGTATTTATTTATAACAGTGCCTACGGTAATTAATAGATTTACGGCTGAAGGCGGTTTTAAATTCCGCGCGACAGACGCCCCTGATACTTTAGTGGCAAATATGATTTTTATCGCTCCATTTGCTCTAATTCCGCTCATCGGCGGTGTTTTACTAATGAAAGCAAGCCTAAAAAGTCATATGATGTGGATATTCTGGATAGCAATGATAATCTTTTTGACAACTCCAGTGCTGGCTTTACTAACCTAAAAATACAAAAAGGGGCCCGTTTTATCGGGCCCCCGGGCTAATACTGTCGGAACATCACAAAAGAGCGCTATCGTCGTCGAGCGTGTGCCAAATCTGACGCTCCTTATCGAAGTAGGTAAAGGGATGATAGTCGCGCCCCCACCATTCATCGATATTTTTGTAGAGCAATTTGTACGCTTCCTCACCGCGCATTTCAATTGAATCGTTGAAGTACGTCAATAGATCGCGAAAATGTTCCTCATATGGGGTGCCATTGAGGCGCAACCAGTAAGACATCGAGAATGCGGCACGATTGACGCTGTCCCAATGGTAAACCTCATCACTATAGGACCAATCCAAATGAACCATGCGGTGTGCCTTCGGCTCCAATATCACTTGATCAGCCCGAAAGATGAAAATTCCTCCAACATGTTCCAAGAAGGCCTGCAGCTTGAAAAAACGACCGAGAATCCAAGCGCATGTTTTTGCGTCAATGTTATATCTGATTTGTAAATCCGACATCGGCACAAAATCAGATATGGCTGCATCGCGAATAGTCAGCAGATTCATTTGACGGTTGCCTTGCTCGGGGCCAGAAATAAACGTGTCGACCAACTCGGGAAAGAGCCAGTCATAATGGATGTGCACTCCAGGGTCATGCCTGTAATCTTGATAGGTTTTTTCCAGGCGTTCCGAAGCAACAGCCATAAAAGATAATTTGTCGGCCTCGAAGCTCATCTTACTGCTGCCGTTACGACCCACCGGAACTCGCAAAAGATAATCTTTGTGGCCACTAGGTTCGCGCACGTGGTATAGCTCAAATTGATCCGAAACGGAAAGTCGATCTTCTATGGCGTCGAATATACAGCGGGGAACGCCCTTGCGGTCAGTGATAGTCAACCAAATCACCCTTTCTTCCATAACAGTATTTAAAACAACAAAATATCTCTTTGCATTTCAGAGAGATATTATATTTTCATTACAGTGCATATCTGTCAAAAAGTCAAGTTGCGACTAGATAAAAAAGCGGTTAAACTTAGGTTATGAAACGGCCAAAATTAAATGACCGCCAAGCTACAATTTTAGGACTCAATTTTTTGATAGTCATCGGAGAATTTCTTGGCATTGCGTTACGCGTGAGTATATTAGGGGCGCTTGGCTTAGAATACTACACTATCATTAGCAATTTACTGTCATTAGCCGCTTCAGCACTAGTTGTATATTTCTTATTCCGAACCAATAAAATCCCGCATTGGGTCGCCGTGCTCCGTTTAATTGCAACGACAATGCTAGCTATCACATTTATTTTTGTACTATTTGTGCTTCCAATCAATATGCATGTGCCACTATGGCAGCTATTATTCCCAGGGCAAATGTTCTTCCTCCATTTCGCTTGCCCAGTCTTAGCAATTGTCGCCATGCTATCTGCCGAGCAATACAAATTTCTCAAACGTGACCGAAAAGTAGTGGCCATACCAACACTAGCCTACGCCGTTATTATCATCGCCCTTAATAGCCTCGACATCGTAAATGGACCTTATCCTTTTATCCGCCAACTGCTGGTCGGACAATTTACAGGGGTACTCGCTGCCTTTGCGATGTGCTACCTCGTACCAGTATTGATAGCTAGCGCATTTTATGGCGTCCAGGGTTATCGTATTAAGAAGCTTGATCTTAAGACACAGAAAAAAGAAGCAACGCGCGGCGGTTTACACAGAGCTTAATTGTTGTTAATATATTCAGAACTAAGACGTCAATTCAGGCGTCTTTGTTAGTACATTTTGAGGGGAGGTAATAATCATGTTGTACCAATATGGCTATGACGAGTTTGACCTGCGCCGAGACCTGGAAACATATTTTCAAGAACATGGCATGAAACAGGCACAAGCTGCGTTAGAGTACGCATGGGATAAGCACAAAGGCATGACCAGGATAAATGGGCAACCTTTTATCATTCATCCACTATTTGTGGCAAAATACAGCATCGCAATTGGAGCAAACACCGAAGATCAGATATGCATCGCGTTGCTGCATGACGTCTGCGAAGATTGCAATATTGACCCAAAAGATTTGCCGTTCAATGAAAAGGTACAAGAAGCCGTCAAGCGCTTAACATTCGTATATAACTACGAACCCAACGATACAGAAGATGAAAAGCAACTCAAAAAGATTATTCGTAAAGGCGAAACCTTCGCCAAACTAATTGAGTATCCCGAAGCTTTAATTTGCAAATGCATCGATCGTTTTCATAATCTTACGACAGTTGAAGAATTACCAATCGAAAATATCGTAAAAAACGTGCTTGAAACACATCGTTTTCTGCTACCAGTAGTATATAACGCGATGGCGGTTAATCTATATCGCCAATACTATAATCAGCTTTACGTAATGTCTATCAACCTACGTTCACTAAATGATTTAATCGCCCTCAAGCACGATATCGCATTAAACACGATGTCATGACGCCCGCCCGCCTCAATCTAACAAGGCGGGCGCTTCATGCTATAATACTGGCAGTTTCCACGCTGCGAAAGGTGGTGATGCATGAGTGAAACGCAGGAATAGACATCATATTCTATATCCGCGAAAGGCTTGGCTACGTCTGGGCCCAGTTGGAACGTATATGCGCGGTGTTTTCATAATTCGCATTAATAGCAAATTGCACGAAGAACTGCATCAAAAAATTGACCCGACTTTGGGCGGCTTCGTCTGGTCAAGACGCCTACCGCGCAAATGTACCTTAACCTATCTCGAGAAAGAACTTCGCCGAAACGAACATGAGGTAAAAGAGCTTAAACCCGTCGAAAAAATCGACTGGTTAATGAGCCGCCTAAGCTACGACGATAACCATAGCCACTGGTTAAAAACCATGCTACGCCGTCAACGCGAGTTCCTAATCGAGCACCAAGAGGAGATTTGATAAAAAATCTCCTCTTTTTTATGCATGCTGCGCTATAATTTATCTGAGAAACTACTGTAGTTCTCGCACATTTGGGAGGTGTAATATGGAAAATATGCTTACGAGGTGGGAGTTTACCTTTCCGGCGCAGACTACAGAACGTGAATTTAGTAAATTTATCGTCTACTATATAAATCTGAGCCGCCACCATGAAGGGGAAAGTTTTATTCCAGAAGTACGCATCCGTTTACTCGGGTTCAAAAAAGGCAAGTCATTCCAAACAGCACATATCGTGAGGTTCACTAAAGCCGAAACCGGCGTCATCGCGGAAACAGCCACAGGCAACCATTATCATATCTACGATGAGCAAATATTCGGCCATACTAAACAAATCATTGACGATTTAGTAAATCACAATAAGCTAGACGCCACGAGTTTTCGTACCTACGCATGAACTCCCAAAATGCCTCGATTTAATCGGGGCATTCTTCTTGCAAAAAACTGGTTAATCTGCTAAAATGCATCCAAGAGTTTCGTGAGCTCTGTTTGTTAATGCTGGACAACTGAGCTCTATTACAGCAATAAATTTAATTAGAAAAAGGATTTTTTGTGCCTACAATCAATCAATTAGTGCGTAAGCCACGTAAGTCTCATGTCAAGAAGAGCAAAGCTCCGGCACTTGGTTCAATCGTGAATACGCTCAAAACCCGTTACTACAAGCAAGCCGCTCCACTTAAGCGTGGCGTTTGCATCAAAGTAACTACCAAAACCCCAAAGAAACCAAACTCCGCTTTGCGTAAGGTTGCTCGTGTGCGCCTTACCAACGGCCAGGAAGTTTGGGCCTACATTGGCGGTGAAGGCCACAACCTCCAAGAGCACGCCGTTGTGCTCGTTCGTGGTGGTCGTGTGCCAGATCTTCCAGGTGTTCGCTATCACATTGTCCGTGGTACGCTTGATCTTCAAGGTGTCCAGGGTCGTAAGCAAGGCCGCTCCAAGTACGGTGCTAAGAAGGAGGATAAGTAATTATGCCACGTAAAGTTACCGCTAGCTTGCAGCGCAAAGTTATGCCAGATCGCAAATATCAGAGCATTTTGGTCCAACGTTTAATTAACAAATCCATGCTCGATGGCAAGAAACAAGCCGCTGAGCGCGCTGTTTACGCTGCTATTGAAGGTGCTGCCAAAAAGCTTAAAAGCGAAAACCCAGTTGAAGTATTGGAACAGGCTATCAAGAACGTTAGCCCAGATTTTGAAGTTAAGTCCCGCCGCGTTGGTGGTGCTAACTACCAAATCCCATTCCCAATCGCTGGCCATCGCCAACTTCATTTCGCTATGAGCTGGCTCGTGCAGTCCGCTCGCGCTCGCTCTGGTATGAGCTACGCTAAGCGTCTTGAGGCTGAAATCGTTGATGCCTACAATGAAGCTGGTGCCGCCTTTAAGAAGAAAGAAGACTGCCACCGCATGGCCGAAGCAAACCGTGCCTTTGCGCACTTTGCTCGCGCCTAAAACCGATTCTAAAAAATCCGTCCAACAATGGGCGGATTTTTGCATAAAGTACCAGCATTCGAAGATGCGGCCAAAAGCATGAGATTACTCCTGAGACGATAAGGCATCGTCCGGAGGGGCGAAGGGGTGATCGGTATCCTTACTATCAGACCAAAGAAAGCCTTCCTAATCTTTATCGCCACCCCTATTCTGGCCATCCTAACTTGAAAAAATAAGCGAAGTGTGTTATAATATATAGAGTATCTATGTCTTTTTTTCGATAAGCACATTGATAGCTGGACAAAAGGAGGGATGCATATGCATGTCCAAGCGCCATTCATCGAACTACTGCACAAGCCAACAGATCCAATCTTGAGCGGACTCGATTCAAGCGCTCGGGAGAAAATTTCTTGGCGAAACTCGCTTACCCGCACGATTTGCGCCGACCTCGAACAAGGAAGACCTTACTCAGACGCCTTTTACGGCGCCATCGCGACGATTATGGACGAGCAGCCGCGCCTCACGCTATATCTACCATTCAACGTCCTCGAACATGCGCCAGAAGGCTTCTGTGACGCATATCTCGGCAACTGGAAACGTTGCTGGGGCTATCGTGATATTCGCGAATGCTTCAACCAGGGTGATATCTACGAAAGGACTGCCCGTCGCGGCGAACCGGAGCGCATTGTTAAAGCGATGCACTTACTGCCGTGGTTGGTGCAATATGGCTATCTTAGCGCCAATGATGTCGTAACAATCGTACGCTTCATGCGCGAAGATCAGTTACTCTGCTGGAGCGCATACGATGCGCTGGAAATAATGGAAAAACGTGAGCAGATCTCTCGTGACCAATCATTTAAAATACGAGAATTCATGAGCTGCCTAACGCCACGTCTGGCAACGTCGGAACTCTTAGTCGAGACACCGGCTCGCAAGCAATGGCTTGCAGAACGCAGCCAAAACTACGGCGTGGGCGAAGAATTTGAGCTACGTAACCCCACCGGACCGTTTTCGGCCAATCTGGACGAAAGCGTTCAAGCCTTCACTCCTAAAGCTGGGCAGATTACGCTGATAGGCGGCTCGCGCCTCAAAGGTTATGGCCGTCCGCAATCGGACTACGACATCTATCATTACGACCTCTATTCTGGTCAAATCCTGGAAATGGTGCCACTCTGTGATGACATTGCGAACGTAGCGCACATAATACTCGGGATGGCATGGATGGGACCGGATGAGAAAAATGTAGCAGCGGCTCAGTATGAAGCGGCCAAGCATTACATCAGTCTCGACGCCGAAACAAGGCAGCGCTGCCTGAATCGTATGGAAATGGATTTACTGCAGTTCCGCCTGATGCACAAAGGATTTCCGGCCGCACATCCGCGGGATTGTTCTATCGAGACTAGGATGTTTGACAGTATCGACGGCGCAAGCGCATTTTACGACGATCGTTACCGCATTATCGCGACCGAACTGTTCATTAAATATCTCTGGTTACCTTAAGTCTCAGCATTAAAAACGGGAGCCCCGAAGGGCTCCTTTTTTTATGGTTATGTCGTTTCGAAAGAATGATTACAGGACGTGCTTGCCGCCGATAGTGGCGACGCCAGTGCCAGTCGCACCGACCAGGTCGGTCCAGTTGATCTGATTGCCCAGCGTCCACAGCGCGGTGAGGTAGGCCACATCGTTATCGGTGCCATCGTCGCCATACTTGATATAGGACAGCACGAAGCGCACCAGGTTCTGTTCCAGACGCGCGTAGTTCGGCGTAATGTTTACACCGAGCTTCTTCAGCATCTGTTCGCGGTTGGCCACGCCCAGCATCGCAGGCAGCTCGCCGTTTTCCAGAGTCTTGGAGATCTCCATCGCATCATAGGCCATCGCGGAGGCCACCGGAACTCCTGTACCACGGAAAACGTGGTTGATAGTATCCTTCAGGGTGTCGGCCGCATCACGTACACCGTCAACCGGCGGGACGTTGGCGGAAGCCAGAGCGGTGCCGGTGCCGTTCATCAGACCATAAATAGCGGTCATCATGGCGCCGGGGTTGCTACTGGTAGCCATAAAGGACTGATACCAAGCGTCCAGCACCTGATAAGCTTCGCGGATGGCCGGGCACATTTCATTACGCATCCGGCGCAGGAATTCTTCGCGACGCTTCTTGGTAGCGAATGCTCCGTCCAGGCCGTCAATCGCGGCGAACAGGTCGCCGTACTCACGCCGGGTGATCTGCTTCTTCAGCTTGAAGAACAGCGGTGTCACCGGCTCTTCGTTTTCGTCGGCGAACTTTTCCATTTCGGCCGCCAGCATCTCCGGAATCCGGAAGAGGCCGCAGCGGTCGGCCAGGAATACGCGCAGAGCGGAATTGTAGGCGGAATCGTCCACCTTCAGGACTCCGCCGGTCCGCAGGGACTTCAGCAAAGATTCATCGGACGGAACCGTCGGCAGAATGGAATAATCCGGGGCGAACGCCATCGTGGGCGTAGCCGTTGCCGGTTCGGCTGCTTTTTTAGCCGTCTTGAGGTCGCTGAGCATTTTCCGAGCTTTCACCAACTTCAAGCCGGCGCCGGTCAGGTCAGACTCCTCGAGGGAGGTCAGATCTTCGACGGTTTCAGCACCCAGATCCTTGATCTTGGCAATGACAGCATCATCGCCGCCATAGGCGCGAATCTTGGCGCTCAGGGCGTCATCAACAGGGGTCGCGGGGGTAGCCGTGGCTTCAGTGGGCTCAGCGACAACTTCGGTCGGCTCAGCAACATCGGTGGTTTTCTTGATCTCATTAGACATAACGCAATCCTCCTTAATTATTTCAGAAATTTGTCTTTCGCCTTCGGTCCGAATGACACTAGGCGTAAAGGAATGTCAATGAAGCTACTAAGGATATCGCGACAGAAATCGAAAGTTCGATTGTTGTCTGTCAGCAATTTCGGGTCAGAGAGTGCAATAGACGTAAAAATCGGTCTGGCCAATTCATACGACTTTGCAGGAATCTGCGAATGTGGTTCGACTAAATGATCATTAATGATATAAGCCGGGCAAATTCGCCATTCGCCAACTTTGCGTATTTGATCGAACCAGGTCAGACAAAGACCGTCAAATTCCTCATTAGCACAACTATCAATGGCGCGATGAAGCAACATCAAATCTAGTGCGCCGACGCGAACACGGCCTTGCCAACGGTTTTCGTCCTTCTGACTGCCGGGAAGCAATTGCTTGCGCATTTTTTCCTCGGCGGTCGGCATTGGTCCAGCACCGTGACGAATTTCATAAGCGCGATGTACGCCGAGATTCACGAGCCGGCCACTAAACCCATGATAGGCTAGAGACTGGCGCGTAAAAATTGGCAGTGTACGCAAATTACTTACGTAGGGCTTAATACCAGTTTCGGCATCAGTTAAGATGCCGTGAGATCGTTCGATGACAACAACGCCGTCTTCCTTGAGGATTTCGGACGTGTCGAGAAGCTGTACCTGGCGGCCAACATAGCAGAATTGCTGCGTGATGTCGTTCAGGGCCGCCGTACTCTCCAGCAATTGATGAGTATCGTTCAAGATTTCCTCATCTTCCGGCAGAATATCATTAACGGTTAAGTCACCGAACATCGTGCGGACATGATCGCGGATGAGTACAAGCTTCTTACGAACAAGCTCAGAATCTATCAGTTCCTTCGCATAAATCGCATCGTCGGGCGATTCGGTGGCGTGGCAATAAGCCTTGCCAACTCCTGTACCCACGGTGCCATGCGGATGGTCGCGCAGAGAAATCTCGTAGAGTCGTGACCATGCCTGATGATAGGGCGTGGCACAAATACACTGCGGATTCGCTGTCAGTAGCCAATATGGATTATAGATGCCTACTTTTCGCAAGGCGACCGCTTCATTAATGAGGCCGATAGGCGACATTACAAAACGATCCGATAGATGCGTTGGAATGTTCTGAAACGTGGCGCATCCCCATTGCGAAAAATTAAAACTACGCGTGTCGGTAACGACACCGTGCGAACCTTGCGCTCCACCTTCCTTAATGATGTGGTGCGGCAGCAGGTGTGCAGAGATAGCCTCCACGACACCACCTTTGCCGCCATCGCCAGGTCCTAAATCCGTAACGGAATACGCCTTGTATGTTGCCATATTTCACCTCAGAGCCATGTATTAGTACTTTCTCCGGCTTCAGTGCCGGCGGTTGTAGGATCCAGGTGACCAATCGGCTGTAAATCCTGCTTAGTAGCGAACAAGTCGCCCTTCTGCGGAATTTTCAGGCCGCTGGCCTTCTCCAGGTCACGCTGGGCGGCAAACTGTATGTTCTTCAGCCCATGCATTGCCAAGTCAATATTATAGTTACTGACCTGGTTGTCTCTCAGCCACTTCCGAACGTCCATCGGCTCAATCGTGCCTTCAGTCAAGCCGATAATCGCAGCTTCAATCTGGGGCAGATAACGCGTGGACTCGATCTCGATAAGATGTGCTCGGTCGTAGTATCGTGTCCATTTGGACGGAATTTCGCCGATGCCAATGAAGAAGGCGTGCGCGCGAGCGTGCAAAGCCTTGAACATGTCATCGAAATCCGGCAGATTGCGCCGAGTGATTTCGCCGAAGCCATTGTCGACCAGTTCCTGCCAGACGTGCTTGCCATAAATACGTTCCAGAATATTTGGATCCAGATCGTCATGGAAAGGCGCGTCGCTGATGCAGAAATGATAGCCTTTCAGGCCCAGGCGATTGACGTAGGTGTTGGTCAGATAGGCGGCACCAAAGATGGCGTACTGCGGATCTTCCGGTCCGTCGCCGCCATAGCTCTCGGGTACCAGCTTGGTTACATAATTGACAATCTTTTCAGCAGTCATTTCAAACTGCGGCCGGTTCATCACGAAACGGTCACACTTATCGCCAAAGATGCCGAGGGCCAGCTGCGGGTCGTAGCCGGGCAGAACCTTCGAAATCATGCCGTAAGTTTCCGGCAAGACCTCAATCATGGTCTGTACGTTCGACCCCATTGAGCCGGTCGTATCACAGGTGCTCTCGATGTCCATCGGACAGCCCACAGTCAAGCGGAATTTGCCATCCGGCGTCTCTTCGAAACGCGGCAACGAACGGCGAATGACCATCACGGCCGGATCGACCGAAGGGTCAAGTTTGCCAGTGTTGCGCGAATGCTGCTCCGCTTCGTAGGTTACGCTCGTTTTGGCGCGCCGACTTCCGTCGGAGCGGCTTTCGAATTCGATACCCTTAGCAGTAGCAGCGGTCTTGAAACTATAGTCTGTAAATACGTCTCTTCCCATGAATTACCTCTCCTTTTTCATGCGGGAAACTTAGCGTCCAATTGAAGCCAAGTATTGGTGTCCTTGTCGAAATACGTGAATGGGTAATAATGGTACCCCCACCATTCTCCGACGTGTTGATACAACAGTCTATGCGCGTCCTCACCTCTCATTTCAGAAGTTTCGTCGACAAAGTAGTGCAAAAGATCAGCAAAACGCTGTTCCTCGGGCGTATCGTTGAACTTCAGCCAACTCAGCATGCTGCTGGCGGCCCGGTTCACGCTATCCCGACGATAAACGTCGCGGTCTTCCGACCAGTCGAGATACACCATACGGTGTGCTTTGGGTTCCAGAATTACCTGGTCGGCATGGAAGACATAAAAGCTCTCCACTTGCTCCAGGAAAATCTGCAGTTTAAAGAAACGGCCCAGAATCCAGGTACAAGTCTTGGCGTCGACACAGTACTTAGTCTGCAACTTAGCGAGCGGAACAAAGTCAGAGACCGACGCGTCCCTAATGCGCAGTAAGTTGACCTGGCGACTGCCTTGCTCTGAATCTGTAATGAATGAGTCGAAAAGCTCAGGAAAGAGCCAATCGTAGTGTACGCGGGCCTCCGGATCTGCTTTCACTTCTTGGTAGGCTTGCTCAATGCGCTGTGATGCCTTGTCTAAGAACCGGAGCTTTTCTGCCTCAAAGTTAATCTGGCCATTTTGCTGGCGCGCGTTTGGGATGCGCAGGAGGAAATCTCCCGAGCCGTCCGGCGCTTGCGCATGGTACAGCTTGTACTTATCTGAAACAGAAAGCAGGCCCTTCTCAGGATCGACAGTGCATTTTGGGGTTCCATCGCGATTATGTAGAATCAATCAAAATCACCTCTTTCTTTCGAAAACAACATTTTAAACAGCAAAATATCTCATCTCACAGAGGAGAGAGATACTATAATTCAATTATGGCACAAATAACCGAATAAGTCAAGTCGTGCAAGGGGCGTAAAACGGTTAAACTGAGGTTATGAGCCGTAAAAAAAGAATTTGAGCTAACAGAAAGAAACCAAATTGTTTTAGGCCTAAATTTTTTTATCGTATTTGCTAAGCGTCACCGCATGGCCGAAGCAAACCGCGCCTTCGCGCACTTTGCTCGCGCCTAAAATCAATTCGATTTGGAAATATCTCCCCGTGTGGGAAATATTTTTTATGTCTAAGTATTGACTAATTACGAAAAACGTGCTATAGTTATACACCATGCGTGTGGGAGTTCTTTAAAATATGTGAGTTTTTTGAATTAAAGAGTTTCTACACCTGTAACTGTGTGGGTTTTCCGCGACTATAAAAAGGAGGTTATCTCATGGAAAACATTCTCCCCATCCTTCTTACCGCTCTGCCTTTCATTGTGCTGGTGGCGGTAGTCATCGTCATCCTCTTCGCTCTGATCAAGGTTGCGAAGGGTAACGAAGCCCTGGTTGTCTCTGGTGTTGGCGCGACTGATAAAAACGGCAATCCTACTATTAAGCGGGCCGGCGGCCGAATCGTAATTCCTTTCATCCAGAAAGCGCAATATTTCGATTTGTGCACCCGTACCGCGAAGGTCTCCGGCGACGTTACGAAGACAATCTCTGGCGTCCCCGTGCAGATCGACTGGGCCGTGGCCTACGCTCCGGACATTTCGTCCGATGAAAGCCTGCAGCGTGCCGTTACGAGTTTCCTGGACAAGAATGAGGAAGAACTGAAGCGTATCATCCTAGACGTCGTGTCTGGCGGTGTGCGTGCTGTCATTTCCAAGATGACGCCCGAACAGGTCATGAACGGCAAAGATGAACTCGACGATGAGGTCAAGAAGCAGATCTCCACTCAGATGAAGGAGCTCGGCTTCAATACGATTCTGTCGATTCACGAAGTTGAGGACGCTCAGGGATCCACCTACTATCAGGATCTGGCTGCGCGTGACCGCGAGACTAAGCGCCGCGATGCGGCCAATATCTCTGCGGAAGCCGAGCAGTCGATTCGCGAAAAGAAGGCGGAGACCGACCGTATGGCCCAGGAAAAGGAACTCGATGCTCAAGTGGCTGTCGCCGAGCGCAAGCGCGACACGGACGTGAAGAAAGCCGATTTCAAGGCCGAAACCGACCGCAGACAGGCGCAGGCCGATCAGGCTGCCGCTCTGGAGCAGGAAGCGATCAAGAAGGAACTGGCCACGCGTGCCGGTGCTGTCGAGATCGAGAGGCAGACGCAGGCCAACTTGGCTGCTCAGAAGGAGCAGGAGGTGGCCGTCACTCGCGCCGAAACCGACAAGAAGACTACCGTTATCGGAGCTCAGGCTGAAGCCGAGCGCAAGAAAGCGGAAGCCGCCGGTGATGCCGAGGCGCTGAAACTGCAGGCTGCCGGTGATGCGGAAGCTAAGAAGCTGACCGCAGCTGGTGAAGCTGAGGCAGCGGCTACCCGTAAGACCAAAGAAGCCGAAGCAGCCGCTACAGCTCGCCGTACTGAAGCGGAAGGTAATGCGCAGGCGCGCAAGACTGAAGCCGACGCCGAAGCTACCGCCATCAAGGCGCAGGCTGGCGCCGAAGCCGAATCTACTCGTATGAGAGGTGAGGCTGAAGCCGCGGCAATTGCCGCCAAAGGTAAGGCTGAAGCTGAGGCCATTCAGGCCAAGGGCGAAGCTGAAGCTGCCGCCGCCAGGGCTCTCTCTGACGCTCAGGCCGCCAACGACAAGGTCAACTTTGAGCTCAAGAAAATTGAGATCGAGCAGCAGACCCGTGTCCAGGTGGCAACCAACGTCGCAACCGTCATGGCTGAAGTTGGCAAGAACGCTAAGTTCTACGATTTCGGCGGTGGTGCGAAGTCCGAAGGCGGCGGTGACCTGTTGACCGGCATTCTCGGCCGCATTCCGCAGATTTTCGCGCAGGCCGACATGCAGAACCAGGCGCTCAACGGCGAACAGCTGACCGACACGGTCAAGAAGCTGGTGGCCGCCGTGGCTGATCCGATCAAGGGCAAGCCCGACGACGATGAGGCGCCGGAACTGTCGGAAGGCGACAAGGAGTAAGATTCAAAGACATATATCGACCGCCCCGGGCTGAAAAGCTCGGGGCATTTTTTATATCGTTTATGCTAAAATTGAAGCATGAGTGGGCGCAAGCTGATTTATCAGATTTATCCTACAGCTATCGGCACTCTCAGCGACATCGCTGATCGAATTCCGATGATTGCGAAGCTTCAGCCGGATTATATTTGGCTAAGCCCCATCTTTTTGAGTCCATGGGTAGATGGCGGCTACGACGTAGCCGACTATTGTCAGATTGATCCACGCTTTGGCACTATGAACGATTTTCGCCACCTAATAGCAGTCTGCAAAAAATATAATATCGGCATCTTAAATGACCTAGTAATGAACCATACCTCGTCTGAGCACATTTGGTTCAAGAAGTCCGAGCGTCACGACCCTTGGTATAAAGATTATTATGTCTGGATGGATCATCCGCTAAACTGGGATTCCTTCTTTGGCGGTCCAGCTTTTGATTATGACCAAGTTCGTGGCAAATATTATCTACATCTGTACGACAAACGCCAACCAGACCTAAATTTTGAAAATCCGCGCGTTATCCGCGAGTTCCGTGAAATTATAAAATTCTGGACCGACAGGGGCGTTGCTGGTTTCCGCGTCGACTCCGCCAATGTCCTCGCCGAAGACGCCTTGCGCTCGGGCCTCCTACCGCGACTATCTGGCTTTTTTAACTACTATCAAACGAAAGAAACCGTCGACATCCTCGAAAAACTGCTCGGTTCTACCAAGATGTTTACTATAGCTGAACCAGTTGGCGGCGATTTTATGAGCCACGCTCGTTTTCGTGAACTAACCCGCAAAGCCTTTGATGCTGCATTCAACATTGGTACTCTTGATGTTGCTGACACATTCCTATCAATTAAAGACAAGCCACGGGAAGTAAACTACCGACGTTGGTTCAAGAAGCTCGCCAAATGGACGCGTGAGCCAAAATTCTCCCTCGCGCTAGAGTCGCATGACACCCCAAGGAGCACCAGCCGTTTTCGCGCTGATCCAAAGGTATTAGCTATGTTGCAGTTTAGTCTGCCAGGTAATTACCCCTGTATTTACCAAGGCCAAGAAATCGGCACCAAAAACCCCCAACTAAGCAACGATATAAATGACTACCCAGGCGTGCAATCGCGCATGATTTACCGCCGCCAACGCAAGGAAGGCAAGACGAAGCGCCAGGCAATGAAGATTGTGAAACAAATGTCGCGCGATAACGCCCGCCAGCCAATTGATTGGGCTGAGTACATTATGCAAGATCATAATCCGCAATCGACACTTAACTTCTATCGCTACATGATCCACCTCTGGCGCGAAGACCCAGTGCTAATTCATGGCAATCTAAAAGTAAAAAAGACCAGCCGAAAGGGCATTTTTGAATTCTATCGTGTCTACAAAAAACAAAAATACTTCGTACATCTTGATATGACGAACCGCACAATCTCATATATTCGGAATCAAAATGGCGAAATTATCGCCAGCTCACGCTAACTTGACTAATCATATATCTGTGATGTAATATAAGGTAACGTACCTTAAAACGCTTGCGCCCGAACGAAAAGGAGGTCGTTATGGAGAAACGCAATTACGCGCAGATGCAAAACTTAAAAACCGCCCCGGAAGAGGCCTTTGATCCCGAAGAATCAACCAACGACGATTTCGCATATATTCGCACGAAACATGCCAAAGAAGTCAAGAAAGAGAAACATTCCTGGAGCGAACGGCATCCGAAATTATCAAAAATAACAGATACATTCTTCTCGGTCTTTTTCTTTTTGGCCCTCATGGGCGGCGGCATCATCTGCATTGCCTGCGCAACTACCATCTTGGTAGAAGGCACGAAAGCACTAATACGTATTATTGGTTCCATTTTTGGCTGGTAATGCGCCGCACCTTCTGTCGTCCCCGGCTTGCCTGGGGACATTTTTTATCACCAAAAATACCCCTTTATTCACGCTTAAAAATATGCTAATATTGATAGCAAAGCTTTAATGAAGCAATTATTGCTATTGTCTAAAAATAATAAGGAATTATATGGCAGAAAAAGTCACAGACCTATCTATGTATAGGAATATCGGTATCATTGCCCATATTGATGCAGGCAAGACTACCACATCCGAGGCGATTCTGTATCGCACCGGTCTTAAACATAAAATTGACCTCGTAAAAGGCGACACCGGCGGTGCTACTACCGACTGGATGGAACAGGAAAAGGAACGTGGTATTACCATTACCTCCGCTGCTGTTACCGCCTACTGGAAGGGTCACAAAATCAACATTATCGATACCCCAGGCCACATCGACTTTACCGCCGAGGTTGAGCGCTCTTTGCGTGTGCTCGACGGCGCAATCGTTGTATTTGATGGCAAGATGGGCGTAGAAGCCCAGTCTGAAACTGTCTGGCGCCAGGCCGACAAGTACGGTATTCCACGTGTTTGCTTCATTAATAAAATCAATCAAATCGGTGGCGACTTCTACAAGTCCCTCGAATCTATTCACAAGCGCCTATCTAAAAACGCTTTTGCCATTCATCTTCCAATTGGCTTCGAAAAAGATATCTGCGGCGTCGTAGATCTTATCGAGATGAAGGCTTATACCTACAAAGATTATGCCGATCATGAGCTCACCGTTGGTGAAATCCCAGCCGACATGGTCGAAAAGGCCAAGAACTACCGCTCGATGCTCGTAGAGGAAGCTGTCCAGGCCGACGAAGCTCTCATGGAAAAGTTCTTCAGCGAAGGCGAAGATGCTATCACGCCAGACGAACTCAAAAAGGCGCTCCGTAAACGCGTAATTGATGGTCAGTTCTTCTTAGTCACCGGCGGCGATGGCCGTGGTGTAATTGTCGAGAAAGTTCTCGACCTCGTGACTGACTTCTTGCCAGCTCCAACCGATATTCCAGCCATTCTTGGTAAATCGCCAAAAACTGGCGAAGATATTGTCCGTCATGCTGACGAAAAAGAACCTCTTACGGCTCTCGCCTTCAAGATTGCTACCGACCCATTCGTAGGTAAGTTAATCTTTATTCGCGTCTACTCCGGTAAACTCGAAGCTGGTTCTTATATCATGAA
>CAMZJD010000004.1 GCA_947307445.1 uncultured Candidatus Saccharibacteria bacterium | reverse complement strand
GCGGAGAATTCCACAGCAGCGTTGTAAAAAATACCAGTTACCTCGTGGCTGGCCATAATACTGGCCAATCCAAACTTGCCAAAGCCGCCAAATACGGCACCGAAGTTATCGATGAAACAAAATTTTTAGAGATTATAGGAGAATAGATGAAGATTTGTATCTGCTGTAGCCTTAGCTTTGTTAATGAGGTTCACGAAATTGCTAAAAAACTAAAGAAACTTGGCCACGAGGTCTTATTACCGCATGGTATCGAAGTCCGCGCAATTGAGCGTCCAGATTTTGATCCTGTTGCTGCCAAACACGAAAACGGCTATGATGCCATGCGCGCACATTTTACCAAAATTGATCAATCCGATGCGATTTTAGTCTGCAATTTTACAAAGAAGGGCATAGAGAATTACATTGGTGCTAATACTTTCCTCGAGATGGGCTACGCTTATTCGCGCCAATTACCAATCTATACGTATCATCCTTTGCCGGATATGCCGTATATTAATGACGAAATCCTAGCTTTTGACGTTATAGAGTTAAACGAAAAGTTAACGGAAATCAAATAAATGAAGGTATTCGTCGCGGCTTCCAGTAGTTTTTGGGATAAGCTGCCCGCTATAAAGGAGAGACTAGAAGAGCTTGGCCATGAGGTGATGTTGCCATCTACTGTCGAGGACCCCGGTCTCGAAGAACGTACCTGGCAAGAAAGTCACGATGCTCACGTAAAACTTATCCGTAAGTTGTTTGAAGACAGCGAAGAGCGAGTTGGGAAATGGTGCGAAGCCATCTATCTGTTGAATTACGACAAACATAACACGAAAGGTTATGTTGGTGGCGCAGCATTAATTGAGTTATATATTGCTCATCGCGAACATAAGAAAATCTTTCTCGAAAACGATATTTTCCCCGGTCCTATGTACGACGAGATTATGGGTTTTGATCCTATTTTCGTCCATGGCGATCTAGAAAAGATTAAATAAAAATATTATTTTTAGCACTCTTGCATTCCGAGTGCTAATCGTCTACAATTATTTTTATGGTAGACGAATTCAATGAAATCATGGGCCACCTCAGCGAGAACGCTCGTTTTGCGCTGCAGAAGGCTGATTTGTTTAGTAAGCGTTATAACCAAGGGTATATGGGCACCGAGCATCTCTTGATGGGGATTATGGCTCAAGATACTTCGACCGGCGCAAAGTTGTTACAAGAGCAGGGTATCGATATTGATCAGCTTGAACGTGCCCAGGGCAAAGTAGCTGTAGATGTCCCAGCCGCACCGATGGCAATGATGTCTCTCTCAGAAGCTACGGTTTTAACTTTGCGTATTTCTCTTAATTATGCCCGCGAAAACGGCCTTGACATTGTTGGCACTGAGCATATTATTTACGCAATGCTACGCCAACCGAATTCTCGCGCAATGGTACTTCTAACTCAGCTCGATGTTGATACGGAACAACTCGCCGAAAACATTGAAAGCCTTGTCGAACAACAAGCAAGTGAGGCGAAGATTGAGGCGCAAAAACGCAAAGCCGGTAAACGTACCAGTTTCCGCTGGTTATCAAAATTTGGTACCGATCTGACGCAAATGGCCAAAGATGGTAAGCTCGATACCGTAATTGGTCGCGAGCAGGAAATTGAGCGGGCCATTACGGTGCTTTGCCGTCGCACAAAAAGTAATCCAGTTTTAATTGGTGAAGCCGGTGTTGGTAAGACCGCCATCGTGGAAGGCTTAGCTACTCGCGTGGCCAAGAACGATGTGCCGGGCAAGCTGATTGGTAAACGTATTTACCAAGTTGACCTTAGTTCGGTAGTCGCCGGCACCAAATTCCGTGGCGAATTTGAAGAGCGCATTAAGGGCATCATTGACGAAGCCGTAAGCGACGAATCGGTCATTCTATTTATTGATGAGTTGCACTTACTAGCCGGCGCGGGCTCCGCCGAAGGCAGCATGGATGCAGCCAACATTCTAAAACCAGCGCTCGCTCGCAACTCTATGCGTTTAATTGGTGCCACCACACTTGATGAATATCGCAAGAATATAGAAAAAGACAAAGCTTTGGCGCGTCGTTTCCAGACCGTCATGGTGAATGAGCCATCGCCAACTATTACACTGCGCATCTTGAAAGGTATCAAGAAACACTATGAAAACTACCACCAAGTGGTAATATCGGATGAAATTCTAGAAGAAGCCATCACACTTTCACAACGCTACATTTCTGACCGTTTTATGCCGGATAAAGTCATAGACGTCATTGACGAAGCTAGCGCTATTGCGCGCGTCACGCTCGACAAAAAAGGCGGCGGCGAATACAAGAAATGCAAGATTGAGCTGGCTGATTTGGAAGGTAAAATTGAAGCTGCGGCCGAAAAAGAAGATTATGAAAAAGCTGCCATGTATAAAACGCGTGCTGCGCAGGTCGAAGAAGAAATTAAGAAACTCGAAAAGGCCAATAAAGACGTGGACAAAACGCCGGCCGTTAGTTCCGAAGATCTCGCCACGGCAATTAGTCTCAAGACTGGTATTCCAGTCAGTCGCGTTCATGGCTCCGAACAAGAGATTCTCGTAAATCTAGAAAAACATTTAAGCAAAGACATCATCGGCCAAGATGATGCCATCAAAGCCGTGAGTAAGGCAATTCGTCGTGGCCGCTCTGGTATTAGTGATCCGCGCCGTCCGATTGGCTCATTTATCTTCATGGGGCCAACTGGCGTCGGTAAAACCGAGCTTGCCAAAGTCATCGCGCGCGAGGTGTTTGGCGGCGAAGATTCACTAATCAAAATCGATATGTCTGAATTTGGCGAAAAACATAACGTCGCTCGTCTCGTTGGCGCACCAGCTGGTTATGTTGGTTACGAAGATGGCGGTAAGCTCACCGAGCAGATACGTCGCAAGCCATATTCTGTTGTGCTGTTTGATGAGATTGAAAAAGCTCACCCAGATGTCTTTAACATTTTATTGCAAATTCTTGAAGATGGCACGCTCACGGACGGACAGGGTACGAAAGTAAAATTCAACAACTCAATTGTGATTTTGACTAGCAATCTCGGTGCCGAAGAAATGTACCGCGAGTCTGAAATGGGCTTCGCTGTAAAAACCAAGAAAGATGCGAAGGCGCTTGAAACAGAGCACGCTGCGAATGAGGCATCCGCCATGAAGGCTTTACGCAAATTATTGCGTCCGGAACTCGTGAACCGTTTTGATGCGATTATTACCTTCAATGCTTTGAGCGAAAAGGATGTTGATCGTATCTTTACGAACATGATTGAAAACCTCAAGAAGCGTCTGGCCGGCAAATCAATTGGTTTACAACTAACTGATGCTGCCAAGAAGCAACTGATTAGCAAGGGCTACGACACCAAGAACGGTGCCCGCCCGCTTCGCCGCGAAATCGAAGACGAACTCGAAACATTAATTGCAGATTATATCTTGCAAGAGAAGCTCAATAAGGGCGACATTGCTAAGGTTGACTTTAAAAAAGGCAAGTTTAGCTTAAGCATCGCTAAAGAATAAGCTATACTAATAGAGTGAAGTCAAAATCGCGTAAGATTTTATCGAATCTGATTTGGATTGCCGTCATTATTGTTGGTGGCCTGGTGACTTATTTTAACCGCATTACCATTACGGACACAATCATGGCTATCGGCTATGAGCCGAGCGCAGAAATCCAAAGTATCATGACGGATATAAAACTGACCGATACCGGTACACGAATTTTGCGTGCTTCGCGCCCCGAAATTCAGAATGCTGACAATTTCAATCAAAACTGTCCAACCGATACCGATGCTGCCACGCTCGGTTGCTACTATAAACAGCATATCTACGTTTATGACGTAACAAACACTGAACTTTCCGGCATTAAACAAGCCGTAATGGCGCACGAATTATTGCACGCCGCTTGGAGTCGCCTTACTTCATTTGAACGCAATCAAATTGCACCTTATCTTAGAGAAGTTTACGAAGAAAACAAGGACACGCTAGCTAAACATATGGCCATCTATACTGAAGATAGTCAGCTTGATGAGCTACATTCCGTAATTGGTACCGAAATTAACCCCGTAAAATATCCTATCGCCTTGCGTACGCACTACGCGAAGTATTTCTCGAACCATACCGTTATATATAGTTTTTATAGCAAGTATCACGATAAATTTGTTGCGATCGAAAAACGTACAGAGGAGCTGGAAAAGCAAATTGACGCAAAGCAAAAACAACTTGACGCCGATACGGCAAGCTATAATCAAGCCTACGATCAACTAAATGCAGACATAGAAGCATTCAACCAGCGCGCTAATACCGAAGGTGGCTTTGCCTCGCAGCACGAGTTTGATACCGAACGGAACAAACTGCTCCAACGCAGAGATAATCTGAGCGCTTCTTACCAGGATCTAACAACTTTAACTAACGAGCTGAACGCATTAATAGAAGAATATAACCAAAATATAGTGCGCTCTACGCGCCTCTATGATAGCATTGATAGCCGCGCCAAAAAGCCGACCATCATCTTTAATTAGCACTCTTGACTTGTGAGTGCCAAAACACTACAATAGAACTATAAGGAGTAAATATGAAAGATTATTTAGTGCCAACTGTTGTTGAAGAAACCAACCGTGGCGAGCGGGCTTATGATATCTATTCTCGCCTCTTAAAAGAACGCGTCGTTTTCTTGGGCGACCAAGTCACGCCAGAGACGGCTAATATTGTAATTGCGCAGCTCTTGCATCTCGCCTATGAGGATCCCAAGAAAGACATTAAGCTTTACATTAATTCCCCTGGTGGCTCCGTTTACGACGGCCTCGCCATCATTGATACGATGAACTATATTGAGCCAGATGTACAAACCATTGGTATTGGCTTGCAAGCCTCTATGGGCGCTATGTTGCTTTCGGCGGGCGCTAAAGGGAAGCGCTACTGTTTGCCGAACGCCCGCATTATGATTCATCAGCCAAGTTCGGGTACTGAAGGTAAGATTACTGATCAAGAAATCGCGCTCAAAGAAGGTATTTACTTAAAGAAGCGCCTCGCCGAAATCTTCTCTAAAAATACTGGTAAATCGCTGGCCCAGGTCGAAAAAGACATGGACCGCGACAACTGGATGTCCGCCCAAGAAGCCAAAGATTACGGCATCATTGACGAAGTGATTGAGAAATAGTTGCGAAAGCATGAGAAAACCCCCGCGGGTCCGGTCCCGCAGGGGTTATTTTATTCTTCCGGCTAGTTGAATTCGTCGGGTATTTCGCTATAAGATGCCAATTCCGCATCGACAGCCTGGTTAACAGCGTCGGCCTTCTCGGCTGGTGCGGTCAATAGGCGAATCTGGCGCCAAAGGTAATCCATCGCATCGGCACCGATTAAATACTTCTCGCCATCTAGGGTGGCATCAAAGATCCAATCGGTTGCGGATTCAAATTCGTCGACTTTGCGCCAACTGGTGTCCGCATTGCGGCCACGGCTGATGGTTGTGCCGTGCACCATGCGATAATCCTGGTCAAAGTGAATCTGTACACAGAAATCTGATTCTCTGTTGTAGTTAATTGGCATCACGACGATGTCGTCGCCGACAATATCGTGCTCTAAACCAGCCAAATTGAAGAACTCATCGAAGTCAATCATGTAGGAATCGGCTTCGGCGGCAAGAACATCCTCCATCGTCTTGCCTTCGAAATTTTGGAAACTAATTTCTTTCAATTCGGCAGTTTTATCATTTGTGGAACTCTGTGGTGCTTCTGGCTCTGCGTCGACATTGATATACGCGTTTGCAGAACTCTCCCTTCTGCTGCAACCGATCGCGATGAAGCAAGCGATTACAACTAGGATAAATAAAGGAAATTTATTTTTCCCCATTACAACACCTCCTTTTGCGCTGCAAAAAGTCCCGTCAAATTCTCCGGATAGAATCTTAAGGAACTTTGCAACTATGCAACAACTCTATTATACCACATATGCTTAAAAAAGTCAATGAAAAGGCCGCCCGAGATACGGGCGGCACAGTCGTTTGAGTATTAATCGGCGCCACTCCGGTCTCTGATGTCGATCGCGTTAGAATCGAAATCTTCCAGAATTCTGGCGAGTTTGGCGAAAGTGTCGGGCGCGGCCGGGCAGGGTGTATCGTTTTTGTAGTTGCAATCATGCTCGATGCTGGCCCAGAGATCCATTGCCTTGGTGCGAATTTGGATTTCAACCGGCACCGACCGCGTAGTTTCGCGGAAATACACGTGTACTGATACGATCAGGTGCAGGCTACGATAGCCGTTTTCCTTCGGATTGGCCACATAGTCGCGTTCCTCGAGCAGCTCGATTGATGGCTGACGAACCAGGGCGTCGCGGATGCGGTAGATATCGTCCTTATACAGGGTGATGATCCTAATGCCAGCGATGTCGTGTAATTGCCGAAGGGCTGCCTTGTCGAAGTTCATATCGCGACGGGCGATCTTCTCAGCCACGGAATCGTAAGACTTGATGCGGTTCTGAATAGTGGCATACGGGTTACGCACGCCAGTCAGTTCTGCCTCTTGGCGGAGATTCTCGACCCTCGTTAAGACCGTGCGCATGCCACACTCGCAGAGCGCGGCATATTGATTATACTCGTCTTTAGTTAAAAGAATATCCATCTTATCCCTCCCAAAAAACGGATAAAAGCTTTGACCACCATGGTCAACCTTTCTATTATAGCACAAAATAAGCATAAAGTCAATAAAAGGCCAAGTTGGGCAGGGTATTACGCTTATACTTTTACCTTAAAACTGGCATGTTAAACTAGAAGTATGGGAAAAGCTAAATCTAGGTTTGTCTGTCAAAATTGCGGCAGTAGCTTTGCGAAGTGGGCTGGCCGTTGCGAAAATTGCGGTGAGTGGAACACTTTGCTTGAACAAGTAGTGCCTACCGAGGCGGAGGCGAAATCCGCTTTAGCCAAAGGCGCGGTTTCCGGTAAGAAACTGAAAGCTGTTTCTATCAATACAATTGAACCTTCTGATGCCGGTAGCCGTCTTTGCACGGGTTTCCCGGATTTAGATGTTGTGCTCGGCGGTGGGATTTTGTTGGGCTCTGTTGGTCTGCTAGCTGGTCAGCCAGGCATCGGTAAGTCTACGCTCTTAATGCAAATTTGCGCGCAAGTTTCAGCGGCGGGGCATAAAGTTTTATATATTTCCGGCGAGGAGTCGGCTGGTCAAGTCAAGATGCGTGCTGTACGCCTCGGTGCCGCCTCGGACTTACTGCATTTTGCCAGTTCCGCCTCTGGCAATGATATAGCGAAGACTATTGAAGAAGGTGGCTATGATTTAGTCATTGTAGATTCCATTCAAACCTTGAGTCTTGCTGAAATTAGCTCAGCGCCCGGTACAGTTAGCCAAGTAAGTAACTGCGGTAACCTTATTATTCGTGCCGCCAAAGCTAGTGGCACGGCGGTGGTGATTGTAGGACACGTCACTAAAGAAGGCACGCTGGCCGGGCCAAAGGTGCTTGAACATCTTGTGGATGTCGTTTTGAATTTTGAGGGCGATCGCTATGGTGGTTTTAAGACCGTGCGCGCCGTTAAGAACCGTTTTGGCTCAACTACTGAGGTGGCGATTTTTGAAATGGCCGATAAAGGGCTACACGAAGTTAAAAATCCATCCGAGGCCCTCTTGTCTGAGCGTCAAAATACCGACGGCAGTATTATCATGGCTACAATCGAAGGCACACGTCCGCTGCTAGTTGAAATTCAGGCACTCGTTAATCCGACCAACTTTGGCTATCCTAAACGTACCGCCTCCGGTTTTGACTTAAACCGCCTTAATTTGCTGATTGCGGTGCTTGAAAAGCGCACCAAACTCCGCCTCCAGGACAAAGATATCTTCATTAATGTCGTTGGTGGTATGCGTTTAAATGATTCCGCCGCCGATCTCGCGATTTGTATGGCAATTGCCAGTGCTGCCGCAGGGCGAAAGCTGAACGAAAAAATAGTCGTTTTTGGCGAAGTTGGTCTTGGCGGGGAAATCCGTAGTGTGATTGCGCCTGAGCGTCGTATTGCTGAGGCGAAGAAACTTGGCTTCGATCATGCCATTGCGCCGGCTACAATCAAAGACAAATTCGTGCTACCCGTAAAGGATCTTCGCTCTGCGCTTGTAAAGTACATGAATAACAAATAACTTGCGCTCCACCTCTAATTATGATAAAATCAACCCAATATGATTACTAAAGATAACAAAGCTAAAGCTATCAAGAAGCTTGCCCGCAGCGACAAAGATGTCGGCTCCCCAGAGGTCCAGGTTGCTATTTTGACCGAGCGCATTGAGGAAGTTACCGAGCACGTCAAGGCTAACAAGCATGATTTCATGGCAAAGCGTGGCCTCATTCAAATGGTTGGCCAGCGCAAGAAACTCTTGAAATATCTTGAGCGCACTGATTTCGAAGCCTACAAAGCCACCGTTGCTAAACTCGGCCTTCGCAAATAAGACATATCAAAATTCGCCTCTCACGAGGCGAATTTTTTAAGCATTTAAAAAGCCCGGCTACCGAGGAGCTGCCGGGCTACAGGTTGATAGAAGCAGTTTAGCGTTCGCTGTGGACAGTTTTGCTGTCGCCGAAAACCAGATCGTCGGTATCGACTTTTCTGATGCCTAATTTGGCATAGCGCTCAGAGGTTGCGTCGTCTTCGAGCTTTTGAATCGCGTCGTCCATATCCATGCTGATTTCGTCCAAAAGACGAGCAGAAGCCATCAGGGCCGGATTGACATCGCGGCAAATCAGTTGAAGCTTGTCGCGCACTGCTTTGGTTGCTTCGTCCAAAGCTATGCTGACTCTCTTGCAGCGACCATCGACGATAAAGCCGAGCTCAGTTGCCACTTCGTTGAACGGCGTTGTTACGCGTTTCGGATAGTACATTGTGACCCATCTGATTTCTCCGAACTCCGCCGACTCAACTTCGTTATGATCGCCATCATCGCCCTTCTTCTTTTTCTTCTTGGGCGCCCTTTTGGCGACGTTATTGGCGCATTCCTTGATGCGGTCCCAGTAGCTGCTGTAGAAGTCCACGAAAGGCGGGATGACACCAAGCATTACGATACGTTTTTCGTATTGCGTGGCCACCTTGTCGCCATATCTGACTTCGCTTTCAATATTCTGAATTATACAAGGATAAAGATTAATCGTAGTTTCGTCAGATTCGGGGTCATACTCGTACCCCATGTCTGCCAGCCTTGCGCCGCAGACTTTGTCGAACACCTCTTTCGCTGTTTTTTCTGGGAATTTGCCACTGATAGTTATTTTGGTTCTACCAACCTTTGTTAAATTAAATCCCATTTACACATCACTCTCCTCTCGAATGGGAAAACTAGCCGACATCGCCGGACTCGTCTATTATTTTATCACGAATATTGGGAAAAGTCAATATCCATAAGCGATTCAACGGATGAGCGATATGTGATATAATGGTATCGACACTAAATCGGGAAAATGATAGATACCCGTCGCGGTAATAGTTTATTACGGCTGCAGATATTTATTATTTTCTCGAAGAAAGGAAAGTATGGATATTATCAACCCCAGCGGAAAGAAAACTTTCAAGGTGGAGACTGATTTTTGCGGTCGCAAACTCGGCCTTGAAGTGAATCGCGTTGGCTTCCGCACTACTTCCTCTGTGCTCGTTACCTACGGCGACACCGTAGTGCTCGGTTCAGTGGTGGTTGGCAGCAAGCCAGTCATGCAGGATTTCTTCCCGCTATCAATCGACTACGAAGAAAAGTATTATGCCTCTGGCAAGATTTCTTCTAGCAAATTTATTAAACGTGAAGGCAAGCCTTCCGACAACGCCGTTTTGATTGGCCGTCTAATTGATCGCCCAATTCGCCCATTGTTCCCGAAGGGCTATCGCCAGGAAATCCAAGTTGTTGCCACGGTCCTATCTATGGATCCGAATTTCCGCCCAGATGTAATCGCAATGATTGCGGCCTCCAGTGCTTTAATGCTGGCCGGCGTACCATTTGATGGCCCAATTGCCGGTTTGCGCATTGGTCGCGTTAATGGCGAATACAAGGCTTTCTTGACTCCAGAAGAGCGCGAAGCCTCTGACCTCGACCTTGTTGTTGCCGGTAAAGATTCTGGCATCACGATGGTAGAGGCGGGCGCAAATGAAGTTCCAGAAGATGTCATTATTGGCGGCCTCGAATGGGGTCTTAAGATGATTCAACCAGCTATTGCCTTACAAAACGAACTCCGCAAGGAAGTTGGCGTTGAAGAACTTGAATATACCTTGATTTTGCCGAGCGAAGCAGTTCAAGCCAAGGTTGATGCTTGGATGGAAGGTAAGCTCGACGATAGTAAATATCGTACCCAAAATATTATCGAGCGCAGCCAATTCCTCAACGATCTCAAATACGCGATGCACGATGAATTTGCCCAGGAGCTCAGCGATGAAGAATGTGGCATCACCGACAAAATGAGCGATGAAGAAAAAATGACTACGCGTACTGAATTCTACGACGAACATTTCCGTGCCGATTATGGCGAAGCCTTTGAGCTTGCCGTCAAACGTGATGTGCGCAAGAATATCATCGAAAAAGGCGTCCGCCCAGATGGCCGAAAACTTGACGAAGTACGTCCACTTAGCTCGCAAGTTGGTATTTTGCCGCGTGCGCACGGTTCCAGCCTCTTTACGCGTGGTGTCACTCAGGCTATGAATATCGTGACGCTTGCGCCACTTAGCTATGCACAGCTCGTGGATACGATGGAAGTTACCGATGGTACGCGTCGCTACATGCATCACTACAATGCACCAGGCTATACGGTTGGCGAAGTCAGCCGTCTTGGCAGTCCGGGCCGCCGCGAAATCGGCCACGGTTATCTTGCCGAGCGCGCCTTAACGCCAGTTTTGCCGAGTGAAGAAGATTTCCCATATGCCATTCGCAGCGTCACCGAGATTATGTCGCAGAATGGTTCCACTTCCATGGCCGCTACTTGTAGCTCCTGTCTCGCTTTAATGGATGCTGGCGTGCCGCTTAAGCGCCCAGTTTCCGGCGTCGCAATGGGCCTCATGATGGATGGCGATAAACCATATGTGCTTACTGATCTTATGGACGCAGAGGATTTCGCCGGCGATATGGACTTCAAAGTTACTGGTACCACTGAGGGCATCACGGCTCTTCAAATGGATATGAAAGTTCATGGTCTCCCAATCAGTGTGCTCTCTGAAGCAATTAAGAAAGCGCACGATGGCCGCATGTTCATCTTGAAACATATGCTAAGTGTCTTGGCGGGCCCACGCGATCATCTCAGCCCATATGCGCCGCGCATTGAAAAGTTGATGATTAATCCAGACAAGATTGGCACAGTCATTGGTAAGGGTGGTGAAACGATTAATAAGATTACTGCCGAAACCGGTGCCGAAATCAACATTGAAGAAAACGGTCTTATCACGGTTTCTGCCGCTGATAACGACAAGATTGAAAAGGCTCTAAACTGGATTAAGTCGTTAGTAGAAGAACCAGAACCGGGCAAGATTTATAAAGGCAAGGTAGTCACGATTAAAGACTTCGGCGCCTTCGTAAATATCCTTCCGGGTATTGATGGTATGCTACATATTTCGCAGATTAGCGATAAGCGCATTGCGAAGGTTACTGACGCTCTGCAAGTTGGCGACGAAATTAACGTTCGTCTTGATGCAATTGACGACAAGGGTCGTCTCAGCCTCTCAATGAAGGGCGTTGATCAAAAAGCCTAAAATAGCATTAAAAAATGTCTAGCACTTGCTAGACATTTTTTGTTGTATAATGAAATTAATTAAACATAAATGGAGTTTATATGGCAGAAACATCAGGCACGCCGGTTGTGGATCCGGTAAAAATGCCAAAAATGAAAATTAATAGTTCAGCACTCGCGAAGATGAACGCGTGGGCCATTGCAGGTGCTACCTTCTTTGGCTTCTGTGCTATCTTTGTCGCTATTGCTGGCTTCACGACGGAATGGAGTTTTGCGTTCCCAGTTTTTAGCTTCCTATTAGGCGCAAATGCTGGTATCTCAACCTCATTGCTCGTATCGCTCTTTGCTTTGTTGTTTGGCATTTTCGCCATCGTTACTATCAATAAAGTTACTGATGCCGATACTACCAAGAAGACCTGGGGCTGCATTGCAAAAGTATTCTTTGCATTTATGGTGGTCTACGCCGTAGATATGATTGGCATCATTATTTACTCGCTTATGTCCATCGGCCGCAAGAACTACGACCAAGGTGATCTCTGGCTGAGCAGCTTCTTGCCAACCGTAATTCTCTTCGGTGGCGCAACTGGCATGCACTTCATTGCAAAGGCTATTTCTAACGGTAAAACCAGCCTCCTTCGCATCATGAGCATCGTAGCTGTCTGTATTGCTGGCGTCGCATTTATTCTCGTCTTCATTCAGACTATGGTTTCCTTCTATGGTAAGAAAACGTCTTACTTAGAAAAAACCACTCCAGATCTCAATAGCATCGAAAACATGTTCGATAATCTATTCAAATAAGACAATATTTTATAGAGGAGTAAGCTTATGCTTGCTCCTCTTTTTTATGGTATAATTATTCCATGGCAAATCGAAAGCGAGGTAGAAGAAAAAAATCCCAAGAAGTCGAGCGCACGCACGAGCTTCCTGGTGGTTTTTGGCGCCAAATCATGGCGTTTTTGATGATTGTAGTAGCGTTAATGTTTGTGTTGGCTTGGTTCGGGCAGGGCGGTGTAGCCCTAGCTACCGTTAATAATGTCTGTCTGAACGTAATTGGCTATACTACTTACTTGATGCCCTTCATCTTGACCTACCTTGCTGTACTAATCTTCCGCGCCCCAGATAATCGGCTTGATGCCAGTGTCTGGATTGCATCGCTTTTGATGATTTGTTGGTTTTCAGGCATTTTTGGCGTCCCAACTTTTGGCACAACCAAGGCTACCGGCGGTATCGTTGGTGATGGTTTGAATAGCGTTGTGGTTAAAAATCTCGATCAAGGTGTGTCGTATATTATTTATGGCGTCTTAATTGTGATTACGGCTCTATTTATGTATGCCGAGACGCCCGCGGCTTTGTTTCGCAAAATTGGTTCGATTTTCAAAACTAGTAAAGACGAAGAAGATGTCGCCAATGCAAAAGTCATGCGTCGCAATTCGTCTAGGGGCGACCTAGATGATGGCGATGAAGAGCCGCAGCATGACGGCATGAAGCACTTTAAAGTTAATCCGAATGTTGATATTGTCGACGAGTCTGATAAAAAACTTTTCAAACATGCTGCCGAGAAGTCAGAAAAGCCTCCAGTCGCCGAACCTACCGCCTTCTTGACTACCAGTGATCCTGATTGGGAGATGCCATCCATGGATTTGCTCAACAAGAAGCGCTCTCCGGCTGATCCGGGCGATACCCATGGTAATGCCACAATTATTAAGGACACTCTTGAGCAGTTCGGTATTGATGTTGATGTAGAGGGCGCCAACGTTGGCCCACGCATCACGCAATATACGCTTCGTCCACCGGCCGGTGTGAAGATTAGTAAAATCGCTACGCTTGACCGCGAGCTTGCCTTGAACCTCGGCGAAGAGAAAATCCGCATCGAGGCGCCAATCCCTGGCACACGCTCTGTGGGTGTAGAGGTACCAAATAAGCGCGCCGCTAGCGTCGGTTTGCACGAAATGCTTAAATCCTCCGAGTGGAGCAAGATGATCGTTGATAAGCCGTTGGCTTTTGCGGTTGGCAAAGATATTTCCGGCCATGTCATTATCGGCAACCTGGCTAAAATGCCACACTTACTGATTGCTGGTACCACTGGTTCTGGTAAATCTGTTATGACTAATACGATGATTATGTCGATGATTTATCATAATTCACCGTCTGAGTTGAAGTTCATTATTATTGACCCAAAGCAGGTCGAAATGGCGGCCTATGAAGGGATCCCGCATTTGCTCACGCCGGTTATTACGGACGTCAACGAAGCTTTGAGTGCTTTGCAGTGGGCTGTGATGGAAATGGAGCGCCGCTATACGCTCATGCGTGATGCGCACGTTAAAAAGATTGATGACTATAATGCCAAGATGGAAGAACTGGCTGCTAAAGAAGTTAAAGCACCAGCCGCTCCAGTCGAGGAAGGCGAAGAGCCAGTCGAAGAAGTCCCCGTTCAGCAGGATAGTCACGAGAAGTTACCATACATCGTCATTATCGTGGATGAGATGGCGGACTTAATGATGATGGCGGGTAAGGAGCTCGAAAGCCGCATCGTACGCGTCGCCCAGAAGGGCCGCGCCGCCGGTCTGAACCTCGTCCTCGCGACGCAGCGTCCAGAAGTTAAAGTTGTGACCGGTTTGATTAAATCGAACATTCCAGGTCGTATCGCTTTCGCCGTTAATACCAATATGGACTCACGCGTGATGCTCGACCGTGGTGGCGCCGAAAAATTGCTCGGTACTGGCGATATGCTTTATCTCACGCAGGAAATGCAGGGCAAACCAGTTCGCGTTCAGGGCGCATTTGTGAGCGATAAAGAAATTAACGATGTGACAGATTTCTTACGTAAGCAACGTGCTGCGGAATATGTTCCAGAGGTCGTCTCGCAAGTCGTCTCCATTGGTGGTCGCGGTACCGGTTCAATGGGTGGTGGCGACTATGATGGTGCTGGTGGCGGAGATATTGTCCGTCAAGCTGCCGAAATCGCTATTCGCGACGGTAAAATCTCTACCAGCTTGTTGCAGCGTCGTTTGCATGTCGGTTATGGCCGTGCCGCATCAATTATTGATGAGCTCGTAGAAAAAGGAGTGGTAGGCGACTCTGGCGGCGGCAACCGCGGTCGCGACGTGTTGATTAGCTCAATGGATGAATATCCAGACTAATTTGAACATAAACTTTAAAAACTGAAAACTTTATTGTGTAAAGTGTAATTTTTGTGATAGGATAATAATTATGAAACTAAGTCAATCATTTACGAAAACCACCAAAACTGCACCGGCTGACGAAGTAAGCCAGAGTGCGAAATACCTTTTGCGTGCCGGATATATTTATAAAGAAATGGCCGGCGTATATGATTACTTACCTCTTGGTATGCGCACGCTCGAGAAGATTATTCAGATTATTCGCGAGGAAATGAACGCGATTGGCGGGGAAGAACTTCGCATGACTAGCTTGCAACCGAAAGATGTTTGGGAAGCCAGCAACCGTTGGGATGATAAAGTTATGGATGTCTGGTTTAAGACTAAACTCAACGCTGGCGGCGAACTTGGTCTGGCGCCAACGCATGAAGAGCCACTTACGCACGTCATGAAATCGTACATTAGCAGCTATAAAGATTTACCGATTTACGTTTATCAGTTCCAAACTAAATTCCGCAACGAGCTTCGCGCCAAATCTGGCATTATGCGTACGCGCGAATTTATGATGAAAGATTTATATAGCTTCAGTAAAAATCGCGAAGAGCATAATGAGTTCTATGAGAAATGTGCCGATAGTTATATTAAAATCTTTAATCGTCTCGGTATCGGTGATAGCACATTCCGCACATTCGCAAGCGGCGGTTCGTTTAGTAAGTTTAGTGACGAATTTCAGACTATTTGTGATGCGGGCGAAGATATTATCTATCTCGACCGCGAACGCGGTATCGCCGTCAACGAAGAAGTCTATACTGACGATGTGCTAAATGATCTCGGCCTCGACAAGTCAAAACTCGAACAGCATAAAGCAGCCGAAGTTGGCAATATCTTTACGCTTGGTTATAAATACTCGGATGCACTTGATCTCTGTTATAACGACGAGGACGGTAAACGTCAAAAAGTCTTTATGGGAAGTTATGGCATTGGTCCGAGCCGCGTCATGGGCGTAATTGCCGAGAAACTGAGTGACGACAAAGGTTTAGTCTGGCCAGAAGAAATTGCACCATATAAATACTATGTCGTCGGTATTGGCGAACAGGGCGAAGCCGAGGCTGCCAAACTACACGATATGGCACCTGAAGATATTATCCTAGACGATCGCAAGTCGGCCCGCACGGGTGAAAAATTCGCCGACGCGGACTTGATGGGCATCCCATATCGTGTCGTCATTAGCGATAAAACTCTCGCCGAAAATAAAGTAGAAATTAAAAATCGCCAAACTGGCGAAACAAAACTCTTGACCTTAACAGAATTTGCTAGTAAAATCTCTTAGAATATAATTTTACCAACATCCTATTTTCGTGGGGAAATGGAGGCATATTATGGCTAAGACAGTTAGTATTACTGAAGCAGGTCGTAAAGAATTAGAAAAAGAATTAGAGCAGCTAATTGCTCGTCGTCCAGAAATTGCCGAAAAGATCGCTCTTGCGCGTTCCTATGGCGATTTAAGCGAGAACGAAGATTATTCCGCTGCGCGCGGCGAACAAAAAGTTGTTGAGGGGCGCATTTTAGAAATTCAAGATATTTTGCTTCACGCCAAGATTATTAAGGGCGGCAAGAAGCAAAAAGTTGCTATGGGTAGTCGGGTAACGCTCGAACGCAACGGCAAAACTACCGAGTATACGCTCGTGGGTGCCGTCGAAGCGAATCCACTTGAAGGCAAGATTAGTGACGAATCGCCAATCGGCAAGGCCATCATGGGCAAGAAAGTTGGCGAAGAAGCTACATTACCAAACGGCAACACCTTCAAAGTTACTGCCATTAACTAAAGAATTTCTAAGCGCGCTAAGACCTGAAAAAAATTAGCGCGTTTTTGTGTGCGTATCTTAAAAATAAGCATAAAAGGAATATAATATAACATATGACAAAATCAAATAATAGCAAGCAACGCAGCGTTGTCCGGCGCACGTTGTACTACTATTGGCAAGCGTCAAAAAAATACAAATGGTACGCAATTGGCACATTGTTATCAACGCCAATTGTTGTGCTGATTCGGACAACTTTAATACCGTTGATTTTTGCCGAGATGATCGACGAAATTTCCGCCGGTATTCCAAACGAGCAAATAATGGCCACACTTTTGCCACAAGGTCTTTTGCTCATCGGGCTACATCTAGGCGGTAGCGCCATCCTTGGCTGGCTACGAGTCTATTGGTGCTGGAGATATGAACTACTCGTGATGTACGAGCTCGCCACGCAATGTTTCGATACTGTTAGCGCGCAATCTATGCAATTCCATAGTGATCGTTTTTCAGGTTCTCTCGTATCGCAGACAAACAAATTTATCGGTGCATTCGAGCGCTTCTTCGATGTATTAATCTTTGATGTCCTCTACCTGATTTCAATGCTATTTTTCATCATGGTCGTTCTCGTTCCACGTTCGCCGGTTTTTGCCTTTAGTCTCATTGCCTTCGTATGTCTCTATACGCTCTGCTCGGCACTCACTTTCAAGAAAATTTCCCATTTAAGTTCTGAGCGCGCGGCGGCCGAGAACAAACAGACTGGTCAATTAGCGGATTCACTTTCCAATATTTTGGCAGTTAAATCTTATGGTCGAGAATCGCATGAGCGCCATCGCTATGCAAACTTTAGCCGAGCTAGCTACCATGCTGGCATCGCGCAGATGAATGCTACTATGAAGCGAGATTTTATCTTTAACTTCGTAAACATTGGCATCATTGCATTAATTGTGGCCTTCATGATGGCGGGCGTGCCGATCTTTGGCTTGTCTGTCTCAACATTAATCTTGATAGTCAACTATTCAATGACTATCATGGGCGAACTATGGAATATCAATAACATCTTCAAACATATCAACCGCGTATTTGGTGATGCGCGTGAGATGACTATCATTCTTGATACTAAAGATGATGTGGTTGATATGGAGGGCGCCAAAGATTTAACCGTTAAACGAGGCGGTATTGTGTTTAATCAAATCGCTTTTCAACACCAAGACGCCAAAGAAGCCATCTTTGATAATTTCTCGCTCGAGATTAAACCGGGCGAACGGATTGGTTTGGTTGGCATTTCCGGCTCCGGCAAGACTACGCTCACAAAACTATTGCTACGTTTCGCCGATGTCCAAGCTGGCGAAATACTAATTGATGGCCAAGACATCAAGAGCGTCCATCAAGTTTCATTGCGCGAGAATATTGCGTATGTACCGCAAGAAACCGCGCTATTCCATCGCTCCATTTCCGAAAACATTGCCTATGCGCGTCCAGATGCATCGCAAAAAGAAATCGAGCGTGCGGCTAAGTTAGCCAACGCACATGAATTCGTGAAAGATCTGCCCGATGGCTACGACACGCTTGTTGGAGAGCGGGGGATTAAGCTTTCCGGCGGACAACGCCAACGCATTGCTATTGCGCGGGCCATTCTAAAAGACGCACCAATCTTAGTGCTTGACGAGGCAACTTCGGCGCTCGACTCCGAGTCTGAAGCCTTAATCCAGGATGCACTCGAAAAGCTTATGAAGGGCCGCACTAGCATCGTAGTGGCACATCGCCTATCTACGGTCGCAAGCATGGACCGCATTGTTGTGCTTGATAACGGCAAAATCATTGAGCAAGGCTCACACGAGGAATTGCTCAAGAAAAAGAACGGCGCATACCACAAATTATGGTCACGCCAATCTGGCGCATTTCTCGACAATGCCGAGTAAAAACATCCCCGCGTAGGGGATGTTTTTTGAAAACATAGCAACATGTTTATGCTATACTGAATGCATGATAGGTGGAGTTAAACGAATATTTTTCGCGTCAGCAGCTGCGCTACTTTTGGCTGCAAATATAATCGCTCCAGTTGGAGCATTAAGTGATGCTATTAAGAGGCATTCCGTTGATTACGCAGCGAACACTTCAATTGGTAGCCTGACTTTTTCCAACATTAACTTTATAGATTTGTCGGAGACGACAACTCAAGCCTTTGGCCTAACGGGTCACATCACGAACTCCAGCGACGAGGCTATTAAGTTTACCTCGGTGGTAACTTATTACGATTCGGATTCTGCAATTATCGCTATTTCCACCAATACGCAACGCGCCCCTAGTGGCGGCTCAGCCTATACTCAGATGTCCAGCGTTGATGATTTAGAAGCTGGCTATGGCGCGTCAGACATCTATCGCTATGATTTGACTATTAAGACGGACGAGCAAGAACAGACTGAAATATTCGAGGGTGAAGCCGATCGCACTCCGAGCCAAAATCCACGCTACAACACGCGCGACTATGTACTTGATGCCTATGATGTCGATGTGACGGTGCACGAAAATAATACCTTTGATGTCGTAGAGACTATCACTGCCACCTTCCATGCGAATTACAAGCACGGTATCATCCGCGATATTCCGTTGCGCAATACTTTTGTCCATAACGATGGCACGACAGTGAAGGGGCGTGCCAAAGTCTCCAATGTGAGCGTTGAGGGCGCCCAATATACCACATCCAAAGAAGACTCCAATTTTCGCGTTAAAATTGGCTCCGCTACAGAATATGTTCACGGTTCCAAAACTTATGTCATTAAATATACATATGATTTCGGCGAGGATAAAAATCTAAATTATGACGAATTCTATTTCAATATTATCGGCACTCAATGGGACACCGTAATCGGTAATGTGTCATTTAGCATCCATATGCCAAAAGAATTTGATGTCGCCAAGCTCGGCTTTTCTAGTGGCACCTATCTCAGTAAAGAAAATAAGAGCGTTTCTTATAATGTTGTCGGTAATGATATTACCGGCGATTATAACGGTATCCTAGGCGTAGGCGAAGGCCTAACTATTCGCTTAACATTGGATGATGGCTACTTTGTGGGTGCCGAATCGCTAGTCGAATTCTGGGAATATCTTATTTATATCATTCCGATTGCCGGCGCGGTAATCGCCTTTATATTGTGGATGATTTATGGCAACGATGACCGCATTGTAGATGATATGCAATATTATCCGCCTGAGGGCATGAATAGCCTTGATATGGCCTTTGCCTACAAGGGCAAAGTCACCAACAACGATGCAGTTTCGTTATTATTACATCTTGCGAATCAAGGCTATATAAAAATCGTTGAGACAAGCCACACCACAATGTCACGCGGTGGTTTCAAAATCGTGAAAGTCAAAGAATATGACGGTAAGGACGAAAATGAAGAGAAGTTTATGCGTGGCTTATTCATCGGTTCATCGCGTCGTCACAGCTTCAAATCTCTTAATGAGGTCGTAAAGCGTATTGACGATGGCGGAACCATCTCAAAAGAAGAGCTACAGAAAGTTGTTGAGGACGAGGAGGGTTTAGCGGAAACTACGGCTAGTCGCTTGCGCTATAGCTTCTATCGCACGCTCGATAAGATTACCGCTGCAACGAACAAGAAAGAGAATCGCAAGAAATACTTTACGAACACGAGCTTTGCTTCAGCTATTGTGATTGCCTTTATTATTGCTTCCATCCTAGCATTGATACTCGTTCCGACTGCGGTCAACTCGGACGCAGAAGTTGGCTTCCTCCTAATATTTATTCTCGCTTTCTACGTACCGTTCTTTGCGGTCGGCTTAGCTAAAGGTATGCCAACCGTAGCTCGCTTCGTTTGGCTCAGTTTCACTTCTGTTCATTTCTTTATCATGGTGTTTGGTATAGTTGGCGAGGAGGGGATCTTGAGTGGGGATCCGTTCTATAATTTCGGCATTCTCACATGTTTAATTGGAATCGCAATCCAGCTATTCTTCCTCAAGTTTATGCCAAAGCGCACCGCACAAGGCCTCGAGCTTTATGGCAAGATCAAGGGCTTCAAGCGCTTCCTGGAAACTGCCGAAAAAGATCGCCTCGAACATTTAATGCGCGAAAAACCATCCTATGCCTACGATATTCTGCCGTATGCTTATGTACTCGGCGTATCAACGAAATGGATGAAGAAGTTTGAGGATTTAACGGCTGTCCAGCCGCCGGATTGGTATGAAGGAACAAGTACTTTCTCGATGCACAATTTCAATACTTTCGTTAACCATACGATGAGCTCATCAGCCTCGGCTATGACAGCCTCGCCATCTTCGAGCGGTTCGTCCGGTGGCTTCTCGGGCGGCGGTGGCGGCTCTTCGTCATCTGGCGGCGGTTCGTCCGGCGGCGGTGGCGGCGGCGGAGGCGGTTCCTCCTGGTAAAGCCATTCAACTGGGCCTGCGGGCCCAGTTTTTGCGCGCTCGACAGATATAAATAATGATGTTATTATTATATTTATGGCAACTCTTAAAGATTTTCGCGATGAAAGAATTCGCAAACTAAACGAACTCCGTACGGAGGGTATTGATCCGTATCCAGCACATTCCAACCGTAATACTAAAATCGGGGATATCCTTAAGAGTTACGATAAGTATGCCGACAAGGACGTTTGTGTTGCCGGCCGAATTGCCAGCATACGTAGCTTTGGTAAGCTCGCTTTTGTGGTAATTGCCGATGATTCCGGTTCGATTCAGATTTTCCTAAAGGACGACGCAGCCAAGTTTACTAAAAAGCTTGATACTGGTGACTTTCTTGAAGCGGCGGGCAAAGTTGGTCGCACTAAAACGGATGAAATTTCCGTCTTTTGCGATATGCCACGTATTCTCACGAAGGCTTTGCGCCCACTCCCGGGCCGTGATGGCTTCACGAACAAAGAGGAGCGTCTCCGCCGTCGTTATGTTGATATGGCGGTGAATCCGGAGGTGCGTGAGCGATTCGTGCGTCGCGCTAAATTCTGGACCGCTACGCGCGAGTTTTTAAATAATCATGGTTTTGTGGAAATAAATATCCCGGTGCTGGAAGTCACCACTGGTGGCGCCGATGCGAACCCATTCGTGACACACATGGATGCGCTGGATCAAGATTTCTACCTCCGCATTTCGCAAGAGTTGCCACTCAAGCGTTTGATTGGCGGTGGTTTTGAACGCGTTTACGATATCGGTCCACGCTTCCGCAATGAGGGTATGGATGATGAGCACTTACCAGAGCATATCGCCATGGAATCCTATGCTGCTTACCAAGATTACAACGATGGCATGAAGCTCTACGAAGAGATGATTAAATACGTCTGTAAAGAAACTTGGGGCACCTTACAGTTTGAGCGCGATGGCATGAAAGTTGATCTCGATTGCGAGTGGCCGCGCATTAGCTATGCGGATATTCTGAAAGAGAAGTTTGACGTTGATGTGTTTAATCCCGACCTCGAAAAAGTTAAAGGCATTTTACGCGAGCACAAAGTTAAATTTGATGAAGCTGCTGGCGCTGGCCGCTTGCTCGATTATCTCTGGAAGATTATTCGCAAAGATTCCGCCGGCCCGTTCTGGTTGATTCACGAACCAGTTGAGCTTTCGCCGCTCGCCAAGAAGCACGCCGCCGATCCACGTGTGACTGAACGTTTCCATCCTGTCATTCTGGGCTCCGAGCTCGGCAATGGCTACTCCGAGTTGAATGATCCGCTTGATCAGCTTGGTCGCTTTGAGGAGCAGCAAGCTCTCCGCGACGCTGGCGACAATGAGGCGCAGATGCTTGATCGCGACTTCGTCGAGATGCTTGAATATGGCATGCCACCAACTTGCGGTTGGGGCAACTCTGAGCGCAACTTCTGGTTCTTTGAAGGTGTTTCGGCCCGCGAAGGTGTGCCGTTCCCACCGATGCGCCGCGACGAATAGGCGCTTATGCTTGACTATTATGGCCAAGTGTGATATAATAGACAAATATGATGCGCTACCGCAAGGTGGCGCATTTTTATTGCAATTATGCTTGTCGGGGTATCGATTGACTGTTTTGATAGGCGCATGGATTATCAAAAAGTTGATTTAAATCACCCATATTTAGAACATTTTAAATTGTACCCCAAATATTTAGATCCGCCGAGCTATTTATATGTGCGCGGTCGGCTGCCGACGGCGCAGCCGCGTCCCAAGACTGCCGCCATTGTGGGCGCGCGGCGTTGTACGAAATATGGCGAGAATATTGCTTATAATTTCGCTTATCAACTTGCTAAGCGCGGCGTAATTATCGTCAGTGGCTTAGCTTATGGCATAGATGCCTGTGCGCACCGTGGCTGTCTTGACGCTGGTGGCGTCACTATCGCCGTTCTCGGCACGCCGATTGATCAGATTTATCCGCGTAGCCACCAAAGCCTAGCTGAGCGCATCCTTGAAAAAGGGGCTATCGTGTCAGAATCAGCTCCTGGTGATCCCGTTTTTCGCGAAAGTTTCTTATATCGCAACCGTATTGTGGCAGGTTTGGCAGATATCGTCGTGATTGTGGAGGCATCGGATCATTCTGGCACCAAATACACCGCCGAGCGCGGCATGGAGCAGGGTAAATCCGTCTATGCAGTACCTGGCGACATTTCGCGCCCAATGTCTGTTGGCTGCAATAAGTTGATTAAAAATAATTGCATCCCTTGCACGGAGCTAGACGATTTGCTAATTGGCTTGCATCTAAAACCGCAAGAGCCGAGTCGAAGCGCGAACTATGAAAAATACCGCCAGTGTACGCCAGAGCAACTCAAGATTGTTGCGTGTCTAAAGGCCGGCATTGATGTGCCAGATGAGATGTCAAAATACCTTGAAAATGATTTAACGGAAATCTACCGCCAACTGACATTAATGGAAATAGCGCAATTAATCCAGCGCGAGGGCGCACGCTTCGTGCTTGTGAAATAATTCGCTTATGCTAAAATATAAGCAGATAATAGTCTAGAAAAGGGCATCAATAAATGGCAAATAAAGTTATGATTGTTGGTACCGGCAACGTAGGTATGAGCTACGGCTATGCTTTGGTCCATCAACGCACCAATGTAAATGAACTAGTTCTCGTCGATATCAACACCGACGATGCAGAGGGTGAAGCAATTGATCTTCGTGATACGCTTGCGGTTTCTCCGAGCTATCTTAAAATTCGTAGTGGCTCCTATGCTGATGCGGGCGATTGCGACCTCATCGTTATTACGGCTGGCGTTCCACAAAAACCAGGTGAAACCCGCATGGATCTCCTAAAGAAAAACGCTTCAATTTTCAAAGATATGATTGGCCAAATTATGGCCGCCGGATTCAATGGTATTTTCATCGTTGTTAGCAATCCGATGGATGTTTTGACTTACCTCACTTGGCGCTATTCTGGCCTACCGGCTGAGCGTGTGATTGGTTCCGGTACGGTACTTGATAGCTCTCGCCTCCGCTTCCGCTTGAGCCAACGCCTGCATGTTCATCCAAAGAATGTTCATGCTTATCAAGTTGGCGAACACGGTGATACTGAGTTTGCTCTTTGGAGCACCGCTTTTGTTGGCACGCAGCCAATTACGGAGTTACTCAAGAAGGAAGAGCTCGATGAAATCGAAGATTATGCCCGCAAAGAAGCTTATACCATCATCGAGAAGAAAGGTGCCACCTATTATGGCATCGGCAGCTGCGTTGCTATGATTACTAACTGTATTCTTAACGACGAAAATCGCATCTTGCCAATCAGCAACTACGATGAGATGAGCAATACCTACAACGGTTATCCTGCTGTGCTCGGTCGCAACGGCGTGGTTCGCCGCATTGCGCTCAACTTGTCCGAAGAAGAGCAAGAAAAGTTTAATAATAGCACCAAGACGCTTCAAGACGCCATTAAAGAAGCTGAAAGCTAGACCATCAAAAGCGCCCCACCCGGGGCGTTTTTTGATGGATCAAGAGAGGATGATATAATGACGGGTATGGAATTATTTATTTATATTACGTTATCGGCGATTTTGCTTGAAACGACGGCTCTTACGGTCAAAACTTTCAGTGCAAAGTCTACCCGCATCGGGCAAAAGGCCCGCCGCAAAGTATTTGTGGATACTTCAACATTAATGGATGGTCGCATTCTATCGGTCGCCAAGAGCGGCTTTTTAGGTGACGAAATCCTCATCCCACGCTCGGTGATTCGGGAGTTGCAATTGCTCGCGGATGGCTCCGACAGTGAAAAACGTGCTCGCGCTCGGTTCGGCCTAGATATTGTTAACGAGCTTGAGCGCGTTGAGCTGGCCCAAGTAGAAATTTTTTCTGACGACATCAAGCGCGCAAAAGTTGACGAGCGTCTAATTGAACTCGCCAAAGAATACAAAGGTATTATTTTAACGAACGATTTTAACCTAATAAAGGTGGCCGCCACTGAAAAGATTGATGCCATTAATATTAACGACCTCGCCCAGGGTCTCCGCAGCGAATATCTGCCCGGCGATCGCCTAAATGTCAAAATAGTTGGCGTTGGCAGCAATCCGCACCAGGGCGTGGCTTATTTGCCCGATGGCACCATGGTAGTAGTGGACGAGGCCGAACGCTACGCGGGCAAAAACCAGCCGGTTGAAATTGAATTCGTGCGCTATTTACAAACTTCATCCGGCAAGATGATGTTTGCTAAACTCGCGATGCCGAAGGCCAGAAAGAATAATTCTCGTAAAGGCCGGTCCCGTCAGAAATAAGACAACAAAAATCCCCCTCGGTTATGAGGGGGATTATTTTATCTTGAGGCTGTGCCGAGATATCCAGCCTTATCCCTTGCATGTACGGTCACACCCGAAGATGGATTCGAGCTCGTCGTACAAGTAAATGAGCCGCCAGTTGCACCAAGTGAGCCACTACAGACTTGCGAGCCACCAACCAAGACCTGGTAGGTGCTCAATTCGTAAGTGCCGAAGTGTGCGCTGCCTTTAATTACCCAAGAAATAGGATTATCTTCCTCGTCCACCGAATCAACGGATACCTCAGATATCGATACGGTCGGACGTACATCGGTACACTTATGGAGATCATCGGTGCTCTTCGGATCCCAATCGGTGCTGGTGTAGATTTCCTCATTCGTCATCGGGTCAATCATCTTGGTGATGCCAACCTCTGTGCGCGTCTCATTTGGAGTACAATCGCCGGCCAACTTACGTGTGACTGAGTCGAAAATCATATTTTCCTTCGAAATACCGCTCTTAGACTGCGTGTACCAGCTTGGCCAAATATCGGTCTTGCCATTGATAGTGGCACGTTTCATACCGGATGGCATCGCGATTTTGTCGCCACTATGCCATTTACCGTCAGCGCCATAGACTTGCTCGTGGACAGCGGTAATATAAGCAGCACCAATGCGCCAAGCTACGTTGTGACTATCGTTCGCGAGGACGCGACCATCATGGTTACCATTCCAAATTGCGGTCGCGAGGACAGAAGAATAGCTCATCAGCCAAGAATCCTTTGCGCGGCCGGCACCGTTTTCTGTCGTACCAGTCTTAGCAGCGGTCCAGACTTTTGCGTTGTAGAAACCGGCAGCATATGCCGAGCTGCCCCAAATCCAACGACGAGCTGGCACATCAGCGAGAATATCTGTAGTCATGTAGGCAGTCTGCTCATCGACTACGCGTGTACCTTCAGAATCGGTCCAAGCATCAATTACGTCACCGTTGGAGTTCTTAACTTCTAGCCAGTAGACGATATCCTTATAGACGCCACCACGACCGAGTGTAGCGTAAGCGTTAGCGTGTTCAACTGGGCGGACACCGCAGCCACCACCGATTGCCATAGAAAGACCAGCATTTTCACCATTAGCGCAGTAAGACACATCACCAAGTGCATGCGCGACCGCTAAGCTATTTTCAATACCATTGATATATAACGCCTTGACGGCTGGAATGTTTAATGAACCGGCCAGAGCTTGACGGAAGGTGATATTGCCGTTAAAACGACCATTCGCGTTGCGTAGCGAACAACGACCGCGCGAACCGCGACAATAAATCTTATCAATATTCGTATCGGCAATAATTGATCCTGGCGCATAGTTGACGCCGCTGCGTTCCATAAAGATTGGCGTGTAATCTAGGATTGGCTTAATTGTGGACGCCGGCTCCAGTAACGAAGTAGCAGCATTCACCTGACCATAGCCTGGTTTATTCCAATCTACACTACCTACCATCGCAATTACTTGCGCAGTTTCGATATCAATAGATACTAATGTGGCATTATCGGAACGGTTGATGTAAAAGACTTTTGCGCCCTCTGCGACGGCGGCTTCAGCCAAGCGCTGTGCCCGCAAATCTACTGTTGTAGTAATCGTGAATCCGCCTTCGCGCATAGTTTTAATGCCATACTTAGCTTCTAGCTGAGATTTAACTTCAAGCACAAACCACGGTGCTTTCATGCCGACATATTGGTCCTGCTCAGGTTTAATCTTGGCGATAATGTCGACTTCCTTTGCCTCGGCGGCTTCGGCTTCTGTAATATAACCCATTTCCACCATCGAATCGAGCACTTTATGCTGACGTGAAATTAGGGCTTCGTTGCCAAGAGTATTGTACGGGTTCAATACGGCTGGGTTATTTGGAATGGCGGCAAGAAGGGCGGACTCCGCAAGATCGAGATCTTTAGCGTTCTTGCCAAAGTAGGTCTGTGCGGCAGATTCCACGCCGTTACGACGACCGCCATAAGGCGATTCGTTTAAGTAGAGCGTAATAATTTGCTCTTTATCGTACATTTTCTCAATTTCAATCGCAAGGATGATTTCCTTAATCTTGCGTGGCACGCCAGAGGCATCGCGGTTAGAAGCTTCATCCGAGAAATAAACCTGCTTAATCAGCTGCTGTGTTAGCGTGGAACCACCCTGAACGGCGCCCTTCTTAACCAAAGTGACATAAGCGGCGCGCGCAATCGCGGCTAAATCTACACCCGGGTGGTTATAGAAGTTCTTATCCTCAATCGCCACCGTAGCTTGACGCATATAGGTCGAAATCTCACTACCATCTACGACTAAACGGTAATCGCCACTACCGCGGTCTTCCCACAGCAACTCGCCATTCCGGTCAAGATAGGTATTTACGGTATTCTGGACGCGGCTGGCTAATTCTTCTGGGTCAATTTCGGCTAGATCTTTCTTGAAGTATAAGAATAGGCCACCAATAAAGATAATTACTAATAATACGATTGCCGCCAGACATTTCAAAAAGAATAGCTGGCCATCTTTCGAGAACCACCATTTAAACACCCGATCCGGTCTGAGTCGCGCAAAGAAGCGCAAAATCGGATTCTTTGGTAATTTCGCCAACTCTTCCGCCTTTTTGCGGGCACGCTCATCGGCCTTTACCCGGCGTTTATAGGCTAAGTTGGAATATAAACTCATGCCAGACTTCGAAGCTTTTTTCACCCGAGAACGAGTGGTTTTCTTCGCGGTCTTGGCGGATTTTTTACTCGCAGTTTTTTCTTTCGCCATTACTATATTATACACTATTCGAAATCATCTGTCCTATAAAACACAAGCTTTTTACAATATCTGTTATTTAGGGTAAAATAATAAATCATGAGTCACTATGAGCCATTAAAAATCGAAGAAAAATGGCAAAAGCGCTGGGAAGAAGAGCAGCCTTTTGCCGCCAAAGACAACGATAAACGGCCAAAAATGTTCATCGCCGAGATGTTTCCATATCCATCAGGCGCCGGGCTTCACGTTGGCCACGTCCGTAATTTTAGTATTGTTGACTGCCTTGCACGTTTCTATGCGCAGCAAGAGATGAACGTTTTGCGTCCATTCGGTTACGATACTTTTGGTCTCCCGGCCGAAAACTACGCCATCAAAACCGGCATTTCGCCCCAAGAAGTTACCAAAACTAATATCGATAATTTCCGCAAGCAAGCCAAACGTCTAGGCTACGCGATTGACTGGTCGCGCGAGATTAATACTTCTGACCCAGCCTATTATAAATGGACTCAATGGTGCTTCCTTCAACTCTTCAAAAAAGGTCTCGCTTACCAAAAAGAATCTTACCAATGGTGGTGTCCGGTTGATCAAACTGTGCTCGCTAATGAGCAGGTAGAAAATGGTTGTTGCTGGCGCTGTGGCCACGAAGTTGAGAAGAAAAAGATGAAACAATGGTTCTTCAAGATTACCGCCTATGCCGATGAATTGCTCGACGAAATTGACTCGCTCGACTGGCCAGACAAAATCAAAACCATGCAGAAAAACTGGATTGGTCGCAGTGAGGGTGCCGAAGTAGAATTTCAAATCGCTGGTTCTGGTGGCAAAATCACCGTCTTTACTACTCGTCCAGATACGCTTTTTGGCTCCACTTTTATGGTGCTCGCACCAGAAAATGAATTGATTGCTGATTTGGTTACCGACGATACGCGCGCCAAGGTTGAAAAATATTGCAAAGAGGCGCTTAAAAAATCCGAAGTTGAGCGCCAAGAAAATCGCGAAAAGACTGGCGTCTTTACCGGCTCCTACGTGATTAACCCAGCCACTGGCAAAGAAATCCCAGTTTGGGTAGCCGACTATGTTTTGAGTGGCTATGGCACGGGTGCCGTCATGGGTGTCCCGGCTTGTGATGAGCGTGATTACGAATTTGCCACCAAATTTGAATTGCCAATCGTGAAAGTGATCGAAAAACCAGAGGGCAGTACCGATGATTCCAAGTGCTACGCCGGTGAAGGCGAAATGATTAATTCTGGTCCATTTTCTGGTCGCCAGAGTAGTGAAGTGCGCGAGTCGGTTTATGACTGGCTCGAAGAACAGGGTATTGGCCACAAGCAAGTGACTTATCGCATGCGCGACTGGCTGATTTCGCGTCAGCGCTATTGGGGCTGTCCAATTCCGATTGCCTACGACAAAGATGGCAATCCACATGCTATCCCAGAAGATCAGCTCCCAGTCATGCTGCCAAAGATTGACGATTATAAGCCAGACTCTTCCGGACGTTCCGCGCTCGCCAAGAGCAAAGAATTCATGGAGGTCACCATTAACGGCGAAAAGATGACGCGCGAGACCGATACGCTTGATGGCTACGCTTGCTCTAGCTGGTATCTCTGGCGCTATACTGATCCACACAACGACAAAGAGGCTTGGAGCAAGAAGAAAGTTAACTACTGGGCGCCAACCGACGTATATTGTGGCGGTGACCATGCTGTAGCGCATTTGCTCTACGTCCGTTTCTGGTGCAAATTCTTTGCCGATGAAGGATATTTGGATTTCCGTGAGCCAATCAAGAAGTTGCTTTATAACGGTTACATCAACGCGCCAGACGGCAAGAAGATGTCTAAATCTAAAGGCAATGTGATTGACCCACTCGATGTCATTAATCAAGGCTATGGCGCCGATACACTTCGTACTTACGAGCTTTTCATTGGTCCGTACAATATGGACGCTGCTTGGAGCACTGAGGCCATCGGCGGCGTGTATCGCTTCCTAAACCGCTGTTGGTCCTTAGTCTTTGATAAAAAGACCATCGATAAAGACGTGAATGTCGTTTATCGTCATAAGACCGCCAAAAAAGTTACTGAGGACATGCATCGCAATAACTTCAATACGGCCGTCGCGGCCTTGATGGAATATGTGAATGAGATGTACAAAAATGGCGCACATCATGACGATCTCGTGACGCTCGCAAAATTGCTAAAACCATTTGCGCCACATCTTGCTAGTGAAATGCTCGAAGAACTAGGCGCTGACGATATTTGGCCAAAATGGGACGAAAAACTCCTCGTAGCTGATGAAGTAGAAATGGTCATTCAAGTGAACGGCAAACTGCGCGCTCGTATTATGGCGCCAGCCGAGGATGCCAAGGATCCGAAGAAGATGGAAGAGCTCGCTCTGGCTGATGAGAAGGTAAAAACCTATACTGACGGCAAAGAAGTTGTAAAAGTCATTGCGATTCCAAAAACCCATCTGGTCAATGTGGTCGTCAAATAATCCCCAAGATACAAAATATGCCCTCGAAAGAGGGTATATTTTCATTATATCATACTTTATTAAATAAGTCAAGCATAAGCACGGAGTGATACAATATAATATATGAAAATCCTACAAATGAACACTTGGGCGGGGCGCATCAAGGGCTCCATTGAACGCTTTTTAAAAGCGAACGATTTTGACATTATTTGTATGCAGGAAGTCGTCTGGTGCGATGAGATGCCGGCCGAGCTAGAGTATTTCTGTTCGTCTTTACGCCAGATTCAAGAAGCCAGTGGCTTACAATATTGTGCGAAAGTCTCGAATTTTGGCATTCGTATCGCCGACGGTGTTACCGTGGAACAGGGTAATGCCATCTTGAGCCGTTATTCAATCGTCAAAGACGAGGCGAAACTGGTACACGGCGAATATTTAGATTCCGTGATTTATGAACAAGGCGACGATCATGCCTTCTTCGCGCAAAAAGTCCTATTAGAAAACGGTCTCACGGTTGCAAACTACCATGGCTACTGGTTGCCAGATCCAATTGGCGACCAAGAAACTGTGCGCTGTATGAAAGAAGTGGCCGATTGGTTGCGTGAAGAAACTGGCCCAGTTGTCATGTGCGGCGATCTAAACGTTATCGCTGAGTCGCCCGCTATGCGCTCCTTGGATTTTATGACCGACTTAACCGCCGTTAATCACGTTAAAACCACATTACAGAATTTAAAGTTCATCAAAGACGTGCCTTGTGACCATATATTAATTAACGATCGGGTGGCCGCCAAAAACTTTACCGTTCACGACAATATCGTGTCTGACCATAAAACTATTTCGGCAGAGATTGAAATTATTTCGCCCGACGCTTAATCAGTTTAGCGTGCAAAACCTGGCGCTGAGTGTGGTTATAGCAAGTAGATAAAGTTAAAATGTGGTCCGAGCTGGACACGGATGTATGGAAATCCTGCACGCTGCGACTTTTTAGCATGTTTAGCCATTTTTGATATTCGGCATCAGAACTGAAACTCGTCTGGATATAATCCGATGTGACTGGGATGCGGTAAACGCTAAAGACTTGCCAAAGCGCATTTTCGTGGTCGTTGGCGGTGCGCACAATAAAGTTATCCGAGTTATTGCGCCAGGAGCTAGACATAATATTTTTTAACGAACCAAACATGGAACCGTCATTGCGGCCATGGGCGTAAAGAATCAAATTGCGATCGGTGCCATCGTTTTTATTGCGGTAGTCCGCAAATACCCAGCCTGCAGCGTTATAACTTTTGTCAAAAGAATGTTTAAGGTAAAACTCGTTATTATTTGTTTTTACGTAAGGGTAGTTGATATTGGTGCCACCAAGCGAAATCCAGCCAGCGGTATCGCTGTTAATTTTACGCAAATCACTAAAATCTACGTCAAGCAAATTCATTTTGACGTATTTCCAGTACATACTTTCCGGCGGCTCTTCTTTTGCCTCGATAATTTCAGTGTTTTCGTCATCCGTCAGTTCTTCGGTTTCGGAATTTTCGGCGATTTCGCCAGTTTGCTTAGCGGTATTAATTGAATCGATTTGCCATTCAATAATTCGATACGCCGAATAGCCAATACCAACGCAACAAATTAGTGCAACTAAACAGCTGATGCTGATTTTGGCACGAGATTTTGCCTTCCGAATTTTCATACATATAATTATAACATATCCATTTTCAAAAACGGCTTCGCGCTCCCCTTGTAAAAGCACCCAAAATATAGTAAACTATAGCAAAGTAATATATCAAAGAAGGAGCATTTTTACATGCCTGAACCGAAAAAACAGAGCAGCCCTCGTAAGACCGGCCTTCGCCGCAGTCACTTACGTTTGAAGCTTGCTCGTAGTGTGAATAAGCATTCACCAGTTAAAGCTTTTGAAACCGCGAAAAGCACCCCAAAACTCAAACTCAAAAGCTGCAAAAAGTGCGGTAGCAAGCCTTGCACTTGCGACAAGAAATCGAAATAACAGGGAGGCAATCGTGGCGAGTAATCGACATCTTGGTAGAATCATATCGCTCCAGAGTTTATATGAATACGAATTCCGGAGTAAGGCGGGCGATGCCACAGCCGATATCGATAGCATTGTCGCTAAAAATATAGAACCCTACGCCAAAGCTTTAGGTGATGTAGATTTTGTGCATGATTTAACGCACGGTGTTTTTGATGAAATGGACCAACTCGACAAAGAGTTGCAACCTCTCGCGCCAGAATGGCCAATTTCGAGTATTTCTTCCATTGATCGTAATGTTCTTCGGATTGGTCTTTTTGAACTGACGCGCCGTCAGGGCACAGTGCCACCTAAAGTTGCTATAAACGAAGCCGTAGAGCTAGCAAAGGCTTTTGGCTCAGATAATTCATCGAAGTTTATTAATGGCGTACTGGGTACTGCTTACCGTAATATTGGTGGAGAGGAACAGAAAAAGCATGCAGAACCAGTCAAACCAGAGAGCACGTCGCAACAACCAGCTAAAGAAGGCGACGCAAGCTCGAAGGACGAACCGGCCGAATAGCCGGCCCAAGACGAAGAACGTGCCGTCTCGTACGCCTCGTCCTTCGCAACGTAAATCGAATAAGAGAACAACTTCAAAGAGCCACCGGAATGGTTATAAAATTCCGGAAGCTTTGCCGACCGAAATTTACAGAGAGCCAAAGCTCGAGAAGTTACGTCAGGTTGTTTTTCGTAAGAAACCAGAAATTAAAGAAATTGTGCGCGAGCCAACTGCGGGCGGTATCGTTTTTCGTATGACCCCGGATCAGCGCGACATCGAAATATTACTCATTCAAGATAGCAAGGATCGCTGGACCATACCGAAGGGCCATATTGAGCCAGGCGAGACTGCCAAACAGACCGCTGTGCGCGAAATCGGCGAGGAATCCGGCCTTAAGAATGTTGATGTATTGGCGTGGCTTGGCAAGATCCACTTTAAATACCGTCGTTTAGATAAACTTGTACTGATGACTACACAGGTTTACCTTGTGCAATCATTAGATAAAAACGAGCGCCCAACCAAAGAAAAATGGATGAATGGTATTCGTTGGTTTACTTTCGCGGAGGCGCTTGACGCAATCGAATACGCCGACATCGAAAAATTAATGTTGATTGCCAAAAATAAGATTCGGAGTGGAGATTACTAATATATGAACAAAGAGCAATTCGATGCTTATGAAACTTTTGCAAAAGAAAAGTTGGGAATTGAATTCTCGGATATTAACCTACTAATTACCGCCTTAACGCATCGTTCATACGTCAACGAGCACCGCAAAACTGTAGTCGAACATAATGAGCGCCTAGAGTTTCTCGGTGACGCCGTGCTTGAGCTCGTGACTTCGGACTTTTTGTTCCGCAATTATGACGAACCGGAGGGGATTATGACTAGCTGGCGCGCCGCACTAGTTAATACTGAAGCGAATGCCGCTGCTGGCGAGGCGCTAGGCTATGCACCACTTGTGCGCTTAAGTAAGGGTGAGAAAAATGGCTCCGATCGCGCGCATCACGTCATCATGGCAGATTGTTATGAAGCCATCATTGGCGCTATCTATCTCGACAAAGGCTATAAGGCTGCGGAAGATTTTATTCATAAGAATAGTTTAGTTAAAATTAACGATGTACTAGAAAGCGAATCGTGGCGCGACGCCAAGTCGTATTTACAAGAAATAGCCCAGCACATTGACGGTGTTACACCGGTGTATCGCGTGATGAAAGAGGAAGGCCCAGACCACGATAAAAGCTTCACGCTTGGCGTGTTTATCAACGAGCATCTCAAAGCGACGGCAGTTGGACATAGCAAGCAAGAGGCGCAAGTTAAAGCCGCCGCCGAAGCTATTCGTAAATACAAAAAAGAACACCCAGAAATCTCCTCTCAAGATATTGCGAAAAAGTAAAAAATAAGTTATAATAACCGAAGTTAAATTAATTTAAGGAGAATTATGCTTGCGATTCGCTTACAGCGTAATGGCCGTAAAGGGATGCCCCTTTATCGGATAGTCGTCCAAGAAGCGCAACGTCACCCTCTTTCGGGTCGTATCGTCGCTCAGGTCGGCAGCTACAACCCACATACTAAAGCAACTGTTTTGGATAAAGCCCAAGTCGAGAAATATCTCAGCAACGGCGCTCAACCAAGCACGCGCGTCATCCGCATCTTGACCAAAGAAGGTATCAAAATGCCAAAATGGGTGAAAGCTCCACTCGAAAAGCATGCCAATGCTAAGCATGCCGACAAGCTCCGCAAGAACCAGCCAAAAGAAGCGGCTGCCCCTGCGGAAGAAACCACTGAAACAGAAGCTCCAGCTGAAGCTTAACGTCATTAAAAACTAGCCAAGAAACTGGCTAGTTTTTTGCGCTTATGCTATAATTAAAGACAGATGGGCATTTATCGAAACACAAAGGCACAAAGATGAAGAATGACGCTCCTCAAGGTGCCGTTTCTCTTGAAGATCTCAACAACATGCCTGGCATGGATGAGGTCGTTTCTGCTAACCCCAATCCAATTGTTGTGAGCGAAGCCGCTCCGATGGACTCTTTTGCAGTCGCTAGTGGCATGCAAGCAAACCAGCAACTCGATCCAGAAACTTTAGCGAAAATCCAATCCATCAGCGATAACGCTAGCTCTACGACAGGCAACCCAAATATCGCCGGCGGCGTTCAGTCGGCGCAGGCTTTCGAAGAAATGGCCCAAGCTTCAACTACAACTCAAGAAAACAGCGCCATAGACCTAACCGACTTGGCCGAAATGCCGGATGTAGCTTCTAATAATGAGCCGGCAGAGGCGAACGCCGATGAGACAACGCCCGAGCCTTCTGCTGAAGTAGTTGAGTCGAAAAGTGATGAAGAAATCGCCGCCGAAGCCGAAGCGGCGCGCGAGCAGACCGAGGCCGGATTAGCTGAAGCATCGTCATCAATGCAGGGTATGCATCAAAATATTATGGCGAACGTAAAGAAAAAAGAAAACTTTGCCATTAAAGCATCCATTTCTTCTCAAGCGAAAAAGCGCAAGCCGATTCTTAGCAAAAAAGCGAAGATAATAGTTGCAGCAGTATTAGCAGTGGCGGCAATCATAGGCTGTATCGTTTTCCTGGTATCAACTGGTATTATTTATGAGAAGAAGTTTGAAGTTGGCAATTGGACTCTTGCAATTAATACTAAAGAGTATGACGTCAATGCTGAGGGCAGCATCCTTAATGTCACCGACAAAGCTGAAAAATATCAGTTCAGGTTTAATGATCTTGGCGCGGTGGACCATCGTAACCTTCTTAGCAATGAAAATGACATGAAAACACTTTTTTCGGAGCAAAGTTTACGTTATGAAAGTGGAAAAGAAGAAAATTTTGGCACCCTCGCCTGTGCCGTATATAAATTGTCCGATCACAATAATAACGACAAGCTTATTTATTCTGCCTATTGCAACAAGGGCGACTACATGATTAATATTTATGCCACAAACTATCAAAATACTCGTGCCGAGGATCTTTCTCGTGCATCATTAGAGGCGGCAGTCAAGATTGCCACCGGTGCAACGCGCCGTCAGCAACAACAGGAATAAGTGCTTTTATAAAAAGCTCTTATTTTTTTTGTGAAATAAAAGTATAATCATAAGTATAAACTAAAAATGGAGAACCTATGTCCACTATAGATCAGCAATTCGTAGAGTATATCGTGAAAACTCTCGTAAACAATCCAGACAAAGTTAGTATTGATCGCACCATCGACGAAAAAGGCGTTTTGCTCAGTCTCGAGGTAGACCCAGAAGATGTTGGTCGCATTATCGGTAAACGCGGTGCCACCGCCCAAAGTATTCGCACGCTTTTGCGCGCACTTGGTACTAAAAACGATGCTCGCTACAATCTCAAAATTGTAAATAACGATGATTATCAGCCAAAAGCCAAGGCTGAAGAAAAAGCTCCAGCCGAAGCACCAGCCGAGACTGCGGAGCCAGAAGAAGCCGAAGAAGTTGATGATATTGCGCTTGATGATGACGATGAATCTACTGTCGAAGAAGGCAGTGAACTTGCTAAAAAGACCCGCGCAGAACTTGCAGATTTGGACGATTTGGATATATAATATTTCTAATGCTTTGTTCAGGCATTAAGCTAACTGCGAGTCAGCTTTAAAATAAACATATAGTTGAGAGCTTATATGTCAAAAAACCACCTCGGGTATAGGTGGTTTTTTGGTACTAGTTGTTATTCTGCTTCTTCGGAATCCTTTTCTTTTTTCTCCTCAGAACCTTGCGCGTCATTCTTATTCTCATCGGTTTTTTCTTCCAATTTTTCAGGTTCAGATGGCTCGTCGTTTATTTCTTCAGCGGGCTTTTCTTCGTTTTCTGCCGGCGCCTCCTTTGGTTCACCTTCCTCGACATGATTGTCTGATTGTTCGGCTATTTGCTCAACTGGCTCAATTGGCTCCTTTACTTCCTCGCGCTTGAGCTTGTCATTATTCTTTTTAAGCTGCCAGACCACAATTGCGATTAATCCAATACCGATAATGCCGAGCCAGAGATAGTTGAAACCACCAGTGAGCGTCAGAGCGGTAATAAAGATTTCGATTGAGCTAGCCCAAATCAGCCAAGTGCGTTTGTCGACAATTGCGAATAGCAAACAGGCAACTTGTTCGATCAAGAAGAATATACTCCATCCGATTGCGTCACTATTAAGACAAGAGAATGTCATCACGAGGCTAAACAGGGCATAGCCAATGATAATGCGTACCTGTTTATTGCCTTCTTTCTTACGCTCAAACATCCAGTTAGTCAAGACGAACGCAAGGCCAATAATGTGGGCACGAACGGCCGTAAGTGACGTTCTGAGCAATACTTCCTCTGGTGAATAGCTAGAGTAGTAATAATAATTGCTTGGTTTGCTATCCTTAGCAATCATATCGTAGACATTGCCTGCGAACGAGTATAAGCTGAGCGCACCTGCATAGATTGCAATTTCATAAAGAATCTTAATCTTCGAAACGACGGCAATCACAGCGAAATAAAGCGCAATGATTAAGTAGCCAACGCCAGACAACTCGAGGCTGAAAGATGGGGCTAGCACCGCTAGCGAGACGAGACTGATTGAGATGATTGCCAGAGTATCGGATTCGTGCTCTTGAATTCTGCGGAGGGCATAATAACCAATCAAGAACAGTAAGCCAATTATAGAGTAGCAAATCAAGTAAGCGGAATCAGTCCAAGCCGGTGATGCAATATTAATTCCGAAGATGAGCGGCGCAATCATGATGCTAGCAACTGTAGCAATGCTCCAAAGGACATTCTTGTGACGCAAAGAATGTAATACGCCTAGAACGGCCGTTACCACACAAATCACGAGCCATACGATAGCGTATGGGATGCGTTCAAAGTTCGAGCAGAGCATCGGCGTAATGAAAATGCCTACAATCGATAAGACACCAACGATGCGCTCTAGCGACTTTTCCTTTTCGGTTTCGCAACGAGCATAGAGCGAGTAGACTACCTGCGCCAGGAAGGTTAACAACCAGGCGATAGCGCAAACCAAAGCTGCCGTGTAATCAATATGCTTGTCAAAGAACGAGATCGAAATCAACGAGAAGTTCAAGGCATCACATAGGGCGGCGATTATTAAGGCTTGTACTGCAAAGCGCAGCACTACAAAGAAACCATGCTTTTTGGTCTTATACCAGTTTGCGATTGCGTAAACTAGCATAAAGGCCGCGCAAAGCACACGTAACAATGGGGTCGATTCGGCAACGTGTGGAATTAAGAACAATGTTAATGAACCAACATAAGTCAGCGGCATCAACACTAAACCAATCCCCATCGAAGCGTGGCGGAAAGCCACTGGCAACCATTTAGGTTTAGTCAGCCAAAAGGCCATTGGCACAAGCGCAGTAACCATCGGGGCGAGGAAAGTGAAATAAGCCGCCGCATCTGTGCTCAATTGCTTCGAGAATAATGAATAAAAGGACCAAATGAAGGCGATTGGGCTAAGGAATGTTGCGTATCCTAACGCGGGAGCTTTTACGACTAATGTCGCTAAGAATGATGCGACCATGAACGTAAGGGAGACGATCAGTGGTGTCACTTCTGATGGGACATTAATCGCTTCAAGTGAAATTAGCCAAATTGGAATCATACAAAGCGCCGAATAGACGAAAGCTTTTCCGACGGGGCGCAAATAATCAATCGCTTTATAAATCGCGAGGCCGGCACCATATATAATAAGGGTTAAGATAATAGTTGTTGGTGCTACGGCGGAATCATCGACGGTATCGACAAAATAGATCATTGCAAGAACAATCAAGAAACTACCAATATATAGCAGCCAGTTCCATTTCGCCATAGGATTTTTAGGCTTTGGCGGTGCTACTGGTTGGGTGGGCGCAGAATTTTGCGCAACTGTCGTGTCGACGTTTGCTGCCGCAGCTGCTTGTGCAGCTTTTTTCTTTTTGTCACTGTTTATTAAAACAACGACCGTAACGATAATCGCGATAATTATCGTTAACGGACTGAAAAGTATCCCAATTATGGATAACGATGTGTCGTACATTTGACCTCCCTTATTGAACATTATTGTAAATGCTCATGTTAAAAAACACAAGCGAAAAAAACTTCAAAAAAATGTAAAAAAACACCTTGTAAATCTTGTTAGACTGCGCTAGAATGGATTACTAAGAAGTAGTGTGCTTTGATTATTTTGAACTCCTGCCCTGGCGAGGCAGGAAGGGGGTCAAAGCGGTGTTCTTCCGGCCAAAGAAGTATCAACACTAAAACAGTGAGGGAATGTGGCAAAATCTACCAAAACCGCAAAGAGTGGTAGCCGGGTATCTTTTACCGAGGGCGACCAAGTTCTTCCAATACCAAATCTGACCGAACATCAAACCA
>CAMZJD010000003.1 GCA_947307445.1 uncultured Candidatus Saccharibacteria bacterium | reverse complement strand
AAGCGTTAGCATCTTGACTTTTTAGATAAAGTGTGCTATAATAGATAAATTGATGTAATTAGGTTCATTTTTGACACCGAAAACACATAGATCTTTTCCAAGAAGGAGGAATGCAGCATGAAGTATGTGATTTTTTCAGACACCACCTGCGATTTGACACCCGATGAATGCGTCACTTATGGCATCTGGCCAAAGCTGTTTGCGCAAAATATTACCTGCTATAGCCAGGACATTCCCGTAGATGATCCCGAATCATTCTACCGCCACCTCGAAAACGGCGACTATCCCCCCGGCGAACTCAAAACCTCGTCCGGCGGCTATGATTCCGCCATGCAAGTACTTAACGACATCGTAGAGCATACTGACGACGACGTCGTCGTGGTCTACGCCGGCGTTTCACCGCACATGTCTAGCGGCACCGCTACAATGATGCAGCTCGCGCTCGAATCGTATGCCGAAATGTACCCTTACCGTAAATTCGTCTACATCGACACCAAATGTGTCAGCAACGGGCAGGCGACATTTTTGCAGTATCTCGCCAAGTACAATGGCGACGACATCGAGGCCTACGCCGACGAGCTCGGCAAACACATCGTGCACCTTTTTACGCAAAGCGACTTAAGCTACAGCGCCAAAAGCGGCCGTTACAATATCATCAAGCGCATCGCTATGATGGCCTTGTCGAAACTCAAATTGTCGCCCTGGATGTATTTCCCAAGTGACAGCAAGCTCGACATGCAGGGCAAACTGCGTCACGGCGATACAATCCTGCGCGAATGGGTCAACTATTATATCGAGCATGCCGCAGACGATAACGAATTCATTCGCATCGGTTACGGCGGCAGCGTCTCACAGCGCCGCGCCGAAAAATTCGCCCAGATGCTCGAAGAGCGCGCCGGCGTCACCCGCGATAAAATCCAGATGGCTTACGTTAGCCCTGTAGTGGGCGCTCACACTGGCGAGACCGTACTTAGCTTCTTCTTTAAGCAGCGCGACGAGCGCTGACCCCAAGCCACCTCCGTTCGAGGTGGCTTTTTCTAGCATAATCGTGATACACTAGAAAAATGAAAGTTTCAATATTGGGCGCCGGCGCTTTTGGGCAAGCTCTAGGCAAAATTCTCACCGACAACCAACACCAAGTATCCTATTACGATCCGCAATTATTCCCAGACATAAACCTCGATACCGCCACTTATCAGGCCGATGCTATTGTTATTGCCATTCCGTCAGTTTTTCTACCAGATTTTATTGCTACCTATCCAAATCGGCTTAAAAACATTCCGACTATTTGCGCCACCAAAGGCATTTTAAATGCCAATCTCTTCGTTGATTTTACGCAATTTTCCGCCATTTCCGGCCCTGGTTTCGCAAAAGAAATCATAGAAGGAAAGCCATGCACGCTTACTGCCTCCGCGCCATTTGCAATGGGGCTATTACAAAATAGTCAAATTACTATTGAACTACACGAAGATTTGCCGGGCATCCTACTTTGCGGCTCATTAAAAAACATCTATGCCATCGGTGCCGGCTATCATGGCGACTCTACGAGCGATATTTCCACCTTTATCCAGCACGCGCATTTTGAAATGAAAAAATACCTCGCCGATCACGGCGCCGACCCAGAAACCGCTGAATGCGCTTGCGGACTTGGCGACCTTATCCTCACTTGTACTAATGATGCCTCGCGTAATTTTACTTGCGGAAAACGCTTACGTGAGGGTAAAATGATTTCAGAGATCATTGACGAACTTAAAACTATCGAAGGATTATCGGCGCTAGAAAAAGTCGATACCGAAAACTATATGGTCCTCCGCGAGATAAAAGACATCGTCAATAGCACACAGCAACAATAATTTGCTATAGAAAGGGCATCATGGCAAAAAGCAAGAACAGCAGAAAAACACAAACTTCAAAAAAACAATTAATTAATGATTCTAATTCGCATAAGGCACTTGCGATTATCTTTTTCGGCGTAGCACTCTTTTGTATTGCCGTCGTTTCTCTCACCCTATTTACTAAAAAACAAGACAGTCTAAAACATAACTTCGAATCGCTCAAATACGACATTATCGTCGAAAAACACCGCTACCAATATGAAGGTGTTGATCCAACCCAAATTCCACTTGGTGGCTACTCGGATACTTATTACTACACGTTAGTCAACTCCGAATTGCACGAAAAATACACTATTACTTACGAAGATGTTTGGGATGTACATAACGAACGTGGCGACTACGACACGATTTCAGTCGAAACTACAAAAGTTAGCGATGAGGAATTGAATTCTTTGATTGAAACTTACGGTAAACTTGGCCACCTACTCCATGTCCAAGATTTCTTTGAGGGCGACGTTAAGGAGTCCTACATCATCAAGGGCGGTAAAGAATACGAACAATATCTCATCAAGCGCGAAAAAGCTAAGGAAGAAACTAGTTCCGAAACTACCAATAATTAATAGTTGGTCAAAATTCCCCCGATAAGGGGGATTTTTGATGCCAAAAATTCCACTAAACCTATTGCTACTTAATGGCAAAAAATATAAAATAAACATAAAAGGAGTTATATATGTGGAGGTTAAGAACTCTTGATTTGCAATTACCCATTTTGGGTTCCGTGTTTTGCGTGCTTTTTATTACTGCTTTTAACGCGAGCGCCGCAAGCATTACATTAACCGATAGTCTATGCGTTGACGGTATCTATCGTATTAATAGCGGAGAAAGCGCTACAATCACTATTAACGATAATGTCACTTGCGCGATCGAAAATTATGGCACGCTTACTATCTCTGGCAGCGGCACTCTAACCTCCGGCCTCGCCAGCAAATCTGCCATCAATAATTACGAAGGCGCTACCGCCACGATTAATGGCGGCACTTACCGCGACGCTAGGCAATACTGGGCCATCATGAACCAAGGCACCATGACCATTAATGACGGCAATTTTTATGATGACGGAGATGCCAGCACTACCAATGCTATGATCCAAAACGGTTGGGATGGCGCAATTACCGGCAAGCCAAACGCCGTAATGACTATCAATGGCGGCAATTTCAATAGTAACGGCTGGTATAGCCTAAAAAACTCCAACTTTGGTGAAGTCGTCATTAATAATGGTACTTTCCAGCATAGTGGCGCAAATTATGACATTCTAAACTGGAATCTCATGACTATCAATGGCGGCACCTTTAATGCCGAAGCAAATTACCAAAAAGGCGGCGTTTTCTATAACACTTCCGAAAGAGCCAATGACTCTAGCCAACAGGGCAAACTAATTATCACCGGCGGCACATTTACTAATCTCAAGGGTAACATCGGCAACCAAGATCGCGCTAATGATGCCATGCCGTCTACCGACATCACTGGCGGCGATTTTTATTATCGCTCCGCCGCTACCTACGCCTTCTTAATCGCAAGGACTTACATCGCTGGCACGGGCAACGTCTATCATGGTACCATTCAAATCTGCGGTGGCACCTATACTAGCAGTTCGCAAATCGTTAATATGACCCCAATTACGAACTTCATTGCATCTGGCTGTACGCGCTACGAAACCACCGGCAGCCAAAAAGGTGCCATCGGCCCGCTCCCGACCATCGATGGCGACAAAGTCAGCGATACGGAATATGATATCGAAATTACGCTCGACGACACAATTGCTCTGGCTGATATTATTAATCCCGGTATTGCTAATCTCCGCTATACACCTACGATTCTTGAGAATACCGATCCTGTCATGCAAGATGACAATACCGAAATCATCTCGCTTGAAGGCGATAATTTGACCGGCCTTGCACTTGGCAAAGCCAAAATTCAAATTGCCTTCCGCAATAATCTCAGCACCGTGCTCACTATCAATATCACCGTTAAAGAGGCGCCAGCCCCAGTACCAGACAACCCACCAACTAACACCGATAGTCTCGTGCAACTCATTGCTATTAGCATCTTGGCTACTATGGGTATTGGCCTCGTTCTGCTCCAAAAACGCCGCTAAGCACCATAAACATCTAGTGCCCCATGAAAAACGGGGCGCTTTTTGTATATAATAAGAATATGGAATTCGAACAAGCATATAACCAACTGAATGACCAACAGCGAGCAGCTGTTGACCATATTGACGGCCCTTTACTCGTAATTGCTGGTCCAGGCACTGGCAAAACCCAGTTACTATCCGTCCGCGTTGCAAATATTCTCAAACAGACTGATGCTAGCCCAGAGAATATTCTTTGCTTAACCTTCACCGAAACCGGCGCCAGCAACATGCGCCACCGTCTGGCAGATTTTATCGGCCCCGAAGCTTATAAAGTTCAGATTCAAACCTATCACGCCTTTGGTTCATATATCTTGCAAGAACACCGCCCCGACCTTACGGCATCCATCGATGAGCTCGAACGCTTCACCATGATTCGCGAGATTCAAGAAAACCTCGATCCAAAAGATATTTTGCGCCCCGAATTCTATACCAGCTCGATTATTGATGCGATTTCCGATCTGAAATCCGCTGCACTTACGCCAGACGATATTCGCAAAATCGTACGCCGCAACCAAGAAGATTGCGCTAAAATCTATGCCACCATTGAGGAAGATATTCAGGCCACCAACGGTTTACGTTATCCCAAATCCGCCGAAGTCTACGGTCGTATTCTTGAATCGCTCAAAACCTTTGTCGATGCACCGAGCGCGCAAGGTTATATTATCGGCAAAGTTGAGCCTATTGCCCGTATCTACTATCGCTCGCTCGCCGAAGCGCTGCTTGCGGAAGAGAACTCCGACAAACCGTCTAGCAAAATGCCGGGGAAGTGGCGCCAAAAATTCTTCAAAAAAGATAAAAATAATCGCTACGTTTTCGGCGACGACATTGCCAATAAAAAACTGCTCAGTTTAGCCAACATCATGGAACAATACAGTGCGCATCTAACCGCTGCTGGCCTCTACGATTACGACGACATGATCTTAAACGCCATCGATTTGCTCGAAAAAGACGACGAAAAACGCTTTAACGCCCAAGAGCGTTTCCAATATATTCTGCTTGACGAATTCCAAGACACAAATGATGCCCAAGCTAAACTTGTAAGTCTATTAACCGATAATCCTAGCAATGAGGGTAAACCAAATATTATGGCCGTCGGCGATGACGACCAAGCTATCTATGGCTTCCAAGGCGCCAACACCTCCAACTTCTTTGACTTTGATGAAAAATACCACCCAGAACATATTTTCTTGACCAAAAATTATCGCTCTAGTGCACCAATTCTTGATTTTTCACATAATATTATCGAGCAAGCCACCGATCGCTTTTGTAAAGCTCCAAACGTTAATATTGATAAAAATATTACCGCCGAAAATCCACCCGCCCAGACCGATATTAAACTTATGGAATTTCCAGCCTACCAAGCCGAGTATTCTTTTGTGGCAAGCCGAATTACTGAGTTAATTAAGGCTGGCACGCCCGGAAATAAAATTGCCGTCATCGCGCCAAAGCATAAATACCTTGTTAGCATTCTGCCATATTTACACGCTAAGGGTATTCCGGTATCCTACGTCCGCCGCGAAAATATACTTGAAAACACCGACATCCAACAATTATTAAACGCTTGCAATCTGATTCTAGCACTCCACGTAGCGCCAAAAGTTGCCGAGCCATATTGGTTTGAAACACTTAGTATGCCATGCTGGAAACTCGAACCAGGACTTATTATTAAACTCATCCAAGATGCCCGCCACGCCCACAAGACCATCATTGAACAAATGCTTGAAATGGCCGATACGACATTACCAAGTATCGCAGAATACTTCACTGAGCTAGCCGGCAAAGTATCCAGCTTTAGCGCTGAATATATCGTTAATAATCTCTGCGCAAAGCTTTACGGCGACAGTGATAATTATGAATTATTCAGCAACCTAAATACTCTACGCGAGCTCATCCTCACTAAAAATAGCCATCGAGGCAGCAAGCTCAGTTTAAGTGAATTTTGCAATGTGTTAGCCGCCTATGAAGCGGCCGAAATGCCAATCTTGAATAAATCACCTTATCACGAATCTGATACTGCCGTGCAATTACAGACTGTTCACTCGGCAAAAGGCCTAGAATATGATCACGTATTTCTAATCGCCGCTGACAATCAGAACTGGAGTGAAGCCAAAGGCAACACTGACTTAATCACTTTACCGCGCAACCTCGAGCATGTCCGTCACACGGGCGATTCCGCAGATGAAAAAATCCGCGTATTTTTCGTGGCAATTACACGCGCAAAAGCAGAGCTATATCTCACCTATAGTCTATCCGACTTCGCTGGACACAATACGGACCGCCTAAAGTATCTTGATATTCGCGAACAAGATGATAGCCTTGTTAGCCGCGTTCTCGCCGAACAATACGCCACCGTTACGCCGGCCAATTACGAAGAATTAAACATTGTCGACATCGCACCAGATATGTGGTTCGATAATTATTACCCCAGCGACGAAACCCGCCGCAACCTCCTCAAACCGTACGTTGAGCATTATCGTCTCTCGCCGACCCATCTTAATACTTTCATCGATTTGCGCTACGGTAACGGGCCAAGTGATTTCTTGCGCAGCTATATCATCGGTGCGCCTAGCGAGACTAACTTCGCCATGAAATATGGCAGCTTTATCCACGAAATTATGGATGAAATTAACAAAGAAAAAATCGACAATGAAACCGCCATCGCACATTTCATGGCCAAAATCGATACCGCCGATGGGGAAGAAAAAGAAAAAGACGATCTACGCAAAAAAGGCGAACAAGAACTACGTAAATTCCTCGAGGAACGAGGCGATTTAATTCGCGACATCAAAGCCGATTCAGAGCGCGGTTTCTTTACTGAAACGATAACCGTAGGCGATGCTATTTTAACCGGCAAAATCGATCGCATCGAAATTGACGACGAGCATAAAACTATTACTGTCGCCGACTATAAAACTGGCAATCCAAAGCACAAATGGGGCACTACTGATAGCACTTTCGCCTACAAAATCCAGCTTTACTTCTATAAATTCCTACTCGAAAATTCGCGCGATTATCATAATTATAAGGTCACCAAAGGTCGCATTGACTATATCGCACCCGACCAAGATGATGATATTATTTCACTCGAACTGGACTTTGACGAAAAAGAAAGCGCGCAAATTAAGCATCTCATTGAAGTTGTCTTTAGGCATATTAAGACACTCGATTTTCCAGATACTAGCGAAGCACTCAAAACCAGTAATCCAACAAAGTCATTCTTCGACCAACTAATATCGGAGAAATAACATGGTAGGTTACGAAGGTCGTCATATTAGCGAAAAAGACAATCGCGCCGACGAATGGAGAATCGTTGAGGAAACCGAATTTGCCGGTAATCAACCAAGGTATCGCCACGAGGTTGATACTAATAGTGATAGCCGTTACTGCCGCAGCTACGTCCGCATTATCGAATCACGCGGCGAGATGGAAACCGTGCGCAAATTTATCGACGACACCGTCGATCGCGATTATAAAACATATGACAATCCGGCGGCACTAGGCGATGGGCTTCAAACTTACAAAGAAGCCTTGGCTGACACTTTTACTCTTGGAGATGCCGCTAAAATTCGCGGCTATTCTGGCTTTTCGGAATTCCAACTCGTTAACCAAGTTGCTCGTGGAATTTGGAATCCAGACATTTTAGGACCCAGAACCGAAAAACTCATGGCGCGCGCCAAAGAACTCACTACCGATATTCAGGACACGCTAGAACGGGCTCCATCCCTCGGCGAAGACACTGCCGTTTACCGCGGTACTAACCTCGATGGCTTTCGCGATTATGGTATCCATAGTCTCGACGAACTCGCAAAACTCCAAAACCAGTTTTATATCGATCGCGGTTTTCTCAGCACTTCTATGACTAAAGATGATAGTTTCTTCCAAAAAGGATTCGACGACACCTACCGCAAACCGTGTAATATTCAAATCCGCTATCAGGTACCAAAAGAATTCCATAAGGGTATCGCACTGATTAATAAAGAACTCAGCTATTCGCCACAACAAAATGAATACCTAATGGATAAAAATCTTTTATCCTACGTCTCTGATGTACAAATTGATTCTGAAAATAACTGTGCCTACCTTACTGCCACCGTTATCCCAACCGAACTATATGACCATCCATAAAAACGCGTATAATTAAGTGTATGATTTTCAAACATAAGTTTGAGGTGGGCTTAAATAATATCAATCCAAACTATCGCATGACCGATAAAGCGATTCTGGAATGTTTCGAGAATATAGCCGCCATGCACTCTGATAGTATCCAAAATGGGCTCGAAGACATTAATCAGCGCAATCTAACTTGGGTTTTAATTGAGTGGGTACTCGACATCCAAGACCGCCCCAAATACGGCGATAAAATCAGTGTCCGAACTTGGGTCAAACCTTCACTCACACGCTATATCTACCGCGACTTCGAAATCCGCGTGCACGGTAAAGTCTGCGTCCGTGCCACTTCCAAATGGGCCCTTATTGACACTCAGACTAAAACTATTGTCCGCGCTGGCAAAGAATTACTCGAAGCCTACCAGCCCGAAGCCGAAGACGCCATCGTCAACTATACACTAGGCCGGCTAAATATTCTGGATAAGTATTCTCTAAACAAAAAAGTATCCATCCGCAAGAGTGACATCGACATAAACCATCACGTCCATAATCTCAATTATCTCGACCTCATTGCCGAACTAATGGATATCGGCGAGCAATTCAACTATCTCCGCATTGTTTATAAAAAAGAGATTAAATACAACGATAAAATAACGATTTGTCGCCAAAACATTGATGGCACGGCACATTTCTTGATTAAGGACCAAAACCATCACATCCCGCGCGCAATCGTTGAATGTCGCTAGCTACATCGTAATAAAACCGACGATAATAAAAATCCACAATACTAAACGTTGAATCACCCATAAAACCAGAGCGGCCACCAAAGCCGCCAAGATTGCCGGCCAAAATTCCGCCGTGCCATACAATCCGAGCGGCCAAATCGCTACACACAGCGCATAAATAATATCGGCCACCGGATAGAAATAGCCAAACCGCGTAATCCAGAGCATTGCAGCCACCGTAGCCACTAAAGAAGTAATCAGCCAAAGCGCGAAAGCCATACCGGACGTAGGATAAAATTGCGGAAATATTGCCGGCAGCAACAGAAAATCTACTAGATACTTCGCCACAAACACGCCGAGCAAACCCAAAAAACTCGCAACCGTAAAACCCCAAACTTTCTCCGGTTTTTTGCGAGTAGTAGTCATATATTTAGCATTCTCCGATAAAAATCAGTCGTTTCCGTACGTCCATCAGATGATTCAAATATAATATCTGGATTTTCCGACGCGCTAAGTAGGCCACGTTCCTCAAGCTGATGTGCCAATTCACGCGCCTCGCCACTTGCGCCGTTATATACGTCAATATCGCCCAAAATACTGCGAATTTGCGGCTCTACGAACGGATAATGTGTGCACCCCATCACCACCGCACGCGTCTGGCCACGATATTCGCCAATATACTTTTCCAACAAATCCATTATTTCTGGATTTTGTAAATCTTCTTGTTCTATCAAATCCATCAAGCCAGGGCAAGGGATCGAAATCAAATTTGCCTGGTCGCGCAGTTCATTCATGCGTTGCTGGAATTTGCCCAGTTTCAATGTGCCAGTAGTTGCCATCACTAATATATTTTCGCCCGGATGTTCCTCGACGGCCGGTTTAATTGCTGGTTCAATGCCAATCACGATTTTATCGGGGTATTTTTTGCGAATTATGTCCGCCGCAGATGAAGTAGCAGTATTGCAAGCTATCACCAAGGCCTTGACGCCCTTATTAAACAAATAATCAGCATTTGCTAATGAAATTTGGGCAATTTCTTCTTGTGGCCGATCGCCATATGGAGCATTTTTTGCATCACCAAAATATAAAATATTTTCGCGTGGTAATACTTTAACAATTTCTCTCAGAACAGAAACGCCACCCACGCCCGAATCAAAGATACCAACATAATCTGAATACATCATAAACATTTTAGCATAAAAAAGGCCCCATGCGGGGCCAGGCGCCGAAGCGCCATCAGGGAAGCACTATCACGTACGTCCCAATTTTGGAGTTGTTGTAGATAACTTCGGCCGCCTCTTCAGTGGTGTTTATGCAGCCATGCGACCCATTGGTTTGGTATATCGTACCGCCAAATTTACCATTACGCCATGGTGCATCATGCACGCCGATTCCGCCATAAAAGCAAGTGAAATATCTAACATGATTGTAAGGATTGCCGTTCATGTCGAAATCATGATTCTTGTAGTAAACCTGATACACGCCAGCTGGCGTTGGCGATTTACGCGCATCACCAGTCACGCAATCTGCATGCGTGAGGATTTCGCCGTCGGCGTAATACTCAACGAACTGTTGCGAGATACTAATGACGATGAAATCACCGTATTCTTCCGACATTTTTGCCAATACCTCATCCCAAGTTTTTACGACGTAATCGCCGCAAACATAATTGCCATTCTCGAGATGATACCAGCCTCGTTCCTCGCCAATTACGGTAATCGCTTCGCCTAAACTATAGCCACCCACGATTGAATCATTCGTGCTTGGACCGCTGCGTTCACGCAAACTTTTAGTTGCCACATAGTAAATCTGCGGCTCCAGGTAAAATTCGTTTCCTTCCACTGGAATCAAATAATCCGCATACATGTAATGGCCATTTGCTAATTGCCACCATTCGCCCGTCATTTGAATAACTTCCACAATTTCACCGCGATCATGCTCGCAGATAATCTTGCCTGTGATAGACCCAGTTTCGCGCTCGCGCACTTCATTTGCTGTGACATAGCATGGCACGGCCACGCCTTCTGCCGTCGCCGATACGACTAGCATTGGCAACGCACCAACCAGTAAAAATAGCGCCAAGAATAGGACTACTTTTTTCATTCGCCAACCCCCCTTCGCGTTTTTCGTCCACTCCAACTCGTAAACTACCTCTCGCCATCAAAAAGGCGAGACCATAATTCTATTATACCACACTTCGTGCAAAAAGTCAATTTCGCTCATGCTTGCATCGCGCAAAAACCGGTGCTATAATCTGACAGATTTTTGTTCTTTTGAGCACCTGGGGAAGGAGGTGAAAATGGATGGCGACTTACAAGTGCCCGCACTGCGGCGCTCCTTGCTTGACTCCAAAAGATGCAGCCAACCACTGCGCTGGTTATCTGCAGACTTTTCGCGGCGTTAAGCCCGGCAGATACACTTGTCCGGATTGTAAAGGAAGCGGCCAAATCGCTGGTGGCTTATTCAGCCCCAATCAAACGTGCCCGCGCTGTGGCGGTACCGGCAAAATCGGTTAACACCCAGCCATCTCTGTCCGCCCGTTGACTATCTGAAAAAGATTGTCGGCGAGCGGACGTTTTGCTTTTATGCTATAATTTACTTAATCGAATCATGCTTCGGCCCCTGATTCAGATTCATAAATTTCCGACGCCAATATTGCGTCAAACACACATCTATTAACGCTAATCTTGCAAGGAATTTTTATGAATCAATCTTCTCAAAATTTACACGAACCTATTGAAGTCGATGCGACTTTTTCGCGGCGCCTACTTGGTCATTGTCGACCCATCGCTTTCCGCACCAGTTCCGGCCGGGAAGTGCAAATTGCCCAAGTCGGCCTCGTACACCCAAAATATGACGGTTTACGCACCACTTTTGCCTTTGATGTCACCGATGGCGCTACCGACTATCGCCTAACACTCGACTGCGACTCGCTGAACTGGTATCTCGAGTTTGAGGGAGATAATTATGTATAGGCCGCCTAACGATATACTATTTATCGACCTAAATTCTTGTTTTGCCACCATTGAGCAGCAAGCGCGCCCTATGCTACGCGGTCGCCCAGTCGCCATTACTAACCGCATTACGCCCAACGCTTGCATCATTGCCGCCAGCTATGAGGCTAAGGCCTACGGCATCAAAGTCGGCATGCGCCGCCGCGAGGCTGAAGCGCTTTGTCGCGATCTAGTCTTTGCCGAGACCGAACCGAGCAAATATATTTACGTTCACCAAAAACTCCGCCGCATCATGGAAGATTATTCCGCCGATGTCGTCATGAAATCCATTGACGAAGGTGTCATCAATCTCGCCGCCGCGCCGCCACATTTACGCACGCGCGACCGCGCCGAAATTGGCCGCGAAATTAAACAACGCCTTCTCACCGAAGTTGGCGATTGGATGCGCTGCAATGTCGGTATTTCTAGTAATCGTTTTCTCGCCAAACTCGCCGGCGAACTCCATAAGCCAGATGGTCTTGACGAAATCACCCCGGAGAACCAACGCGCCATCTTCGCCACACTCAAACTCACCGATTTGCCCGGCATTAACACCCGCATGGAGCGTCGTCTCAACGCTGTCAGTATTTACACTCCGCTTCAGTTTCTGGACGCAGACGAAGCTACGCTTGTCAAACTAGTCTGCAAGTCTATTGATGGCTCTAAATGGTATCGCCGCCTCCGCGGTATTGAAGTCGACGATTGGCAAAGCAGTATTAAAACCGTTGGCCGCCAATATGTCATGGAAAGCCACAATCTCACCCGTCGCGAAACCGAGGCGCGTATTTTGCACCTCGCCGAAGATGTCGGCTATCGCCTGCGTAGCAAAGGTCTCTATGCGCGTGGTGTTTATGTCTGGGTTTACGGTTACGACGATATTTATGCGCACCGCGCCCACCTTACGCCAAATGTTTTTCATACTGATGCCGAAATTTGTCATATTGCACGCCGGCTGTTCGCCGAATTGCCAAGTCCGGTTCGCATCATTGGCATCACTCTATATAAACTACAAAATCACCCCACATTACAACAAAGCTTCTGGCAAGAGCAAGCCAATCGTCGCACGAGTCTTTGTGCCGCCAGCGACGCCATCAATTTACGTTTCGGCGCCCGCACAATCCACTCGGCCGATTCTGTCGGCACTGATCACGTTAAAACTAAAATTCCTTTCGGCTCCGTGCGCTATCTTGATCATTCGCTCACATGACGTTAACACTTGCGAACATGTGATAATTCTGTTAAGATAGAAAAACCCTATCCAATAGCGGAGGGTAGTTCTTTCAGGTCATTGTTTTGATGATGCATCTGAAAATCCTAGCAAAAAAAGGAGGAATTTTATGCTAGAAATCAGATCAATTCTCGAGGGCGTAGAGAATTTCAATTCGCCAACATTGCAAGAATTCGCTGGGTATGTCGCTAGTCGTTTGCCCGAAGAAGAATCGTACGACCCGCTAGCTCAGCAGGCCACCGATCTCGCAAACGAAATCATGTTTGCCTCGCTAGACATTAAGGGGCAGCCCACAGTTCAAAAGCAATACCCCCATCTGCGCGACTACATCAAGTCGGGCGGCGATATGCAAATACTTTGCAGTGAAGTATCCGAAGTTCTCATCGACAAATGCAACACTCACTTTTCTGTAGCTTTTGCCTCAATCAAACCGAGGTATTTTGGCTAATTATATATTCATCAAACAAAAAACTGGCCGCCACCCCAAAGGTGACGGCCTTTTTCCTTGCTTCCGAAAACTCAAAAGTCCATCCGCGGCAGACGTGAACCGGTAGTTCCTTCCTGCCCTTGGTAAGCGCCCTGATAAGGCAGACTGGCCGGCTGATCGAGCAACTCAAACTCAATCTGCGCCACCGAATCACCCGGTCGCAGACGAATCGGATAGTCGCACAGGTTCGTCAACTCCAGGGTAATATTACCGCGCATGCCGGCATTAATCGTGCCGGCCGTCTGCACGACCAAACCCAAACGCGCTCGCGAACTGCGCCCATCAATCCGCGCACAGATATTGGCCGGCAAGTCGACGTATTCCGCCGTGGTTCCCAGCGCGAAGCTATGCGACGGCAGCACAATCGAACCGTCTACACCTTCTTCGATGTATTCATATTCCTGCTGTTCAGCGAAATCGATTACGCCACTCCGCGGCGCCCGCAAACGCTTGAACCCGCGCCCCAGCTTGACATCAATACTGTTGGGCCCCACCTGATTGACCAATTCCTCACCATCGCGAATCAGCTTGCCTTCAGAAAGCATTTTTTTGATCGTATCTCCGGACAGTTTCACAACCTAATACCCCCTTATATGAGAATCGGAGATGCCTGAAAGGTCCTAGCTACCTCCACTTTTTGGTAACTAGTATTCATTTAAGCACAAAACATTAACGCAGCCAAACATAAGCGTCCCCTAAGATGCTATACTAAAAATATGGATGATCGCGAAAACCTCACTATTATAGATGGTAAAAGTGTATTCTATCGTGGCTACTACGCCATGGGACATCTGTCTTTACCTGACGGTACGCCAACCGGTGGCGTTTACGGTTTCGCGGCCATGCTGATAGAAATTATCGAGAAGCTCCAACCAGAATATATCGCTGTAGCGTGGGATAAATCTAAGACTAATATCCGCCGCCGCCGCGCTATTTACGCCGATTATAAGGCCAACCGCAAACCGGCACCCGCCGATTTCTACGCCCAAATTCCATATTTAATGGAATTGCTCGAAGCCTTCCATATACCACTTTATGAATTTGACGATTACGAAGCCGACGACATCATCGGCACCCTCGCCCGCAAAGCGCAAGCCGCCGGCAAACGGGTAGAAATTATCTCCGGCGACCTCGACATGCTGCAAATCGTTGATGACTACATCAAAATGTATCAACTCAAGCGCGGCTTTTCTGACGTTGCTGCCTTCGATATTATGGCCGTAGAAGAGAAGTATGGCTTAAAGAAAGATCAGTTTCTTGATCTCAAGGCCCTTAAAGGCGATAGTTCCGACAATATCCCGGGCGTGCCTGGCGTCGGCGAAAAAACCGCCGTCAAATTATTGCAAGAATACGGCACCCTCGAAAATCTTTACGACCATGTCGATGAAATCACTGGCGCCACAAATAATAAATTAATCTCTGGTCGCGACCTAGCTTTCATCAGCAAAAAACTAGCCACAATTCAGTTTGATGCGCCGCTCGAATTTGACGCTAACGCCACTCGGCTTGCCGATTTTGATCCCGCCAAAGTCCTTGAAGTGCTTAAAAAATATCAATTCAACTCCCTAATTCGCAAATTTAGTAAGCTATTCCCGCAATCCACCACTGTTGACAAAATTACAACACCAAAAACAGAACCAGTCAAGAATGTTGTAGAAAATACAACGCCTAATCAGCCTGTTGTAAATTCTACAACACTACCAACGCCCGCCGATATTGAGATAAAAATACCCGATAATCTCTACTTGAGCCGCAATGTAAAGGCCGACATGCATGATAACCCTAAGCTCGCCCGCGAAATCTTGGAGGGAAAACCTTTTTGGGATCTCGGCCAGGTCGACTTCTTGTTAAATCCGCTTGCGCGTAAAAGTGCCCAGCTCAGTTTGGTTGACTTGAATGATCCAAAAGAAGATTACATTGCACAAAAACGCCAACTCGTGGCTTTGCCAGAACTGGGCAATATCGCCGAGAACTTCGACTTACCGCTTATTCCAGTGTTATATAAGATGGAAGCCGCCGGCGTTAAAATCGACAAAAAACGCTTCGACGTGCTGCATAAAGAATTTGCTGCCGAAACTACTGCGCTTGAGAAAGAAATCTACCAACTCGCCGGTCAAAGCTTTAATATCAACTCGCCAATCCAGTTATCCGAAGTATTATTCACATCCCTTGAGCTACCCACTAAAGGCATTAAGAAAACTCAGCGCGCCTATTCTACTGGCGCCAAAGAACTCGATAAATTACGCGATCTACATCCTATCATCGCCAAAATTGAACGCTATCGTGAAGTGAATAAATTACTTACTACCTACGTCACGCCATTTCCGAGCCTCGCCGACGAAAATCTCCGCATTCATACTACTTATACACAAGATGTGACCGCTACTGGCCGATTATCCAGCCTCAATCCAAATCTCCAAAACATTCCGGTCCGCAGCGAAGATGGTAAACGTATACGTAATTGCTTTGTGGCCGAAAAGGGGAAAGTATTCGTTTCCGCCGATTACGCCCAATTCGAGTTGCGCCTTGCTGCCGCACTTGCTGGCGATCAAGCCTTAATTGACGATTTTAATGCCGGCCTTGATATTCATACCAAAACCGCCGCTGACGCCTTCCATATTCCGATGGATCAAGTCACCAAAACTCAGCGTCGTGCTGCTAAAGTCATTAATTTTGGTATCTTATATGGCATGAGTCCGAAAGGTCTAGCCGATGCTGCCGATATGAGTTTCTATGAAGCTAAAAAGTTTATTGAAAATTACTTTGAGTTACGCGCGCCAATCCGCAAATACCTCGACAAAACCCTCGAAGACGGTCGCACCAAAGGCTTCGTACAAACTTTGTTTGGTCGCCGTCGCCCAACACCAGACCTCCATGCGCCAAACTATGTCGTCCGTACTGCCGCCGAGCGGGCCGCCGCCAATATGCCAATTCAAGGTACGGAAGCCGACCTCATGAAAAAGGCAATGCTCGCCGTTGACAAAGCACTACCAAAAGAAGCACAAATCATTCTGCAAATACATGATTCATTAATAATTGAATGCGACGAAAAGATTAAAGATCAAGTTTCCGAAATTCTGAAAACCCAAATGGAAAACGTCGCCCCAGAGCTCTCAGTTAAACTAGCTGTCGATGTCACAACTGGCCACGACTGGGGCGAACTATAGCTATCTCTTGACAAATACTAAAATCTGTGATAAAATAGTAAGATAAGTTAAAGAGAGGAGTGTTTTGCAGGGGAAGTTGACGCATATTGGCATTATATCCGATATTCATAGCAATATCGCGGCGCTGAAAAGCATCTGGGAAGAATTTGAACGACGCGACATCGATTATGTAATTTGTCTAGGCGACACCATCGGATTAGGCGCACGACCAGAAGAGTGTGTACAATTTTTGCGTGCGCACCAAAAACAACTGCTCGCCTGCGTCCGCGGTAACCATGAAAATTATTTGTTAGAAGCTCTACCAGTGCACAATCATGGCGATGCCACCAAGTCTGTTTTGCCGAAAGAAATTCTCGATCTTTTTCGCTGGAATCATAACCAAATCAGCAATGAGTCAGTCGAGTTTTTGCGTCAATTTAAAAAAGAAGTCGCTGTTAAAATCGGCAGACACACCATCTTCGTCAGTCATTATCCCGTTGACGCAAGTGGGCAATATCGTACTTTTTACTTCACGCCCACCATTGACGAATGCCGAGAAATTTTCGCCGACAAACCGGGCGATATCTTCCTATTCGGCCACACTCATCTACGCGAATATCATCGCGGCCGCGACGGCAAAATCTTCGTTAATCCCGGCGCTGCCGGTTGCCCAATCGGCACCGATTCTGCTAGCGCTGGTATCCTTAGCCTGAGCGGAACTCAAATCGACTACGAACAACTCGACATCGATTATGATATTGAAACGGCCATCGACGACATGCTCCAACACATTGAGACTGTACCAGCTATTGATTACACAGTGGACCAGTTCTACCGCAAGCACTAGCGGTATGCTAAAATAAAGGCATGCAGAACGTTTTGATTATTGGCAACGTCACGAAAGACGTGTATTTGCGTATGGACAACCGCATTAATCACTTCGAGACGGACCAAAATGGCATCAAATGGCTAGATTTAGCCTTTGATGGCTCAGCTTATAAATTTTATTCCCGCGTCTCCATCTTTGGTGGGGCCAGTATTAGTCTTGAAGTACTTAGCCGCTTCGGTCTCAAGGCTGCCATCAATGGTACGCCAGCCACATTCTTAGACGGCCAATTTATCGCCAAAGATACCGACGTCTGCTACCGCTACATCCTTTGCCAAGACGATACCGTTGCCTACATTAGCCCAAGTGAAATCAATCACACGCATTTTCACATTCCGGAAACCAATCCGGAATGGATCTACATTGATCGTTCTGCCAACATCGGTGCACGTGCCGCCGGAGAAATCCTCAGCTTCCTCAACTTAAGCCAAGACACCAAACTAGCGTTATTCATCGGCGAACATAGTAATCAATATGCCGGCCATATGCGCGATTTAATTGAGCGTGCCGACCTCATCTTTACTGATGTCGAATTTGACCAAAAAGATGAACGTCAAGTTGTCCGAATCGGCGAAGATTACATCCGCTATCACGACAAAGCCGTCAACTGGAGCACACAGACCAAACAAGACGTTCTAACCCGTCTCAGCACTCATCTTACAATCGCAGCCAGCATCCTCGGCGCCATCGTTCTGCGCAAAAACAACACTGAGGCATTATTATTAGCTCGCGCTAACGTTGAGGGTGCCAATCTTGGCAACAGCCTCAACCTTGATAAACTCGAAGCCAACATCGCGGACGATTATTATCTCGTCCAACGCCATAACCCCGAAGGAGAGAAAATGTACGAACTCGAACAAAACGCCAAAAGACTAATGACCGCCGGCAAGGGCATACTCGCCGCAGATGAATCTGGTGGCTCTATCCATAAAAAATTTGAAAGCATGAATATTCCAGACGATGAACAGCATCGCCGCGATTATCGCAACATTTTCTTCACTACGCCAGACCTCGAAAAATACGTTAATGGCGTAATACTTTTCGATGAAACCGCCCGCCAACATGCTGATGACGGCCGCGACTTCGTCACTTTCTTAATTGATCGTGGAGTCATGGCTGGTATTAAAGTCGACCAAGGTCTCGTTAATTTCGAAAACTCCGATGAAAAATATACTCAAGGTTTGGACGGCCTACCAGATAGGCTAAAAGAGTATTACGACATGGGTGCTCGTTTTGCGAAATGGCGCGCCGCTTTTGAAGTGACTGATCACAGTCCTAGTGAAATGGCTATTAACAAAAATGCCGATATCCTCGCTCAATACGCCCTAGATTGCCAAAATGCCGGCATTGTTCCAATCGTAGAGCCAGAATTAGTTTATGACGGCGATTATCCGATTGAGCAGAGCATTGAATTTACTGGTCGCATTCTCGACGCACTCTTTGCTGCAATGAAGGATAAGGGTGTTGATTTACCAGGCTGTGTACTAAAAACCAATATGGTCCTAGCCGGCAAGAAACAAGAGAAGCAATCCACCCCAGAAGAAGTTGGCCAAGCAACCGCCGAACTATTGCGTCAACACGTACCGAGCGAACTTGCCGGTGTTGTATTCTTGTCTGGTGGTCAAAGCGTCACTCAAGCCACCGAAAATCTCCAAGCCGTTACGAACGAAGGTCCATTCCCATGGCCAGTTTCTTTCAGCTTCGCTCGTTCGCTACAAGACCCGGCTATTCAAGCTTGGCAAGGCAATAATGACAATGTTGATGCCGCCCGCGAAGCCTTCCGTCTCCGCCTCGTCGCAAACGCCGACGCTCTCAAGAAAAAACAATAAAAAATACCCCCTTCGGAAGTGTCGTAGGGGGTATTTTGATGGATATAAGAATTATTCAGCTTTTTCTTCTTCGGCTGGGGCAGCTTCACCCTCGGCAGCAGCGGCTTCGGCTTCAGCAGCACGAGCTTCCTCAGCAGCCTTGTCGGCTTCGGCTTCAGCTTCACGCTGAGCAGCCTCTAGGGCTGGGTCATATACGTTAGCAATTGGCTGTTCTGGATCAAGTTCCTTATCAGCAAGCTCGACGCCCTTTGGCAATTTAATATCGGCAATCGTGAGGCCATCTTCGATAGTTTTCAAACCGGAAGCATCAACGATAATAGCTTCTGGAAGATCGGCTGGTTTAGCCTTAACGTCAATCTCCTCCATAACCTGAAGAAGGGTAAGGTGAGCCTTGTTAGCATCAGATTGTTCGAAATTAATAATCTCGATTGGAGCCGTAGCTTCCACGACTTCGTTGGCGTTAATAGCCTGGAACTCAACATTCTCAATTGTGCGCTTTACTGGATTAATGTGCACAGTCTTTACGAGAGCTAGCTGTTTTTTGCCAGCAATGTCAAGATCGACAGGGGAGTGATAGCCGGCGCTCAAGAGAACTTTCTCGGTTTCATTATAGGCAGATTGGGTCAAAATTGGATCGCCTTCACCAAAAACTACCGAAGGGATCAAACCTTGCTCACGCAAACTTTTTACTTTTTTACCAGTCAACTCGCGCTTAGCGAGAGACAATTTATCTTCGCTCATATAATTCTATATTCCTATATTTTTACTTAATCTATATTTTAAGATAAGCCTAGGGGAAAATCAAGCATTAGCGAAATTATTCGCCACCGAGACCCATATTTGTCATCACGGTCTGCGTTGCAGCGGCGGCACCTGCTTCAACTAGCTTCTTTGTAACTTCGAAGGTTTTCTTACCAATACGGCCAGCTACCTCTTTAGTCGCCTCAGCACTTTCGGCGGAAGTTTCAACCTTGCGACCTACCGCTAAACCGATTAATTTACGATAAACTTTCGTAACTGCCTGGCCGGCTCTTTTCCAAAAAGTCTCCTTTTGGTCTCTCTCGGCTGCTTCAAGGCTATCCATAGTAGCACCGTCATAATCTTCGTAAGCCTCATGCAATAAATCAATGCTATTCTTTTCTCTTACAAAATCTCGGCTTTCGTTTTCGTCATGGATTTCCCTTAATGCCTCAACGGCGTCAGCGGAATAATCCGTTGCCGCTTCGATATCATCATGCACAACATCTTGCTCGTCATAATCTTCTACTCCAGGATATAACACCTCATTCTCGGTCGCCGTACTTGCAGTGCTGGCATCTTCTTCTGGGGCTCGTGTATTTCCTTCGTTAGCAGATTCTCCCGCATTACTATCGAGATAATCATTTATGGCCCGTTCCCAGGCGTTATCGGTGTTGTCTGATGTTGTTGATCCTTCGTGTTTTACCATAACTATTTTTATTTTACCACTATTTATGCAAAAATCTATATAAGATATAATACAGATAGATATGAACGATTTTAGCGTCCAGCAACTCACCCCACAAGTTCTCAAGCATCTCGACCGCGACGACGTTATAGCTTTTACCTATGCTGAACCAGATGCCCGCCGTTTTAGCGGCATGATTGATATTGCCACTACCGATCATAAACGTATCACTTTCTATTACTGCAATTACTTGCACGGCGACATTAAAATAACTGATTTTGAGAGCCTTTTGCCACTCGTACGCTCGCATCGCCTAGAGCGAGGCATCAATCGCTTAGCGAATCAAGAAATTGCCCGCCATATTACTGCTTTTGATAATGCTCCATTTAGTCTTGGCGCTTTTAGCCGCACCTGGGCGCATTACCTCATCGGTGAACACCGCCACCTTTTCATCAACCGCAATCAAGAAGTCTATACCGAAGAACTCGCCGCCGCCGTCTCTGAAAATATTGCACAAATTGACGTAGTGCCAACTGTGCATGATCAAAGAAATTACATTCGCAAATACTGGCGCTTAGTTGCTAATGACATCTTTGAGCTCGGTGGGGCCGAAGCCGCACACCCCACTCGCACCGAATTACGTAATACCAACGTACCAAATATGCAAATGTTGTATTTTGATAACGGTTCAGCCACAGTTTATTCGCAGCGCAGCAACAAATACCGCGTATTTGAATGCGACAGTGAGCATCTCGGCGCCGACATTACTAGTCTTTTAAATCAAATCGCCGCCGACAATCAAGCCCAGCTCATCGTGGAAAGTGACACAAAATTAGAGTTTCTATTCCATTCACGCTATTTCCATTTTATTAACAACGAATGGGTTCACATCTCGTTGGGACAAGGGAATTTTATTCTCATTCGTACTGAATTTTTTGACCAAGCCATGCGTCTTTGCGGCTACTACCGCCGCCAGAACTTATACCAAGATATCGTGGAAGGCAAAATGTTGCGCCGCTATAATTTCCCGTATCTTTTCGATTTCTATTGGCGAATTTGTGCCTTACGCACCATCCCAAACAAAGAGCTGAAATTCAAACGTAATTTTACCGAATCGCTCGATAAACTCCCGCTCACCCAACATGTCTATGATTTGATGACGCTCGAGCAAAACATGAACCCAAACTTTGATACTAGCGAAATTATCGCCACTGTACGTCTAGTTGATGATTTCCTAGCAGACATACCGCCATATAGTTACAAATTCGATAGTAGTAGTGTTGCCGACGAGCAAAAAGCCCGCTATACCGACTATGTTCGTCGCGATAAAACCCTAGCTGCTGTCATTTTAGCTAAGCTACCCGAAGATATTGTGACACGCAAACGCCATTACATTCGTGAAGTCTACGGCGACACAATTGACGAATTGGTGCGCAATCTTGATACTGCCGAAGCCTATCCAACCGAAGTCCAAAACCTATCGCATACCGCTCGGCTCATCATCGCCGCCAACACGATTGTCAAATTCGCCCAAGCCTTTAAAGATGCTCTTGTTGGTGATTTTTATAAGAATTCTTTACTTCGCAGCTATCTTCGCACGCTCAATAATATTATCGGCGATTTCGAACATTACCCGTACCAAGTTGCTATCAAAGAAAACCAGCGCGATGCACTATGGTTCGTTCAGGCCATGCGCCTACGCATTCAACTCGATTTCTTGCTCGACAATTAATGCTAATATATAAGCATGGACATTATATTTGTCTTAGCGCAAGTTTTTGCGTTCTTAGGGTGGCTTTGTCTCATTTATAGCTACTATAAGGACGACATCCAAAAACTATTACGCATCCAAATTATAGCCGCCATTTTTGATACTTTAAGCTACCTACTACTCGGCGCCGACGCCGGTTTACTAATCTGCGGCTTTGAGTTAATTAAGGGTATTCTTTATTATAAAACCGATAAAGATAATCTAATCTTTCTTATTTCGCTGCCAATTTACGGCCTAATCGCTTGGTATTCCTGCGGCGACGAGGGTTGGATTGCGCTACTACCAGTCATTGGCAGTATTATCGATAGCTTTGTACTGACAAAAAATAAGAATATCGCCACCATCGGCAGTATTATGTCGAGCATTTTGTGGATAGTCTACGATATCTTTATCTTGGCTTATTCTGCCGCCTTTACGGACAGCGTCCTAGTTATATCGAATCTCTTCGTTCTATTCCTCGGCTACAGTCGCATTCTACACATCGACAAACTCCACGTCATTCGCTGTCGTTATATTAGCCGCCACATTTTTACTAATATTGCTAGTCTTGATCATGAAATCTATGGAGCAGAGAAGTACCTTTGGAGCATCGAAGAACAACGCGATATCTTTAAAGCAAATCCAGACTCACTTCTGCTGATCCGCGACAAGAAAAAGACTATTGGCTACATCCATTATGTCGCCATCACTGAAGAAAAATGCCTAAAATACAAACGCGCACATATCTACAATGACAAACTATTGCCAAGCGATGTTACGCAATTACGCAAACGCCGCAAAAATTATCTCCTAATCGAAAGTATCACGATAAAAAGATCTTATGAGTCTAAAAAAATGGCCGATCTCATCCGCCATCGCCTCAGTATTTACATTAAAAATCGCCAAAAGCAAGGCTACAAAATCCACGGCATTCTATCAATTGGCGTCTCCGATTTCGAAAAGGATTTCTTACAAGATTGCGATTTTATTCGCCTCAAAACCTACGCTGACAAAGAAGAGCTCTACGAGCTAGACGAAATCGGCATCGCAAAATTAATTCACGCTAAATAATTACAAAATTCGTTTTAGATATTTGCCGGTATCGGACTTGGTATTTTTCGCCACATCTTCCGGCGTACCAGTGGCAATTACCTTGCCACCATTTTGGCCACCTTCTGGCCCCATATCGATAATCCAGTCGGCGCTTTTTATCACATCGAGATTATGCTCGATCACAATCATTGAGTTACCGCCATCTACCAAACGTTGTAAAATTGACAACAGTCTTTTTACGTCGTCTGAATGTAGACCAGTAGTCGGCTCATCAAGAATATATAACGTTTTGCCAGTTGAGCGGCGACCCAATTCGGTTGCAAGCTTAATACGCTGCGCCTCACCGCCGGAAAAAGTTGTAGCTGGCTGACCTAAACGGATGTAGCCTAAACCAACTTCCTGCAAAGTTTTCAATTTGCCGGCAATCAGTGGCAAATTAGCAAAGAATTCTACTGCCTCATCTACCGTCATCTCAAGTACATCGGAAATTGTTTTACCTTTATATTTAACTTCCAGTGCCTCGCGATTATAACGTTTGCCATGGCAAACATCACAAGTTACAAAGACATCCGGCAAAAAATGCATTTCGATTTTTAATACGCCATCACCTTGACATTTCTCACAACGGCCACCCTTAACGTTAAACGAAAAGCGACCAGCCTTATAACCACGCACTTGCGCCTCCGGCTGGTTAGCGAACAACTCACGAATATAATTAAAGATACCCGTATAAGTGGCAGCATTCGAACGCGGCGTGCGCCCAATTGGCGACTGATCTATCACGATAACTTTATTCAAATATTCGATGCCATCAATACGCTCGTGTGCGCCCGGCACAGTTTGAGCACGATTTAAACGTGCCAACAATTCATTAGCGAGAATCTCGTTCACAAGCGTAGATTTGCCAGAACCAGACACACCAGAAACCACCGTCATCACGCCGAGCGGGAATTTGACGTCAATGTTTTTCAAGTTATTTTCGTGCGCGCCGATAACTTCAAGGTATTTATTACTAATTTTGCGGCGCTTCTTTGGCGTGTCTATCTTTGCTTTCCCGCACAAATATTTACCAGTAATCGAATTTGGGTCTTTTGCCACCTCGTCTGGCGAGCCAGCCGAAACGACTTTGCCACCATTAACGCCCGCGCCTGGGCCAATATCTACTAAATAATCTGCCTGCTTTATCGTGTCTATATCGTGCTCGACTACAATAACCGTGTTTTTTAAGTCACGTAGATGTTTGAGGGTAGCAATCAAGCGATCATTGTCGCGTTGATGCAAACCAATCGACGGCTCATCGAGCACATACAGCACGCCCTGTAAACCTGAACCGATTTGGGTAGCCAAGCGAATGCGCTGTGCCTCACCACCAGAAAGCGTGGCGGCCGAGCGGCCAAGCTCAAGATAATTCAGACCTACATCTTTCATAAATCCAACGCGCGCTTTAATCTCTTTAATAATCGGCTCGGCAATCATTTTTTCGTTTTCAGTTAAACCAAGATCGGAGTTTAAAACTTCCAATGTCTGGTCCACATCCATCGCGCACATGTCCATAATATTCAAACCATGCACCGTGATAGCGAGCACTACTGGCTTCAAACGCGCGCCATGGCAAGTCTGACAAACTCGCTCGCGCATAAAGCGCTCAATATCTTTCCGCACAAAGTCCGATTCAGTCTCTTTGTAACGCTTTTCAAGATTCGAAATCACACCTTCATAAACCGCTTCATATTCGTAGCCCGTAGCCAAACGTACGTGATAGGTCTCATCGCCCGTACCATAAAGAATAATCTGAATTGCCTCATCAGATAATTCACGGATTGGCGTACGCACCGAAAAGCCATGACGCTCACCCACAACCGTCAAACGCTTCAACCACCACGAATCTTGATTGATGCGGTTATATGGCCGAATACCGCCCTCAGCAATTGTCAAATTCGGGTTAAGGACCAAGCTCGGATCAATCTCCATGCGCGTGCCAAGACCAGTACAAGTTGGACAAGCACCTTGCGGAGCATTGAAAGAGAAAAGGCGCGGTTCCAATTCTGGGATTAGTTCATCTGGGTGATTTGGACAAGCATAGCGTTGCGAATAAGTCACCACCTCAGCATCAGCAGTATTAATATTGTTCTGGCCAATCGCCGTTGAGTTATCTTTTATGCACAAAATTCTCATGATGCCATCACCTAATTCCAGGGCTTGCTCTACGGCTTGCGATATGCGACTCTCTGAATCTGGCGCCATCACAAAACGATCTACGATAATCTCAATATCATGGCGTAAATTCTTATCAAGCTCCGGCCACTCATCGAGCGCATAAATAATGCCATCCACGCGTGCCCGCGCAAAACCTTTCGCCAAATATTGTTCGCCGATATGCGAAAAAGAGCCTTTTTTCTGTACCACAATTGGCGCCAGCACCATTAATTTTGACGCTACTGGCCAAGCCATCACTTGGTCGATAATATCCTGCACTGTACGACGCGCCACTTCAGAATGGCAGATTGGGCAATGCGGGACGCCAATACGCGCAAACAACAAGCGCAAATAATCATAGATTTCCGTCACGGTCGCTACGGTAGAGCGTGGATTGCGCGAAGTGGACTTTTGGTCAATTGATATTGCCGGCGAAAGACCAGTAATCATATCAACATCCGGTTTATCCATCACGCCAAGGAACATGCGCGCGTAGCTGGAAAGTGACTCTACGTAGCGACGTTGACCTTCGGCATAAATCGTATCAAAAGCGAGGGAAGACTTACCAGAACCAGACAGACCCGTAATCACGACTAGCTTATCGCGCGGGATATCAATATCAATATTTTTGAGATTATTTTCGCGTGCACCACGAATTCTGATACAGTCTCCATCCATAAGCGTTTATTTTATCAGAAAAACCTTAAAAAGTCAATATGCTTACGCCTCAAAATACCTCTATTTAATGGTGTATAATTAAAATATGAGCGAAGGTGGTTACACGAGGGAGCAAATTCGTGACATCAAACGCAAAGTTCTGCGGATAACCATTCGCCGCCTTACTATGCAAGTGCACGCCCAGTATGCGCCGGATTTCTTCGTTGAGCAGACGATGGCGCAAGCCGACAAATTCATTGAAAAATACCGCCATCAACCCGAAGTTGATATTTGGCGTAACGCCCGTCTAGATTACTACACTATCCATTTACTTAATAAACTTATCATTGAGCATTGTTATGAGTACGAGATTTCGCGCTACAATTCAGAAGCAGTCGAAAACCTCAAAGAGGCCGAAGATATGCTCGGCGACCAGCTGTCTGACGAAGAGCTCATCCTAATGTTTGACTATACGCCAGAAGAATTAGCACGCTTACGCATTTTAGCTAAATATCCAGACAAAATTGACGCCGATCAAGTCTACACCGAATTCGCCCAAAAATATCACCTTGAATAATGCTATAATATGCTTATGATTAATAGCACCCAGGAAAACCTAGTCTTGCGCTATCGTTATCCGGAATTCGTTTTCGAATCTTTTGAATATTACCGCAATGCTGATGGCATTAAAGCAGACTATGTCTATAAACTCGGCGAGCATACTTTTAAGCCGAGCGTAGAAATCCCCACTAGCGATATTCGCAATGAAGAAATCGATGATAATTTTCTGAATTATCTATTCTTTAACTTCGGCGTCATTAACGCCATGCATTATTACAAATTAGCTATTCCGCAAGTTTTTCGCATTAATGCGGGCTATCTCGATGAAGCGCAAAAAAGCTTTTTCCAAAAAATCTTCTACGGTGAATTGAGCGAATTTTTATACAACAATAATATTCAAATTCCGTTCGACCATTTCATGACTATCGAGACTATCGAAAAACCCGAGGAAGAACGCCCAATCTTTGATTTTAAGACTAAGCTTGACGGAAATTTAATTCCAGTTGGCGGAAATAAAAATTCTGTCATTACGCTTGAGACTTTGCAGCCAATGCATGATAAAAACTACTGTTTTCTATATCATTATGGGCACGACGATGCCAATATTGCTGCCACCGACTGTATTAAAGAAGCCGGTTATGGTCTAGAAAAGGTTCTCGATTTTAATCTCGATCTTGACCCGCAAATCTTCACACTCGCCCAAGAAGGCTTCTATAACGGGCACGTTGCTTCGTCATCCTGTTTTGCCTTTGCGGCGTATATCTTGGCCTACCTCAATAAACTCGAAAATATCATCCTTTCCAATAACGCCTTCGATGGCAATAATCATCAATATTCCAAGAGCTTTGGTTTTGAACAAGATTTCCAAACCTACATCAGCACCTACTTCACGCCAGGCGTAAAATACTTTAGTCTCCTACGCTGCATTAACGATTATCGTATCTACCAAAAATTTATTAAGTACCCACTATACTTAAAAGCTTTTGGTGGTTGCCAAAACCACACTGAAGAAAAGCGTTGGTGTGGACACTGCGCTCGTTGTTTATATAACTACTTAATGCTTTATCCGCTCGTTGATCACGACAAATTAAAAGAAGTATTTGGTAGTAATCTTCTTGACGACCAACGTTTGTCTGCGACTTTCGTCAACCTAGTCAACGCCGGCAGCAGTAATCCATTTGATTTTGTGGGCACCAAAGAAGAAATCGTATATTCCTTGCAACTCGCGCTTAATCAAATTCAAGAAGGCGAAAAAATACCATTTCTTTTGCAATATTTCCGCGATTATCTTAATACTTTCACCCTACAATACGACATCACGCGCTTCTATAACGCCCAACATCATATTCCACAAGAATATTTAGCACTTATTTTACAAAGCTGATATAATAAAACTAAACATAACCCGAAAGGAAAGAATTAAAAATGGATTTACTAGCAAGCTATAGCTCTAGCTATTACAACTATAGTAGTGATAGCCTTAATTCCGTGGCAACAGGCGGTCTCGTCGCCGGCCTCCTCGGCTTCTTCGCCACAATATGGCTTTTCGCGCTTGCAATGGTCATTATTATGATTATTGCCAACTGGAAAATTTTCACTAAGGCTGGCCGCGAAGGATGGAAAGCCATCATCCCAATTTACAATAACTGGGTACTCTTCGAAATCGCTGGCATGCAAGGCGCTCTTTCGCTCTTGCTCTTCGTGCCAATTGCTAACATTGTAGTCATGATTATGTGCTACCTCAACCTTGCTAAGGTCTTTGGCAAAGATACCGGCTTCGCTATCGGTTTAATCCTTTTGAACCCAATCTTCATGCTTATCCTTGCCTTCAGCAAAGACATTAAGTATGTTGGCGCTGGTGCACCATCAACTACCGGTACTGGTCCAGTCGGCGACGCAGTTGCTGATGCCGTCAATGGCACCCCAGAACAAAAACCAGCCGATCCATGGGTAAATGGCGACGACAATAAAGAACAGCCACAAGCTTAATTTGCTATATCAAACCCCGCTATATAATTAGCGGGGTTTTTGATGATAAAATATAAGGGAAATGAACTTCAAACTCCACAGTAAATATCAGCCGACCGGCGACCAACCGCAAGCAATTGCGCAACTTCTTGATGGCCTACGCGCCGGGCAGAAAGCCCAAACCTTGCTCGGTGTTACTGGTTCTGGCAAAACCTTCACCATGGCAAATATTATTGAGCAGTATAACCGTCCGACTTTAGTCTTGGCGCACAATAAAACTCTCGCCGCCCAATTATATTCCGAATTTCGTGAATTCTTCCCAGAAAATGAAGTACATTATTTTGTTTCTTATTTCGACTACTATCAGCCAGAAGCCTATATTGCAAGCACCGACACTTACATTGAAAAAGATTCTGCCATCAACGAAGAAATTGATCGCCTACGTCATGGCGCCACCGAAGCATTACTCACTCGGCGCGATACCCTGATTGTCGCTTCCGTCTCTTGTATTTATGGTATTGGTTCGCCCGAAAATTATAAATCTATGGCCATTCGCCTCGCACGCGGCGAACAGCGCGATATGAACCGCTTCATATATCTTCTTAGTGAAATACAATACCATCGTAACGATATCGCCTTCGAACGAGGCAACTTCCGCGTTCACGGTGACACAATAGACCTTTTTCCAGCCTCTGGCGATCGCGCTTATCGCCTAGAATTTGGTTTTGACACACTTGAAAAAATCAAAGTTATCGACCCATTAACCGCCGAAGTGTTAGCCGAACCGGAAGAAATCGGTATTTTCCCAAATACCCACTACGCTACGCCTAAAGAGTCGCTCGAAACGGCAATCCGCAAAATCCGCGCCGAATACGAAGAACGCTTGGCTTATTTTAATCAAGAACATAAATACCTCGAAGCGCAGCGCCTCAGCCAACGCGTTAAATATGATCTCGAAATGCTTGAGCAGACCGGCTTCGTGAAGGGGATTGAGAACTACTCGCGCCACCTTGATGGCCGCGTCCAAGGGCAACCACCCGCAACTTTGCTCGATTATTTCCCAGATGATTTCTTAATGCTCATCGACGAATCGCATATGACACTACCGCAAGTGCGTGGTATGTTTAATGGCGACCGCGCCCGCAAAGAAGCTCTCGTAGAATACGGTTTTCGCTTACCAAGTGCGCTCGACAACCGTCCTCTTACTTTCACGGAATTCGAAAGTCACATCAATCAAGTTATCTTTACGTCTGCCACGCCAGGCGAATATGAACTTCAGCATTCACCAGCACCGGCACAGCAAGTAATTCGTCCGACTGGCTTATTGGATCCAGAAATCGAAATTCGCACAAGCGAAAACCAAATTGACAATCTAGTCGAAGAAATTGACGAGCGTATTGCCAAACATCAACGCGTACTCGTCACTACGCTCACCAAGCGCATGGCCGAAGACTTATCCGAACACTTACTTGAGCTTGGCATCAAAACTGCCTACATCCACAGCGACATAGACACACTTGAGCGTAGTGATATTTTGCGCGACTTGCGCAATGGCACTTACGACGTTCTGGTGGGCATCAATCTTCTCCGCGAAGGTCTCGATTTGCCAGAAGTATCGCTCGTAGCCATTCTCGATGCCGACAAAGAAGGTTTCCTACGCTCCGAATCCGCCCTCGTACAAACCATTGGGCGTGCCGCTCGTCATGTAGAAGGCAAAGTAATCATGTACGCCGACAGCACCACCGAAAGTATGGAACGCGCCATCACCGAAACTTACCGTCGCCGCGAAATCCAACAAAAATACAACGAAGAACATGGTATTACACCAAAATCCGTAGCTAAGGAAATCAGCATCGGTCTGCGCGCCATCATTCCAGAAAAAGAGAAGAGCAATAAGCTTGATTTACGTAAAATCCCGCGCGAAGAATGGCCACAAATTGTCAAAGAGCTCACCTCGCAAATGCAACTAGCCGCCGCCAACCTCGAATTTGAACGTGCCGCCGAACTGCGTGACCAAATTGAGGATATTAAGGCCGCACTAGAGCATAAAAAGTAGTAAGATAAAATAAAGGATAAGTATTATGGAAGATTTCTTTCAAGGATTACATTTCAACGTGCAGACACTAACGTCCGCACTCATTACGGTCGCAATCGCGATTATTATTTATCAAATCATTCGCATCCCACTCAATAAACTCAAACGCTCGAATGTCAAGATTAGCAACGGTAAAACTACCTATTTTTCCTTCATCGGCAGCTTCATTCGTGTCGCCTACATCTGCATCGTTATCCTTATTCTTCTCTCATTATTCGGCGTCAATGTATCCAGTCTACTCGCCGGCGTCGGAATTGCTTCAGTCGCGATTGGCCTTGCCGTTCAAGATACACTTAAAGATATCATCCGTGGCATCTCAATTCTTTCTGAAGATTATTTTAAAATCGGTGATTACGTCACTATTAATGGCGACTCTGGCACGGTCGTACGTACCGGTATTCGCTCCACGAAGATTAAGGACGGCCTCACTGGTAATATTATTTCCATCGCCAACCGCAATATTGAAAAAGCTGAGGTTTCCGGCACCGCCATTCATCTAGACATTCCGCTTCCTTACGAGCTCAAACTATCTAAAGCCGAAGAAATCATGAATGAAATCGTTAGTGCCTGTATTGAGCTAGACAATGTCGAAAAAGCTGAATATCGTGGCGTATCTGAATTTGCTAATTCCAGTATTAATTATCGCCTCGTCGCACACAGCCTTAAGGGCGAACGCGCCCAAGCTAAACGCGATATTCATCGCGCCGCCCTCACCGTGATGGAAAAACATCACGTTAGCGTACCATATCCACAACTCGACGTTCACCAAAAGTAAGAGTATATACTTCCATTATACCACACTTAGCCTAAAAAGTCAAGCATAAGCGGCTTTTTATAGCTTTTTACTGGCGAACAGAGAGATTTTATTATATAATAATTTCCATGAAAGCAGTTACTCGTTTTGCGCCGTCGCCGACCGGCTATATTCACATTGGAAACGTACGCTCGGCAATCTATCCATACCTTGTCGCTAAACAACAGGGCAAAGAAGGTACTTTTATCTTGCGCATCGAGGACACTGACCAAGCCCGCTATGTAGAAGGCGCCACTGATCTCATTAAAGACACGCTCATTTGGCTTGGCCTTGACTGGGACGAAGGGCCAGATAAAGGCGGTGACCACGGCCCATACTATCAGACTCAACGCAAAGAAATCTATTATGAATGGGCACAAAAACTTATCGCTGCTGGCCGCGCCTACGCCGACCCGACCCCATCCGAAACTATCGCCAAATATCGCGAAGAGGCTAGCAAAAATAAACAAGCTTTTCTATATCGCAATTATCGCCCAGATAAAACACCAGAGTGGAAAGTTGGCTTACCGCTCCGCCTCAAATCTATACCGAAAGATTACGATTACCACGATGAAGTTTACGGCGACCTCCACTTAGGCCCCGAAACTCAAGACGACATCATTCTCATCAAGGCCGATGGTTTGCCAACCTATAATTTTGCTCATATCGTTGATGACGCCACGATGGGTGTTACGCACGTCATGCGCGGCCAAGAATACTTACCAAGCATGGGCAATTATCTCGAATTATACGAAGCCTTTGGTCTTGAGCGCCCAAAATTCGTCCATCTACCACACATTCTCGCGCCAAGTGGTAACAAGAAGTTAGGGAAGCGCGATGGCGCCAAATCCGCCAACGATTATCGCTTGGACGGCATTTTGCCAGAAGCTATGCTCAATTTCCTCGCCTGCCTCGGCTGGAACGATGGCACCGAACAGGAAATCTACAGCAAACAAGATCTGATTGAAAAATTTGATCTCACCCGTATCCAACGCGCTGGCGCTCGCTACGACGAACAAAAGCTTCTCTGGATTAATGGCCAGTGGATTCGCCGCCTCTTTACCGAAGATGCACATGCGCTTTACGAACGCAGTAAAGAATTTTGGCCAGAAACCGCCGCCAGTTACGACGATGACTATAAGTTCAAGATCTTCAGTATTATTTATGACCGTCTCAAGACGCTCGGCGATCTCAAAACGATGACCGGCTATTTCTTCGAGGATCCAAAAGTAGATATGGATATGATTACATCTAACAAGGCCCTCAAAAAGCTTTCTGAACACGAAGTCTGCGAGTTGCTCCGTAAAACTGTCGCCAAACTAACGGGCATCGAGAATTGGACGGCAGACGAAATTCAAACCGCTCTCAACGAGCTACTTGCCGAAACCGGCCAAAAACCGATGATGCTCTTTGGCCTCATTCGCCTCAGCGTCAGCTTTGCGCCATTTAGCCCAGCCTTGCACGACACACTTGCGGTATTAGGCAAAAATACTAGCCTCGCCCGCATGAATGCCGTTATTACAGCCTTTGCGCGCGATTAGATATAAAAGCCATCTCTTGAATTTGAGGTGGCTTTTTGCTTATGGTATAATAATGCTTATGGATGGCATAAAAAGACCGGTTCATCGCAAAAAAATCCCACACAGCAGAAAGAGTGGGGGCGACGAAACGCTCGTAAACTTATATAAAGACAGTGAGTTCACTAGAGAGAATGCAACTCCCAAAGAGGAGCTTACTGACGAGAATGTCGATGAAGACATTAGTGCATTTATCAACGACGAAGAAACTAAAGTTGACGAAACAAAGGTTCCAGTCAAACAATCCGTCAAACAAAAACGCAAAAAAGAAGCAATTAAAGCCAAGAAAGCCGCTGGCGCCAAAAAAGTCATCGGCCGTATCATTTTCTATACCATCCTAATCGCGCTAATTGTACTCGGTGCACTTTATGTTTTTATGCCAAACTTAAATGAAAAGATTAATGGCAATTTCGAACTAGCCACCGCTGAAGCAGACGAAATCTACTATTCGCCGCTCACCGGTCTAGAAACGAAAGATAAAAACGTCGCTACTGCCGCCACCACTTGCATCATGATCGAAAATAGTACCGATGCGCGCCCACAATCTGGTCTGAACCAAGCTGGCGTTGTCTATGAGGCCATCGCCGAAGGTGGCATTACGCGCTTTATGGCCGTATTCCAAGAAGCTAAGCCAAATCTCGTCGGCCCAATCCGCAGCGCCCGCAAAAGTTTCGTTGACCTCGCTAAACAATATCAATGTACCTACTTACATGTCGGCGGTGCCAAAAATGCCATCGACGAACTAAAGAATGGCTATCGCGATTCCGGTTGGCCAGCTGAGGGTACTTACGTCTTCCGTTCATCAAATTCGCGCCATCGCAGCATCGTACCATATATGCCACGCGGCCGCTATGCACCGCATGATGTATATACCACCTTCGAGCATATTGCTAAATTCCAACACGTCAAAGGCTGGACAAGCTCGACATTCTCCGGCTTTCCGCGCATCCAACCAGATTATCGCACACCAGTAGACGAAATCACCGCCCGTACAATCAAAATCACCATGTCGAGTGCCAATTTCAATCCAGTCTATACCTATGACCAAGCAAACAACCGTTACCTTCGCGCTCATGCCTCGGGTGGCGCCCACAATAGTCTAAACTCTGACGGTTCGCAAACCCAAAATGCGCCAACCGTTGTCATTGCCATGAAAGTCAACGCTATCGCTCGTAGTTCGGAGCCAAAGTATAAGGATTACGTCTCCGTTGGCAGCGGTGAAGCATTCGTCTTCCAAGACGGCATCGTTATTCATGGTAAATGGACCCGTAGCTCAGTCAATGATCCGCTTAAATTCCTTGATGATAATAATGAAGAAATTAAACTAAATCGCGGCCAGGTCTGGATATCGCTTTATCCAAGTGGTACTGGTAGCGTAAGCTATAGCAAGTAGAAAGAAGGCATATGCAACCAACAACACCAGCACCGCTACTATTCTCAGAGCCAATGCCGAACGAAAAGAAACACGAAAATGGCGAAGGCAGAGAAGACGATGAGAAAAAAGATAAAGTCGAAAACCCTTGGTATGACCCAGGCTTCGAGAATTTAACTGAAGAAGAAAATAAAACCGGCGACGAACTGGTTGACCAAACCGTCCACCAAGATGATGTGGTAACTAAAAACTTCTTTGAGCAATCATCGCAAAATGTTAGTATTGCCGACCAAGAGCATACCGTAAAAGCCAACTACGGTGGCGAACATGCCATTATTGCGGCCGGCCGTGACGAAGATCCTTCTGTAGCTGATGCGATGAGAAGTGTTAGCTCCGAAGAGGGTGACCCAGTTGCTAAAACACAAGCCTTCGATAGTCTCGCCACCAGAAAAGCCATGTATACCGGCGTTCTTGGCGACCAAGTCGAGCGCGGTAGAATCACTAGCGAAGAAGAAGCAGCTAAAGCCTCAAGTGAGCTCGGCAGCATCATCGAGGCTGGCACTTCTGCCCTAAATACTGCCGGTAGTTCAGAAACTACCGAAGCTACCCTCGCTAAAGAACATCTCAAACATACACTTGATGAAGCGGCAGAAATTAAAGCCAAAACCGATGCTAAGCTTAGTGCTGAACCTACCCCAGATGGGAGCGAGACGGAATACGAAGCAGCAGACACCACCGGTGAAGACGCTGAAGCGGAAGAATCAAGCGAATCGGGCGAATCGAGCGAAGAAACAACAGTAGATTCCCCAGAAGAGTCGGCCGATAGGCCAACCACCGAGGCGTCTACCGCCCCAGAACAAGAACCGGCCGAAACCGAAACCGAACCAATTCCAGTATTCCTACATTATGACGACCAGGCAGATTATGACCAACAACAAGCCATTTATGACGCCATGGCTGCTCAACATCCAAAAAAGAAGTCTGAAAGCGATCCTGAAGCCCAAGAATAACTTCACGAAAGACCGTCAGTTTATCTGGCGGTTTTTTGATGATACAATAAAAGTAACTAGCGAGAAGGAGCTATATGTATTTCAACGAAAAAATCTTAGTCGGCAAAAATGCCGATGGCAAAGAACTATGTATCTTACCAAAAATGGCTAACCGCCACGGTCTTATCACTGGTGCTTCTGGTTCCGGTAAAACTATCACTCTCAAAGTCATCGCCGAAAGCTTTTCTGACGCTGGCGTACCAGTCTTTATGGCCGACGTTAAGGGCGATCTCGCCGGCACCTCACAACCGGGCGAAATGAACGAAAACATCGAGAAACGCGTCACAAAACTTGGCCTTGAAGGTTTCGATTGCAAGCAATTCCCAGTTCGTTTTTGGGATCTCTACGGCCAGAATGGCCACCCAATTCGTGCTACCATCGAATCCGTTGGTCCAGATGTGCTTTCCATGATGCTTGGCCTTTCTGAGGCCCAAGAAGGCAACCTCGACATCGTCTTTGAAGTGGCTAAGGACGAAGGCCTCCAGTTAATTAATCTCGCCGACCTCCGCTCGACGCTCCAATATGTCGCCGAAAACAAAGATAAATATATTACCAAATACGGTAATATCACCACCCAAAGCGTTGGCGTGATTCAGCGCAGCCTTCTCGCGCTTGAAAAGCAGGGCGCCGCCCATTTCTTTGGCGAACCAGCTCTTGATATCAAAGATTTCTTCGCTACTGACAGCGATGGTCGCGGTGTTATTAATATTCTCCATGCCGTCGAGCTCTTCCAGAGCCCAGACCTTTACGCCTCCTTCTTGCTCTGGCTATTAAATACCTTGTTTGCCTCCTCACCGGAAGTTGGCGATCTTGATAAACCAAAGATGATCTTCTTCTTCGACGAGGCTCACTTGCTCTTTAACGGCATGCCAGCCTATCGTCTCAAACGCATTGTCCAAGTTGTAAAGCTGATTCGCTCCCGCGGTATCGGTCTTTACTTCGTCTCCCAAGCGCCAACCGACGTGCCGGATGAAATTCTCGCCCAGATGGGCAACCGCGTCCAGCACGCCCTCCGCGCCTACACACCGTCCGAGCAAAAGGTCGTCAAAGCTGCCGCCAGCGCCTTCCGCGTCAATAAAGCTTTTGATACCGAAACCGCCATCTCCGAACTTGGCACCGGCGAAGCGCTCGTTTCCTTCCAAGATGAAAAGGGTGCGCCAGAAATCGTGGAACGTGTTACGATTTTACCACCACAAAGCTATATCGGCGCCATCAACGACATGGTCCGCATGAAGGTTATTAATAATAGCCCGCTTTGCGGCAAATACGACGAAGCGATCGATAACGAATCGGCCCACGAAAAGATTACAAAACACAACGAAGAAAAAGCCGCCGCGGCCGCCGCTGAAGAGCAGCGCAAGATTGAAGAAAAAGAAGCCGCTGAACGCGCAAAGGAAGAAGCTCGCATCGAAAAAGAGCATCAAAAACAGCTCGCCCTAGAAGAAAAACAGAAGCTGGCTTTGCAGCGCGAACAAGAAAAGCTCGCCGCCAAGAAAGCTGCTGAAGAAGAGAAACAAAAAGCTAAATTCGGCAAGAAAATGGAGAAGTACGGCGACCGCTTCATTGGCAACATTGCTGGCAAAGCCGGCACTAAACTCGCCGATAAAATGTTCAAGAACATTTTCAAGTAATGATATATCATATCACCCCTTGAAAATTGCATAAAAAGTACTATAATTCAAATCGCATACCGCTGAAAGGAGGGGTATGTGATTTTTTATGGGTGAGGATAAATTTGTCTATCCTCTAAACAACCCATGCACCTTAACAGAGGAGGTATGTCTATGGTGTACATTTTAGCGTTCCTCATTGTTTTGCTCGCTCTCGTTTATGTGACATTCAATTATTTCCGATTGCGCCGCATGAAGGAGGGAACGGAAGAGATGGTCGAAATTGCCGGCATTATCCGCGCCGGCGCCCGCACGTTTATGCGCGCAGAGTACAAGATCATCATTCCTGTTATCATTGCTGTCGCTGCCATCTTCACGTGTTTCATTGAGAAGACCAGCGGCATTACATTCATAATTGGCGCTGCCATGAGCAGTGCGGCATGCATTATCGGCATGCGCAGTGCTACATACGCCAATGTCCGAACCACCAATACCGCCCGTATTTCAGAGTCGATTGGCCCAACTAACCAGACGGCTTTGTGCGGAGGTAGCGTAAGTGGACTAAGCGTACCGGCCTTCGGCTTACTTGGTTTAATCGGCATCCTTTTTGTCTCGGGTGGCGTTAAGCTTGGTCAAACCGGTGGCGGGCTCATCGCTTCGTTTGCTTGTAATCCCAGCATCATGCGACTCACGACTTATTCTCTAGGTTGCTCACTCGTAGCAATGTTCAACAGGATTGCCGGCGGCAACTATACTAAAGCCGCGGACATCTCTGCTGATATTGTGGCAAAAATCAGGCATGATATGCCGGAAGATGACAGTCGTATGCCCAATACGATTGCGGACTTCATCGGTGATAACGTCAACGACATTGCCGGAAACTGTTCCGACTTGCTCGAAAGCTTTGTCGCTACCATCGTTGCATGCTTACTGATTAGCGCTTCTGTCGTAACCGAGAATACTAGCACCGCGTTATTCAACGCGACCAGTATCTTTCCAATAATACTGGCAGGAGGCGGACTCCTTGGGAGCATTATTGGAATCGGCTACGCACTGCACCACAAGCCTAGCGACAATCCGTCGCATGAGCTCGATATGGCTACTTACATCTCGGCAGGGTTTACCATCTTAGTTGGCTTATTTGCCTCGCGAATTATGTTCGGAGGCATTGAAGTGTATGATAATTTCCTGCTTGGCTGGATATCGCCGTGGATTGCAAGTGTAATGGGTATTGCTAGTGGCGTTGCTATTGGCAAAATTACCGAGTATTACACTGGCACCGACTTTAATCCAGTCAAAAAGCTCGCCCAAATGGCCACTGAAGGTGAGGCTTTTGTAGTCACTAAGGGTGACGCAATTGGCTCACGCTCGTGTCTGTTGCCGATTGGCACCATTTGCTTAGCACTGATTCTCTCGGGAATCCTCTGCGGCATTTATGGCATCGCCGTTGCGGCTTTGGGTATGCTTTCATTTGTTGGTACGACCGTATCAATTGACGCCTTCGGCCCCATCGCAGACAATGCTGGTGGAATTGCCGAAAGCTGCCATCTCTCGACTGATGTACGTAAGATTACCGATAAATTAGACGCCGTTGGTAATACTACGGCTGCTATCGGTAAAGGCTTCGCCATCGGTTCCGCCGCGTTCGCCACCGTTTCGCTCATCTTCGCCTATGTAGGTAGTTATTCGTCCGGCTTGCCGGATTTGAATATCGCTAGCTACATCGTCGTTGCTGGAGCTATCTTAGGCGGCGCAATCATTGAGTATTTTTCTGCTCTACTGACCGATCACACTATCGAATCTGCCCATCTTATGGCAGAGGAGGGTGACCGTCAGCTCTCAATACCGGGCGTCCTCGAGGGCACCGTGAGACCCGATTATAACAGATGCATCGATATGGCTGCTCGCCAAGCATTACGTAAAATGCTGGCACCGTCCTTATTAATGTTATTCATTCCCGCTATCGGTGGAATTCTGTTTGGCGCCGAATTCGTTGGCGGCGTCTTAATCGGCGCTACAATCGTAGCGATTCCGCGTGCAGTCTTTATGGGTAATTCCGGCGGCGCTTTCGACAACGCGAAGAAGTTTGTCGAATCCGGCTTGCTGAAAGGCCATAATAAAGGCTCGCCAGCTCACAAGGCAACCGTCGTGGGCGATACTGTAGGAGATACGCGCAAGGATGTTGTTGGCGTCGCACTCGACATCGCAATCAAGCTAATGTCTACTGTCGCGAACACGCTTGCGCCGCTCTTCGCTTCGTTCCATCTTTTCTAAGATCTCCTCTCATTTATCTCGTCGGGCGTTCTGCCCAAAAACCACATTTGTACTTTCGCTGAATAATCCCCGGT
>CAMZJD010000002.1 GCA_947307445.1 uncultured Candidatus Saccharibacteria bacterium | reverse complement strand
ATGATTATTCTCGTGTTGGCCGCTACAAGATTAATCAGCGCCTTGGCTTTGATACACCAAATGATTCCGCACATCGCACACTCCAGATGCAAGATCTGATTGCGATTATCCGCGAAATTATTCGCCTCAATAATACGCAAGATCCAGTTGATGATATTGATTCGTTGGCAAATCGCCGCGTCAAACTCGTTGGCGAGTTGGTCCAGCGCCAATTCCGCCTCGGTATGCTACGCCTACAACGTAATATTCTCGACCGTATGTCGATGAGTGATCCAACAACCGTTACGCCATCGCAATTAGTTAACTCTCGTCCAGTTGTAGCCGCAGTCAAAGAGTTCTTCAGTAGCTCTCAGCTCAGCCAGCTTATGGATGAAACTAACCCATTTAGTGAACTTTCACACAAGCGCCGTCTATCCAGCATGGGCCCTGGTGGTCTTACCCGCGAACGCGCCGGCTTTGAGGTGCGTGATACGCATCCGACGCACTATGGTCGCATCTGTACGGTAGAAACCCCAGAAGGTGGCAACGTGGGTCTCGTATTGAACCTCGCTACCTATGCTCGTATTAATGAATATGGCTTCATCGAAGCTCCATACCGTGTTGTGAAGAATGGCAAAGTTACCGACGAGGTTGTTTATGCCGATGCTGCCGCCGAGGAGAATATGGTGATTGCCGACACGAGCGCCAAGCTTGATAAAGATGGCAAGTTCGTGGACGAATATGTCTCAGCCCGCAAATCCTTGCAGCCAACTCAGGTGCTTGCTAGTGAAGTTACGCATATGGATGCTGCGCACAAGGAAATTCTTGGCGTTGCCGCATCTATGATTCCATTTGTAGAGAAAAACCGTGTTGACCGCTCCTTAATGGCTTGCGCCATGCAGAAGCAAGCTGTACCACTAATTAAGCCAGAAGCTGCTATCGTATCCACCGGCATTGATGGTGAAGTTGCAAAAAATCTTTCGCAAATTGTTTATGCCGAAGCTGATGGCGAAGTTTTGAAGGCTGATTCTAATAGCGTTGAAGTTAAGTATAAGAAAGAAACTAAGACTTACAACCTCATTCACTTCATGAAAACGAATGACGATCGCTGTTACGATGAACGCACCGTTGTAAAGCGTGGCCAAAAAGTGAAGAAGGGTGATGTTTTGATTGAGGGCGCCTCTATTGATAATGGCGAACTTGCCCTTGGTAAAAACATGCTCGTCGCCTTCATGCCATGGCGTGGTTATAACATGGATGATGCCATCGTTATTTCTAATCGTCTCGTCCAAGATGACACATTGACCAGCATTAATATCCGCGATTTCGATGTAGAAGTACGCGAAACTAAGCTCGGTCCAGAACAAGTTACCCGCGATATTCCAAACGTTTCCGAAGCTGCCCTCCGCCACCTTGGCGAAGATGGTATCGTCACGATTGGTTCAGAAGTTAAGAACGGCGACGTCCTCGTTGGTAAGATTACGCCAAAGGGTGAGCAAGAGCTCAGTTCAGAGGAACGCCTCCTTCGTGCTATCTTTGGCGAAAAAGCCAAAGACGTCCGCGATACTTCCGTTCGCATGAATGGTTCTGACGGCGGTAAAGTTGTCGGCGTTAAAATCTTTACTCGCGAACAAGGCAACGATCTTAAATCTGGCGTAATTATGCAGATTAAGATTTATGTAGCCGAACTTCGTAAAATTAGCGTTGGCGATAAGCTATCTGGCCGTCACGGTAATAAGGGTGTAATTGCCCGCATTCTACCGGTAGAAGATATGCCATTTATGGAAGATGGTACGCCAGTTGATGTGGTACTAAACCCAATGGGCGTGCCTTCCCGTATGAACCTCGGTCAGCTCTTTGAGACGCACCTCGGTATGGCCGCTCGTGCTCTTGGCTACAAGGTTACTACGCCGTCCTTCAACTCTGTTTCCGATGAAACAATTTCCGAAGAATTAAAGAAGGCCGGCTTTGAGCCCGATGGCCGCGTTAAGTTATACGATGGTCTCACGGGTGAACCATTTGAGGAACGCATTACTGTTGGTGTGATGTATATGCTCAAGCTTCACCATATGGTCGCCGACAAGATTCACGCTCGTTCCACTGGTCCTTACACAATGGTTACCCAACAGCCACTCGGTGGTAAGGCTCAGAATGGTGGCCAGCGCTTCGGCGAAATGGAGGTATGGACCCTCGAAGCTTACGGTGCCGCATCTACTCTCCAGGAAATGCTCACGATTAAGTCCGATGACGTTTATGGCCGCGCTAAAGCCTACGAATCTATCATTAAGGCAGAACCAATTGAAGGTCCAAAGCTTCCAGAAGGCTTTAACGTCTTAGTGAAAGAGCTTCAAGGTCTCGGCTTGAAGGTTGACCTTCTTGACAATGGCGATGCCCGCGATGCGGATCGCGTCATCGAAAAGACTACTGAAGAAGTTGAACGTCAACGTGATGATTCTGTAATCTACGCTCAAAAAGATGAAATACCGCCGGAGGAACTGGTGGATGAGGGGGACGTATCTTACGCCGATGAAGTTGCCGAGAGTGATGACGAAGAAGATTCTATCTACGGCGATGACAGCGAAGATGAATATGATGATTCAGGCGATATCGAGGACGAAGCCGCATTCGATGTCGATGACGACACAATAACAGATCTAGGGGAGGACCTATAATATGGCTTGGCAAGATAATTTCATCAGCGCGAACGATTTCGATTCGATTCGCCTTTGCATCGCTAGCGAGGAAGATATCCTCAACTGGAGCTACGGTGAAGTCCTAAAACCAGAAACTATTAACTATCGTACGCAGAAACCAGAACGTGATGGTCTCTTCTGCGAACGTATCTTTGGTCCAGTCAAAGACATCAACCCAAATGATCCAAAATTAAAGGGCGTTCGCTCTCGCGAAGCTGCTGTTGACAAGGAAGGTAACCTCGTTACGAAGAGTATTACTCGTCGTGAACGCATGGGCCATATTACCTTAGCAGCACCAGTTGCCCACATTTGGTTCATGCGCGGTACGCCGAGCGCACTTAGCTTGCTGCTCGACATTACCGTCAAAAACATTGAGAAGGTTGTCTATTTCGCTTCCTATATTATTATCAATACCGAGCAAGAAGAAATTGACAAACGCCTCGAAGATCTCGAAGCACAGACCGATGTCGCGCGCCAAGCAATCCAGGCTCGCTACGAAGCTGAGGCCAAGGGTAAAGAGGGTGACGAAATTAAGAAACTCGCCGAAGCGCAAACCAAGGAGCTCGAAGAACTTGAAGAAAACTATCGCTCCAAGAAAGAGATTCTCACTGGTTTCGTCAAAGGCGCAGTAATTAATGAAGTTGACTATCGTAACCTCGAAGATATGGATGAGGGATACGAGGACCTCATTGAAGTTGAAATGGGTGCCGAAGGTATCAAGAAGCTTCTTGAAGAAATCGATCTCGACAAGATGATTGAAAATCTCCATGAAGAAGCCGACAATACCAAGGGCCAGAAGCAGAAACGCATCATGAAGCGTCTTAAGGTGCTTGAAGGTATGCAGTCTGCCGGCATTAAGCCAACTGATCTCATCTTGAACGTGATTCCGGTGATTCCACCAGATCTTCGCCCAATGATTTCCTTGGCTGGTGGCCGTTTCGCCACGTCCGACTTGAATGACCTTTACCGCCGCGTGATTAACCGCAACAATCGTCTAAAGAAGCTCGTCGATCTCAACGCACCAGAAGTTATTCAGCGCAACGAAAAGCGTATGCTTCAAGAAGCCGTCGATGCTCTTATCGACAATAACGCCTCCCGCGGTGGTCGTACGGCCAACTCTCAGAATGGTCGCCGTAAACTCAAGAGTTTATCTGATCTTCTCAAGGGTAAGCAAGGCCGCTTCCGCCAGAACCTTCTTGGTAAGCGCGTTGATTATTCTGGTCGCTCTGTAATTGTGGTTGGTCCAGAACTCCGCATTAACGAATGCGGTTTACCAAAGCAGATGGCGCTTGAGCTCTTTAAGCCATTCGTTATCTCTTGGTTGATTAAGAATGAATATGCTAACAATATCCGCTCCGCCGCTCGTATGATTGAGCAGGGCGAAACCGTGATTTGGGATGCCCTCGATGAAGTCATTGAAGGGAAGTATGTGCTTCTTAACCGTGCACCATCACTTCACCGTCTCTCCGTCCAGGCTTTCCAGCCGCGCTTAGTCGACGGTAAAGCCATCAAACTTCATCCACTCGTAGCTAATGGTTTCAACGCCGACTACGATGGTGACCAGATGGCCGTCCACCTTCCACTTTCTGAAGAAGCTCAAGCTGAAGCTCGCGAACTCATGGCTGCCGGCAAGAACCTCTTGAAGCCAGCCGATGGTGCCCCAGTGCTTTCGATTACGCAGGATGTGGTGCTTGGTAGCTACTATCTCACCTACGAAAAGCCATCCGCTCAGACCGAGCGCAAGGCCTATACTAGCGTTTACGAAGCTGAGCTCGCCTACGATATGGGCCTCATTCAGCTCCAAACCCCAATTCGTGTCCACACGAAGGGTATTAAGCGTGATACAACCCTTGGCCGCGTATTCTTCAACGAAGTTTTGCCAAAGGATTATCCATACGATAATGAAGTACAAAACAGCAAACACCTCAAGAAGGTGATGGCTGACATCTTGAATCAATTCGGCGCTGAGGCTGCAGTTGAAGCAGCTGACGCCATTAAGGATCTCTCCTTCAAATATGAGACAATCGCCGGTGTTTCCACCTCCAAAGATGATTATCCATATTATCCAGAAGTTGAACCTATGATTGCTGAAGGTGAAGGTGTCGCTGCACAGATTAACCAACAATACGAAGACGGTCTTATCACGGAAGATGAACGTTATCGCTTGACGGTCGCTGCCTGGCGCAAAGTTGACGATGACATCTCCAAGCTCGTGAAAGATAACCTTTCGCATCTTGATACGAACGTTTCAATCATGACTAACTCCGGTGCTCGTGGTTCCGCTGGTAACATTAAGCTTGCGTCCGCTACCATCGGTATCATGGTGGATGTGTTCAACCGCGAAATTGAGCTTCCAGTTAAGTCCAGCTATAAGAAAGGTCTCAACACCCTCGAATCCTTCATTGCCACTCGTGGTGCACGTCAGGGCCAGGTATCAACCGCTCTTCGTACCGCTGACTCTGGTTACCTCACCCGCCGTCTCGTCGATGTATCGCAAGATGTCTTTACGGTTGAGACTGAGGCCGAAGATCCAGGCTTCCGCATCTACAAGAGCGAAAGCGAAATTACTGGTATCGGTTTTGCTGATCGCATCTATGGTCGCTATTCTGCTGAAGCAGTAGAGAAGTATGGCCTTGAAGCTGATCAACTTATCTCCCGCGAGATGGCCGACCAACTCGCCGCCGATGAAGAAATCGATAGCCTCAAGATTCAATCCGTCTTAACTACTGAATGTAATGATGGCGTGCCACGCAAGGCTTACGGTATTGATATGTCTACCCGTCAGCCAGTTGCCTTCCACGAACCAGTTGGCGTCATCGCCGCGCAGTCCGTTGGTGAGCCAGGTACGCAGCTTACACTCGATACTAAGCACTCCTCCGGTGTGGCTGGTTCCGGTGCTATCTCCCGTGGTCTCCCGCGCGTTGAAGAGCTTCTCGAAGCCCGTACGCCAAAAGGTCAAGCCTACATTTCGACCATCGCTGGCGTTGTGAGCACCTGGGAAGAAGGTCGCTACAATATCGTTCAGGTCACTCCTGATGCTGGTAAGGCAGAGCACTTCAAGCTTGAAGGTCGTAAGGCGAAGGTTAAAGACGGTGCAACCGTTAAGACTGGCGCCGTTATCGCCAGCAAGGCTAAAGGTGCTGAGCCAATTATTGCTCCATTTGATGGCGTCGCTGAACTCACTCCAGACGAAATCGTTTTGGTTGCCAATGCTGGCGCACCACTCAAGGTTTCCGTCCCGAATGATTATGCGTTGACTGTTAAAGAAGGCGACCATGTTGAGCCGGGCGACCGCCTCTCCGAAGGTTCCTTAAACTTGCAAGATTTGATGAAGTATAAGGGCATTGAGGAAACTGAGCGCTACATCTTGAATGATATTCTCACGATTTACGCCGCTCAGGGTCACGAAATCTCCGCCAAGCACCTCGAAGTCATTATCCGCCAGATGTTCTCGCGTGTAATGATTGATGAACCAGGTGACACAAGCTTTGTTACTGGCGATATCGTCAGTAAGGCAGCTGTTGCCGAAGAAAATGCGCGTGTCCTTGGAGAAGGAAAGACGCCAGCCGAATTTACGCAGATGCTACTTGGTATCTCCAAGGTCTCGATTTACTCCGATTCCTTCTTGTCGGCCGCATCCTTCCAGGATACGACTCGCGTCTTGATCTCCAGCGCCATTTCTGGTCGCGTCGATCATCTCAAAGGCTTGAAGGAAAACGTAATCATTGGCCGCAAGATTCCAGTAGGTACTGGCGTCGAATCGTTGGCTAACTATGCTAGTGGTGATGCTGAGGTTGAAGCCCCAGAAGAAGCCGAATTAGAAAACGTCTAATCTCGCCTTAAACCCCAAAATCTCCCCCGTAAAAAGGGGAGATTTTTGGTGCACGCAACAGGGGTGAGCATTGACTTATTAGGCCAAGTGTGATATAATAGTAATATTGGGCGTTTTCGGACGCTACAAAGATCCTTTGGAGGTGAGAAAATGGCAAAAATAACATACCTTGATGGTTCGACCGAGCGCGGTCGCAGCACAGCCACTAATAGTCGCGCCACAACAAGTTCGCATCGCGCAAGCGATTTCGCCGCAGATCTCAGGTCTCGTTTCAGTGGTTTCAAACCCACTGGATATCATCGCAACGTCAGTCATTCTGGCACGTTCACGCGCACGAACTTCAATATCACGATTGGCGCCGTCTTGTTCTATGGCTTTTTCATGAACTATCTGATTTGCAAGCACATGTCTGGCTTCTTCACGTCGATTAACCCCATTGTACTACTGATCGGATATATCATCTGCGTCATCATCGGCGGACTCATGAGTTCCAAAAGCGACAATCCCATTATTAGCTTCATCGGCTACAATCTCGTAGTTTTGCCGGTGGGTGCCGTACTGAGCGTTACGCTCGCGGGCGCAAATCCCGCGCTGATTCTCCGCGCCGCCACTGTTACGGCCGGTGTCACGGCCATCATGCTGCTTGGCGCCATCGCTTTCCCGGAAATATTCCGCAAAATGGGCAGGATTCTGTTCTTCGCCTTAATCGCGGTTATCATCGTCGAAGTGATTTGCATGATATTCAAAGTATTCATGCCGACGTTCTGGGACTTCTTGGTCGCAGCTCTGTTTGCTCTATACATTGGGTACGACTGGGCTATCGCGCAGGAATATGATTGCACTTTGGACAACGCTATCGACGCGTGCGTCGGGCTGTACCTAAACATCGTCAATCTATTCATGCGCATCTTTTCCATCATGTCTCGCCGCGATTAAAACCCGCCCCGCCGTCAAAAGCGGGGCATTTTTTCATGCAAAAAACTATTAAAAAGCAAAAGCTTAATATATAATTGTATTGTGGATAAAAAGCGAGTTATACGGAGGTACTGGGGTATTTTCACCACCATTATTGTGGCGATTATATTAGTATTTGCCGTGATGCTCGTTGGTTTTCGCTTATTTGGATACGAGATCTATACAGTGATGTCTGGTTCCATGGAGCCAGCTTATCATGTGGGCTCTCTTATCTACGTAAAGAGCGTGGACACCGCCACGTTGAAAGAGGGTGACGTGATTACTTTTGTGGCCGATGAAGATAAGACTATCGTTACGCATCGTATTGATGGTGTCATAGATGATGACGTGTTGAAATTCCGCACGAAGGGTGATGCCAATGATACTCCGGACGGCAAACTAGTGCACTACAAAAATGTGCTAGGCTCGCCGGAATTTCAAATTCCTTTAATTGGTTATCTGGCATTTTTCATTCAGCGTCCGCCAGGCATTTATATCGCACTAGTAGTGGGCACTCTCCTACTAGCCGCGGTCATCGCACCAATCTTTAACAAAAGAAAGGAGAAAACTGCGAGTAAAACAGACAAAAAATAGCCCTCTGGGCTAAAGTGGAGTAAATCGAACCTTTGATAGATTAATAGGGAGAAAGGAGGAAGATGAAAAGGAAGATTTTTATCATCGCATTAGCAACAATGTTGATTGGTATTTCTGGTTCCGCTTTGACGCTTTCTTACTTTACCGATTCAGATTTCGTCGTTAATAACTTTACGGTCGGTAATGTGAAGGTAAAGCTGTTTCGTTATCATACCGAAGTCACCAGCGAAACCTACAATGTGACCATGGCTGATAATCTGAATGCTGGCTATGAAGAATGGCTTGGCCTTTCGTCAAATATTTTGCAAGCCGGCAAACAAATCAGTATGAAGCCTTACGTTCTGAATACTGGTAACATTGATGCTTATGTCCGTATGCGTATCTATTTACCGTATGACCTATTTAAGAAAGACTATATTACCTACGACTATGGCGGCAGTTCAAGGTTGCCAGATGCTGACCCAGAAGATTCGGAATTCATTCGCCAATACGCGGTACGCACGATTGATGGCAAGCGCTATGAAGAGATTACCTTCACGCGCCGCGAGCCACTGCATCCTGGATATAAAACCAAGAAGCCGATTTATCAGTCTATTGGTCTCAGCATTCAAGTTCTTAAAGACGAAACTGTTGATTTGTCCGGTTTTGTTGACGAGAATGGTAAGCTTGCCGTGAAGATTACGACTGACGCCGTCCAAACGCACGGCTTCACCTCGGCGCTACATGCATTTAGTTATTTAGATAATTAATTAAAAAGAAAGGGAAAACATGAAGAAAAAAGTTTTAGCCATCTCAGCTGTACTAGCTGTAGCTGCTATCGTATTAAGTGCCGGCACTTTTGCCTATTTTAGCGATACCGACACCGCTACTAACACCTTTACGCTCGGTAAGGTTGATATTGAATTAATTGAGACTGACCACCTTGGCAACGCTTTCCAGCAAAATCAAAAATTAATGCCAGGTGACGCCAAAACAACCGCAGTGCCAAAAGAGGTTACCGTTAAGGTTGATGACGCTAGCGAAGATGCCTATGTTTGGGTAGAAATTCTAATCCCAAGCGACCTATATGGCTCAAAGACAGATGCGCACGAGAGCAACAATGCCCTCCATTACAACCAGTTTGTGAACTTCCTCCAGGGCTACACTAGCAACAGTACTAATCCAAATGCCATTACCGCCTCTGGCGTTTATGCGGCTGATCACCAATGGACTGTGCTTAAGTATATTGACGAAGTAACGGTTAATAATAAGAGCTATTCACGCCTTCGCACTACCCATAAAGATATCGTTAAAGCTGGCAAGACCACCTCTCCAGCTATGAGCCAAGTCTATCTTGACGACGATGTTAAATATGAAGACGGTAAATACATGATTCCAGTTGTTACGGAAGGTACCGACACGATTACGTCCTACAAACAATACACTGGCGATTGGGAAATTGTCGTGAATGCTTATGGCGTTCAAGCTGATGGTCTCGCCGATGTTGACGCGGCCGTCGCAGCCTACAAAGAATAATTAGAAATTGCGATAAAAATGAGTAAGCGGAAGATTTTAGCGATTGCAATCATTGCCATCATTGGGGCGATGACTGTTGGCTGCACTTCCGCTTACTTTGCCACGTCGAGCCAAGCGCACAATGTCATTACGACGAGCGGAGTTGCTATTGAATTAATTGAGGATACCGAAGAAGAAGGTAATGATGGGCGCCCAGTTCCATTCACGAATATAGAGGGGGCGATGGCGGGGGACCGCATCAGTAAAATCCCCAAAATCCGCAATATTGATGACAGTGAAGTATTCGTACGCATGAAATTGATTGCCAATGTTGAATTAGCAAATGGCTCCATCAACAAAATCTCACCAAACGCCTTTGACCTAGATATTAGCCGGAGCTGGTCGCCGAAAAATGGCTACTACTATTACTTATATCCACTGGAGAAAGGCGAGACTACGCGCGCACTGTTTACGACGGTTGTTATACCACAAACGTCAACGAGTAATAAATATCAAGGTGCAAAATATACTCTAACGATTAAAGCCGAAGCGGTCCAAACCGCCCATAATGGCACGGATCCGCTAGAAGCCCAAGGTTGGCCTGGAGAGTAAAAATGAAGAAATTCGCGACTATTAGTACGATTTTACTCTTGAGTTTAATTTTGGTGGCGCCAGCTAGCGCGCTCCGCTCCTCGGTATATTTCCTGGGGCAAGCAGAAAAATTTGTTTTTCACCCTGGTTCGGACTGGTCGGACACGGATTTATTTGACGGTTTTAAAAATGCCATGCCGGGCGACAAATTAACTGAATCAATTTCAGTTCGGAATGCTGCGGGCGACTGCGATACGGTGAAAATCTATCTCAAAGCCGAGACGCCTGAAGCGACCGAGGGCGAGACGGCAGCTTCAATGGCGGATTTTCTTGCCCAACTTAGTATGGCCGTTACGCAAGACGGCGAAACAATATACGAAGCCTCGCCAGATCAGCTGGCGGGTTTAGCCGATTTCTATTTACTCGGCGAATATGCCGCCGGTGAATCCACTACACTAGACATATCTTTAAATGTACCGCTCACACTTGGCAGTGAATATATGCATCGTTCTGGCGCAGTCGACTGGGCCTTTATGGCAGAATGCTATGTAAATGGCGAAATTGTGGAGCCAGATGAGCCAGATGAGCCAGAGCCATTGCCGGTTCCAGACGGCCCACGCACACTCGATTATCTTTCTCAATATATTGGCCTGCTTATTATTTCAATCATTGGTCTGATTATTAGCATTTTCACGATTCGTTACCTTCGTCAACAAGAGGAAGAATAACGAAAAACGCCCGCAGCTCGTGCGGACGTTTTTTGTACTCAATATTCGCGCCAAACGTAGCGCAACAGGCCGTAGTAGCGGTCGAAATCCGCCGCCAGTTCGGTATAACTCTTGTCTTTGCTTGGCTCTAAGCGGAAGGAATAACGGCGCAGCGGGCCTTTGCCGAGCAGTACGCTCGGTACCGGCACCATTTCGTCGTAGCCGTTTGAGCAATTTGCGAGATTATAAAACAGTGCGTTTACGGCATAGCAGAGATCGCCTTTTTGGTAAAGCAAATGGCCGTAAACCAACGCCACATCATCGACGTCCTCGGCGATAAAATGATCAAACATCGGCGACCAGAAGTACAGGTCATCGCCAATCATATAAATCGCGTAGAAGTAGTCATCGAGGAAAACATAGTCAATTACGTTGCTGACTTTGTGAATCATGTTGCCATAGCGGAACAGATAGATGCGATTGCCGATTTTGCCATAGACATCATGGGACCAAACTGACTGGAAAAGGAAGTCATTGGCGCAAGTTTCGTGGTCCCAACCATTAATTTCGACTCCTTCACGATAGAATCCGATGTGATTCTCGCCGATTTCGTAGGTACCATTGTCGACATCGATTGTGCTATAAGTGGTGCTATCCGTAGTTCCGGTTGGCGTGTTACGCACGGGGCTCGTGGCGTAAGCCTGAACGGAAAACATGACAACGATGGCGAAAGTGAAAATTAGGAGCAGAGATCCGTAGAATATGATTTGAACGCTTGTTTTTCTCATATATTATCCCTCCATATTGAGACTGTGAATGTTCTTATGCCGTCCAAAAGATGACTATATAATTTTATTATACCACATATGCTTAAAAAAGTCAATAAAAGTCGGGCTTAGGGCGCACGCCATAAGTGGTATAATAGATAACAGTATGGAGGATTTTGATTATTTGCGCGAGGGAGATGTATATCTTGACTCGGCGTGCCAATCGCTACGCCCGCGCCCAGTTATTGACGCTATCAACCGATATTACACCGAGCATAATTCTTGTGGCGAACGCGTCAAATACTCTTGGGGTGTAGAGACGGACGAAATTGTTGAGGAGACGCGCAGTCTTTTGCTGAAGTATCTAAAATTAAGAGCAAAAGATTATTCTGTGTCATTTACACTTAATACCACATATGGCATCAACCTCTTACTTGGCCAATTCAAGCCAGGTTTGTTTAAAAAAGTAATGACTTCCGACATTGAGCATAATTCGCCGTTTCTTTCGACTATGACTTTTGCGAAAAAACATAAAATCAAGCGCGAAATCATGGAGCGTGAGGGTGACGGTTCTATTGATATTGGCGCTTACGATTTTACGAAAGCATTGGTAGTCGTTAATAGTGTTTCCAATATTGATGGCCGCGAGTTGTTGAATGTAAAAGACCTCGTCAAAAAAGTGCACAAGCAAGGTGGCACAATTATCATCGATGCCGCGCAAGGTCTAGCGCACAACTCTGAACGTCTTGAAAAAACCGAGGCAGATGCGATTTGTAGCTCTGCGCACAAAATGTATGGCGCTTCGCTCGGCATTATGATTGTGCGCCGCGATTTGTTTAAGAAAATTGATACTACGTTTATCGGCGGCGGTATGGTGGATGATGTTGATAAAGATAGCTTTAAGTTGTCTGCCGAATCAGCCAATCATGCTTACACAAAATTTGAGTCTGGCCTTCAGGCCTGGGGTGAAATCTGTGCGCTTAACGCCGCAATTAAATGGCTGAATAAAGTGCCGAAATCTGCCAAGAAAGCTTTGCGCACGCATGAGGAGCGCCTCTTCGAATATCTCGACAATAACCCAAAAATTCACCTCATCAATAAAGAACCGAGTGCTACCATGTCCTTCTATATTGAAGGTCTCGATTCGCACTTAGCGGGTTCGGCGTTATCAATCGCCGGCATCATGGCGCGTACGGGCTATTTCTGTGTTCATTATTATCTTGATCACAAAATGCACTATCCGCCACTCATTCGTTTTTCGCTCGGCTATCATATTCGTGAATCTGATATCGATAAAACCATCAAGACGCTCGAGAGGATGACGAAGTAATGGTTTGCATTGCGGCATTTATTATCCTTTTAATTGTCGGCATTTTTGTGGCTTTTATCTCTATCTTTAAGCCGAAAGTCGGCAAACGCTACTTAAAGACTCTGAAAAAATCTTGGGGCTGTTTCGGCAAGCGTTTGACACTGCAAAAATGTGAAACCGGCTTCGGTGATGACGTTAAGAATACCGTACTCAGTAAACTTGTGCTAAAGAATCCGAAGCTCGTGAAGCCGACTTCAATCGCTATTGAAGTCGCATCGATTTTAGTTGTGGTAATTACAGCTTGGTCGTTGGTTGAAGGTGTCAAAGCTGGTCTGGCGCTTTGGACGCTTGGCACTTGTAATGTGCAGCACCCGGATTCCTGCGCACTGGGGGCTGAGATTTGCAGTATTGATGGCAGTGGCGGTCCGCAAAATCCAATTGAGGCGGTCGGCTATTGGTTCACAGATTGGGGCGAAATCTTTGGCGCTGTGCCAGACAAATTCCGCGACTGGAGCGTATCGAACTTCGATTTCACTGGTTTGCGGCTAAAAGACGAAGGCGAAATTGACGCAATTGACATCTTTGATCCGGGCTGCGTAGTTTGTTTACAATCATATAAGACACAAAAAGAATCCGGTTTCTTCGATACGCATAATGTTTTGCTAGTGCCGTATGCAATCCCTGGCGATGATGAATATAAATTCGCGAATTCGGAGTTGATTGTGCGCTATATTCTGGCTACTGAGGCCTACGAAAGCGCAGTAAGCGGCGCTGGCCTAAAAATAATTGACCGCATTTTTATGGAAAAAGATGAAAAGCATGCCGCCTATCAGACTAATTTTAATGATGTATACTCGGCCGACGAGGCAAAAGAGGTTTTGCTTAGTTGGCTAAAAGAATTTGGCTACACCGATGCCGACATTGAAACGCTCGGCGCTATTGCGGCTAGCGACCAGATAACGGAAATATTTACTAAGCACGATGATTTGGTGCGCAATAATATTCACGCAAAAGGTATTCCGACCATGATTTATGATGGCCGTAAGCATACCGGAAAGTTTGAGGCAAAATAATGGAATTCTATCAAAGTTTTTGGCTAGGTCTTACGCAGGGGTTGACGGAGTTTATCCCAATCTCTAGCTCGGGGCATCTTGAGGTTGTCCAAGAAATAATGGGTGGACGCTCGGCGGATTTTCATCTATTTTTAGAATTTATTAATCTCGGCACTTTGCTGGCGCTGTTGTTCTATTATCGCAAACGCATCGTACAAATTTGTAAAGATATTTTCGTCAAACATAATTATAAGCTGCTCATAAATATCATCATTACAACTGCTCCAGCCGTGATTGCGGGGATATTACTATCCGATTTAATCGAAAGTAGCTGGTTCTTCTCGAACATGATTACAATTGCCGTTGCCATGGCAGTAATTGGCGTTTTGATGGTTCTAATTGATAAATTACCGAAGATGAAGAAAATTAAAGACGAAAACCATCTCACTAAAAAGCGCGCTCTCTATATCGGTTTGGCACAATGCCTAGCCTTGATTCCGGGCACTTCGCGTTCGGGCTCTACGATGGTGGCTGGCCGTCTGACGGGCATGGACAATGAGTCGGCGGCAAATTATTCGTTCTTGGTCAGTATTCCAATTATGCTCGGCGTGATGTGTAAACAGCTGATTTCCGAGAGTTCGCGCAGCTACATTGCCGCCAACTGGGGCATGCTGCTACTATCAAATGCAATTGCTTTCGCTTCTGGCTTGGCTGCGATTTACTTTGTGATGAAATACCTCAAAAAAGATGGCAGTCTACAAACCTTTGGCTGGTACCGCATTGTCCTGGCTACGATTGTGATAATTTTTCAATTAGTATTATAATTAAAGAGTTAACAATTTAAATATCAAGAGTGCAGCGAGGGATCGGCCCAACGACCTGCCAGCAACCTGCCATTGCGCAAGGTGCTAATTCCGTCCAGAAAGGAAAGATATGACTAAAACTCTATCTTCGAGCGCGCGGCGCTCTACTACTAAAATTATCACTCGCACGGCCGAATTTGTGTCGCCACGGCATCCAGATAAAATTTGCGATCAAATATCGGATGCGATTTTAGATGCTCATTTATCAAAAGATCCTCAAGCGCGCGTCGCAGTTGACGTAGCTGGTGGCCACGGCACTATTTTTGTCACTGGCGAGATAACGAGCAATACCGAAGTGGACGTCGAGAAAATCGTACGTCAAATAGCCGGCGATGATTATGAAGTAATATCACGCATCGTAGTCCAGAGCCCTGAAATTGCACGCGGCGTTGATCAAGGCGGAGCCGGCGACCAAGGTATTATGGTCGGCTATGCTTGTGCAGAGACAATAGAATTATTACCGCTTGAATATGTTCTTGCACGCGATTTATGCAAATACTTATATGAACGATATCCATTTGATGGCAAGACGCAAGTCACGGTTGATATAGAATATGGCGCAAAGGGAAATTATATTGCGGCTAAAATTAGGCATATTGTGATTAGTTGGTCGCAAGTGACGACGAAACAGCTTTGCATTGATCTGACATTCTGGATTAATCAACTACCAAGAAGCATCATAGTCGACAAAACTATGAGAGTGAGTATAAATCCAGCCGGCGATTGGGATACGAATGGTTTTGATGCCGATTCTGGGTTGACTGGCCGTAAGCTCATCGTAGATAATTATGGACCACGCGTGCCAATCGGCGGTGGTGCTTTTTCGGGGAAAGACGGTACTAAAGTTGATCGCTCTGCCGCCTATTATGCGCGCAAAATCGCAGTAGACTATTTGAGGAAATACGACGCGCACGAAGTGCACGTCTATCTATCCTATGCTCTTGGTCGCGTTGAGCCGGTTGACGCCACGGCTTTCATTGACGGTAAGGTGCATAAAATAACCGAATATGATTTATCGCCACGACATATTATTCAAGAACTCAAATTAACCAAGCCGCAATTTGTCGAGCGGGCTAAATGGGGTCATTTCTCGTGCTAATCCCTTGACAATATGCTAAAATAGATGCATGGATATAGAGAAAATCCGTAATTTTTGTATCATTGCACATATAGACCACGGGAAGTCGACTTTAGCCGACCGCATGCTTGAAATCACTGGTACCGTTGCTAAGCGCGAAATGAAATCACAGCTACTTGATGACATGGAGCTTGAGCGTGAACGCGGCATTACGATTAAATTAACGCCAGTGCGCATGCAGTATAAAGGTTATACTCTTAATCTTATTGATACACCAGGTCATGTGGATTTTTCGTACGAAGTTTCTCGCAGCTTGCAGGCAGTTGAGGGGGCCATTTTGGTGGTTGATGCCACGCAAGGTATCCAAGCGCAAACTCTCGCCAATGTCTACCTCGCGCTCGAGCAAGACCTTCATATCATCCCAGTAATAAATAAAATTGATTTACCGGCCAGTGATGTGCCGCGGGTAACGGCTGAGATTATAAATCTACTTGGCTGCGATGAGTCAGAAATCATTAAAGTTTCCGCCAAGACTGGCGAAAATGTCGATAAAGTGCTTGACGCTATCATCGAACGCGTGCCGGCGCCAACTAAGACCGCTAGCGACGAGACTTGCGCTTTGATTTTTGATTCATATTTTGACGATTACCGTGGTGTAATTCTCTATGTGCGGATGTTCAGTGGTAAATTGCCAAAAAACGCCAATATCCGCATGATGGCGACTGGCTCTAATGATATTGCGCTTGAAGTTGGCGTCTTGAATCCAAAGATGTCTCCGCGCGATGAGTTGCAAGATGGCGAAATAGGCTATATTGTTACCAACCTCAAGGCTACTCGTGAAGCTAAAGTAGGCGACACGGTCACATTAGTCAAAACTCCAGCGCATGCCGCTCTTCCGGGTTATAAGAATGTGCGCCCATTTGTGTACGCTGGTTTCTTCCCAGTGTCTAATGATCAGTATAAGGATTTAAAAGAAGCCCTAGAAAAACTATCGCTCAGTGACTCCGCCTTACAATATGAGCCAGAAAATTCGCCAGTGTTAGGTTTTGGCTTGCGTATCGGATTTCTTGGCTTACTCCATATGGATATTATTCGCGAACGGCTCGAGCGTGAATTTGGGCTCGATTTAATAGTGACTAACCCATCGACCGATTATCACGTAGTACTAACCACTGGTGAAGAAATCGATATTCGCTCAGCATCGGATTTGCCAGACATTACGCGAGTGGCGGAAATCCGCGAACCATGGGCGAAGGGCGAGATTATCACACCAAAAGAATATATTGGTTCAATTCTTGAACTAATTGTAAGTAAACGCGGCGTCCAGAAAAACATCTCGTATATTGATACGCGTGCGGTGATAGATTTTGACGCACCGATGGCCAACCTTTTAACGGATTTTTACGACCAGCTAAAATCAGCTACGTCTGGCTACGCCTCTTTCAACTATGAACTAGGCGGTTATCATGCCGAAGATTTAGTGCGGATAGATTTCTTAGTGGCCGGCGAGCGTATTGATGCACTAAGCGTAATGGCGCACCGTAGCGAAGCAGACGCAATTGGTCGCGAAGTGACTAAAAAACTCAAGCAAGTTATTCCGCGACAAAATTTTGAGGTCGCTCTGCAAGCAGCAATCGGCGCGCGCATTATCTCGCGCGAAACACTTGGCGCTTATCGCAAAGACGTCACTGTCAAGATCCACACCGGCGACCGCGACCGCAAGGCAAAATTAGTCGAAAAGCAAAAACGTGGCAAAGCTCGCATGAAACGTTTTGGCAAAGTAGATATCCCAAGCGAGGCCTTCACAGTGATGCTAAAGAGAGATTAAAAAATACCCCCTATACGGGGGTATTTTATTGTTGCGGTTGCGACTGTCTTTGCACAAACTGCAGGAGGCCATTAAAGACATTGGCGAATACTTCGTCTTTTGTGCCGTGGGCGTTAATTGGGATCAAAATTTCACGTTTACGGTATGTCTCAATTACTGGCATTGTTTTCGTGATAAATTCTTGGATTCGAACATCAAGTATGTGTCGTTCGCGATCATCTTCGCGCTGACCACGATCTTGGACGATGAGGGAATCTTCGCGGCGTTTTTGGACCTCGGCCTCGGACACATTCAGTAGGATGACGGCCTTTATCGGATGGCCTGAATCCTCGGCGGCTTTGATTACATCGTATTCCTCGCCTTCCCAGCGACCAACGCTGCTCAAAACAAGCGGAAAACCGCGCAAATCTTCGCGACTTAGATATGGCAAAACAATCGAACGAAACTTATTAGTATCCGCTAGCATGCCAGAGGTCATTTCTTTTAATAAATCGGTGTCTTGTTTTTCGGCGGCACGCAAAATCAGACCAGAGCTCAAGAAACGCGCTCCGAGCGTCTCGGCCAAGCGAATGCCGACGGTATCTTTGCCAGAGAATGGTAACCCGAAGATGTTGATGCTCCCAGTACCCAACCACTGACGAATTATTGCAACATTATTATCCATAACTGGTATAATAATAACATATACGGAGTAAAAACATAATGGATAATCAGAATCCGATGACGAATGGTGGGATGCCGCAAAATGCCACTCCGCCACAGGACCAAACTAATTACAATCAAGCACCGATGTCCAGCAATGTAGTCGTGCAACCTGGTACGCCAGATATTCCGCCCGAAAATGCTCAGGATCCAAACATGGTTAACGTTCAGACTCAAAGTATCGTTGAGTCCGCCCGCGAAGAAGCCGAAAAAGAACTAGAACAAGTCAAAGCTTATAACGATGAAATGCTACGTCGCGAGCGCGCCGCCGAGGCCGCAAATACCGCCAAGCGTACTGGCTTAACTATTTTTGGCATCATATTGGGTATTGCTGTAGTAGTGATAACGATTTGGCTGGTTGTCAACTCCGTGATTCTTGCGCAAGGTCCGGCGGATCCAGGCGAAAAACCGCCAGAGGCTGACCCAGATGAGCTCAGTGTCATTGATGGCTACAAATGTACTACAACTAATTGCGAAAAAGTAGTAGATTTGCCAGATGGCCGCATTATTATTCGCGATACTAATTATTACATTTATGACCTAGAAGAAAGAGAAGCAATCTTAACTACGATTGAAAACCGTGATTATCATGCTATTACGCCATTTTATTGGGGTGAGCGTCTCCTTGCTGAGCTTGACCCAGAGTCTGATCCGTCTGCCATTTATAACATCTCTGAAAACCATGCTACGACCGGATATAACTATGACGCCATATATCACGATATTGAGGATGAAATATATAAAGACCAGAAACATGTTTTAGGTAAAATGATTATCGTAAAGGGCAGCGGTAGCTATCGCTTTATTGACCTCACAACCGGTAACGAAATTGTACGCGGATCCAATAAAGTCTTTACGCACGGTAATTTTTATTTTGGCTACGAGGCCGGAAACGAAATTCGCGCTTACACTGGTACTGGAAAGCAGTTTAAGACTGCGAAAGAGAACGAACGACTATATGTGAAAGACAAGTACGTAGTCTACTTAAATGATAAAGATTCATTTGAGGTTTACGATGAGCAAGGTGCCAAAATGGGGCCGAAGGATAATCTCTGCACAACGCTCCGTAAAATTAATCGCAAAACTCTTCGTAGCACCCTTGATAAAGATAACAGCTACTACAATATCAAACATTAGCAAACCTTGACCGCGAGTGCTAAAAAGCATACAATATAGATATGACAGACCGTCAAAGAGAGATTCTTTACGCAATCATTGAGGAGTATGCCGAGCTTGCCACGCCAGTTGGTAGCGTGACTTTAGCTAAGCTTTTTGATTGCTCTTCAGCCACTATTCGGGCCGAAATGGTTAAACTTGAGGCCATGGGTTATATTACGCAGCCGCATACATCTGCCGGCCGCGTGCCGACTGATGCTGGCTACCGCCTTTATGTTAACTCGCTCCAAGAGCGCATAGATCATCAAAACGACAATCCTAAATCTCTTCCGCTTTATGCTACCGAGGAACGCCATACGCGTGCTCTTGCTACACGTATTCAAGCGCAGAGCCAGGCCGATTACGCGATTCGAGCTGCCGTGGATAGCTTGGTTACACTCACTGGCAATTTGGGGCTCGCCACAATCGGCGATCAGGTTTATATTTCTGGCTTCGGTAATCTATTTGCGCAGCCAGAGTTCTCTCAAGCCGACCATATTCAAGCTGTAGGCAAATTATTGGATAATATCAAGCCTTGGCTGCGTGAAGTGCAACCGAATGAGGCAATTAATGTTTATATTGGCACCGAAAACCCTGTCGGCAAAGCTTCGAATGTTTCATTGATAATCTCGCGTTTTCGCTCGCCATATTCTGACCGTAGCTACATCGGCGTTTTAGGGCCAACGCGTCAATCATATAAACGCGTCATGTCGCTCGTGCGTCATGCTGGATTAATGTTGGAGGATATTATTTTATGAACAATGAAGACCAAGATTTTAATGAAAGCTTAAACAGCGAAGATATTTCAAAAGAAGATTTAGGTTCTAATGCAGACAATTCTGAAAGTGCCGATCCGGGTGAAATCGGCGGCGCAGCGATAGCGGCCGCCAAGATGGGTGTCAAGTTGGAGAAAAAGAAAGCTAAACTATTTGGCAAAACTGACAAAGACGACCAACAAGATGCCAAAATTGCCGAATTGACGAATGATTTGCAGCGTACGCGTGCAGATTTCGAAAACTTCCGCCGCCAGAGCGACTTGCAAAAAGAGCACTATGGAACTGTTGTAAAAATGACAACAGTTAAGAAAATATTGCCGCTACTAGATGACATTGATCGTGCCGCTCAGTCGCAACCGGAAGCTATGGAGCCGCTCATGAAGAATTTTGAAAAGACGCTCAAAGAGCTTGGCCTAGCTAAAATCCAGTCAAATATCGGTGACCCGTTCAATCCAGACTTGCATGATGCCGTAATGGTCGAAGGCGATGGCGAAGAAGAAATTATCGCCGAAACTTTACGGACTGGATATTATTACGACGGTGAAGTATTGCGCCCGGCAATGGTAAAAGTATCTAAGCAATGAAGATATCAATAATTACGCTCTTTCCGGGGATGTTTGATAAAGTATTCAATCAATCCATGCTCTGGAAGGCTCAGGATCGTGGCTTGGTTGAATTCGATTTTGTTGATTTGCGCCAATTTGGCCTTGGGCCACGCCATCAAGTAGACGATACGCCATATGGCGGCGGCGATGGTATGCTTTTAAAACCTGAGCCGATTTTTGCGGCCGTAGAAGATGCCAAAACTCGTAATCCAAACGCAAAAGTTGTCTTAATGACGCCAAAAGGGAAAGTTTGGAATCAAGCTCGTGCTATGGAATTTGCAAACAATGGCGAAGATTATATTTTTATTTGTCCACACTATGAAGGTTATGATGAGCGCATCATTTCACTCGTAGATTATCAAGTATGTTTAGGGAAATTCATCCTAACTGGCGGTGAAATCCCAACCATGGCAGTCGTAGACTCGATTGTACGTTTGATACCGGGCGTACTTGGCGGAGAGACTTCGGCCGAGATTGAAAGCTTTTCAGACGGCGATAATTACGAGTATCCCCAATATACGCGTCCCGAAGAGTTCCGTGGCATGCGCGTGCCAGAAGTGCTGCTTTCTGGTAATCACGGCGAAATCGCCAAATGGCGCGCTGAAAACGCTCCGACCGAACCGCACGAATAAGATATAATAATCTTATGGACTTGGGAGCGCCGATTCAAAACATTAAAGGAATTGGACCAAAAACCGCTGAAGTTTTACATAAGGCGGGGATTTTTACGTTTCGCGACTTAGTCTACCATCTACCACGCGATTATGAAGATTTCCAGCAAGCTCAAGATATTGCAAACTTAAAACCAGGGAACGTTACTGTTAGAGCATTCGTAGAAGAAATAAAGACTCGTCGCATGCGCCGCAATCTAACCATTACGGAGGCGACATTACGTGATAAAAGTGGTGCCGTGCGGGCCATTTGGTTTAACCAACCATACCGCGCCAAACAATTTGAAAAAGGTGTTGAATATTATTTCAGTGGCACAATGGCACTAAACTATGGCCGTTATCAAATTACGAATCCGTCCGCCGTCACAGCCAAAGATTACGATTCGAAATTAAATACGTACAAAATTCAGCCAGTCTATCCAGCGCGCGGATCAGTTAAATCGCAAGATTTTAAAAAGTTTATTAAAACTATAGACAGTAATATAGCACTTATCCCCGACATGATTCCGAATTTTCCTGGTCGGGCCGATGCGCTATTCGCGGTGCATTTTCCAGAATCGACTACACAAGCACGCGCTGGCCGCGAATATCTCGCAACTGAAGAATTATTCAGTTTGCTACTTGCGGCACGTTTGAATCGCGAGGAAAATCAAAAGCTGCGTACGGAGCCGATAAAGTGTAATATGACAGAGTTTAAAATATTTGTTGAGAAACTGCCATTTAAGCTTACTAATGCGCAGCGGCGCGCCACTTGGGAAATCATCCAAGATATGGCTACGGATATTCCAATGAACAGACTATTGCAAGGCGACGTTGGCTCCGGTAAAACTATGGTTGCAGCGCTTAGTGCGTTCGCGGCGGCTAAAGCTGGTTATCAAACGGCCTTGATGGCGCCGACAGAGGTGCTCGCTACACAGCATGCTGAATCGCTTGGGAAATTATTTGACGGTCATTTAAATGTGGCACTGCTAACTGGATCGACTAAGCATAAAGATGAGCTTAAAAAACATATAAAGTCGGGCGAAGTTGATTTAGTGATTGGCACACATGCGCTTATAACGGATGATACGGAATTTGCGCATTTGGGCCTCGCCATCATTGATGAACAGCACCGTTTTGGTGTGATGCAGCGGCAAAAGTTGCTCGCCAAAGCCCATACAATGCCGCATTTATTATCAATGACCGCCACCCCGATTCCGCGTTCACTTCAATTAACGATATTTGGCGATTTGGCGGTTTCGATTTTGGACGAATTGCCCGCCGGCCGCCAACCTATAACCACAAAAATCGTTTCGCCGAACTCGACTAAACAGATGTGGCAAGCGATTGAGAAAGAGTTGCTCGCTAAACACCAAGTCTACTATATTTGTAAAAAGATAGACGAAAAAGGCGCCAGTGAGCTCTCGAGTGTAAAACGTGAAGTGCAGAAAATCGCTCGCCAGTTCCCAAACTATAATGTGGCATATTTGCATGGCAAAATGAAATCAGCCGAGAAAGACGAAATAATGACATCGTTTTCCCGTGGCGAAATTGACATTTTGGTCAGTACGACAGTAGTAGAAGTGGGCGTGAATGTGCCTAACGCCACCGTGATGGTAATAGCCGATGCGGACCAATATGGACTTTCGCAGCTACACCAGCTTCGTGGTCGTGTGGGGCGCGGCAGTGCAGCTTCTTATTGCTATTTAATTAACTCTAATTCAGATGTACCCACTCGCCGCTTGCGTGAAATTGAACGCTCGCAGGATGGTTTTTACCTTGCAGAAGTGGACTTGAAATTGCGCGGCCCCGGTGAGCTATACGGCTCACTCCAGCATGGCGCACTCGATTTGCGCATTGCTACAATTACGGATACGAAACTCGTCCATAAAGCCGAACTTTTAGTTAAGCAGTTTAGACAAGAAGGCTATAATATGTTAGAATATAAAGAGTTAAGCGATTCTGTCCGTAAATATCAACGTTTAACCACTTTGAATTAAACTATGTATGCAACATTATGCGTAAAGTCCAGCTCCAAACGCTCGGGACGTCTCATTGGTACGCACCAAAAACTAGATAAGTCTGCACGGCTCCTATTGGGGCAGAATTTGCCTGTCGCGCGTACGTTCCCCATCACGAAAGAGATTTTGCGCTTTGAGGGTATGCAGGGCCCAGATGGCTTGAAACGCAAATCACCTGGCGTAGACGAACCGGAGCATTTCATTATTCCCAAAAAAGATGACGGAGTTCTATTTGGCTACATTAGCGATCATCACTGGAATTTAGTGCAAGCCTTAAAAAGGGGCGACCGCGTGCGGGCGAGCTTTGAGGCGGCCTGGATGGCGCATGCTATTACTGACGGTCTTACGCCAGCGCACCATTATCCATTTCGTGAAAAACGCGACGAACTCGTGGGCGACGCGGATTATGCCAAGATTTTTGGCGTGGAGCTAAAAGGCGTATCAAAAGGCGACAATTTCGCCGAAACAATGCGCAAGAACTGGCTCTATCTTGGTGCGGGGGGATTAATGACGAAACACGTGGCCTTTGAATATGGTGTAGCCTATATTATTACGCCAGCCCGGCTTAAATCATTGCAGCCAAAAGATTTCACCCACGAAGATGCAGAAAAGGCCGATTATAAAAAAGCATTCTATGATGCGCTTGAACGTGTGGCGGCGTTGAATATGTATGAACGTTTCTTAGAAAAAGGCTGGACCACCGATTTAGCCATTGATACTAGGGAAGTGCTAATCCCGGAAATTGTTCGTGCTATTACGTTGGGTTGGGCTTCGGCGGCCAACCAAGCAAAAAAGGAGCTTCGCGATGAGAAAAAACAATAATCAGATTCGTATTATTTCCGGTCGCTTCGGTGGCCAAACTATTGATACGCCAAAGACGAAACTAACACATCCAATGGGCGAGCGTGAGCGCATGGCAATTTTCAACAGCTTACGCGATGAAATTTCAGGACGGCGCATCCTTGATGCCTTCGCCGGTTCCGGCGCAATCGGCATTGAGGCTTTATCGATTGGCGCCGCTCATGTCGACTTTATGGAAAACAACCCTAAGGCCATTAAAACTATTAAGCAGAATCTTGCCAAGTTTAAAATCGATGATGCGAATATTCTTAAATATCCGGATGGCGATTATGGCATCATCTTTGTCGATCCGCCCTATGACAATCCGCAATATGACATAGTCGCGGGTCTAGTGTACAACCTTGTGCCAGGAGGATATTTTGTGCTCTCGCATCCAGAGACACCGGAGCCTCCAGCATTTACATATCTTGAAATGGTCAGTGACAAAAAGTACGCGGCAGCACATATTAAAATTTATCGTAAGAAATAACCGCGGCTACAAGAGCCGCGGTTTTTCGGTGCACTGAATCGTATATTAATCGACGACGAAACGGTCGCCATTAGACAGAAAACAAAGTTGTCCTTCGTAAGAACACATTGAATACACATCAAGCGTATAATCAATCCTTCTGCCCGAGCGGAAAGTCATTGCGAGACCAGGCTTGCGCTTAATCTCGACAATCGCATCCTGTTTGGTCTTTAGGTCATAGTAAAACAGCTGAATCCCCGTGCCGACATTAGCCTCTACGCGGCGAATATAAAATTCATGCTTGTCATCTCTGCCAAGCAGAAGTTCACTCGCGCGTTTACGAAAACGCCAAAAAGGCCCGCTTACCACGCGCCAATCCTCGCGCTTCAAGCCGTTGCAGGCGATGATACGGATGCCAAACTCGTTTGCGTATTCAAGTTGGAGATTCGGATCGTCTTCTGCCCTAAAATCATTCAGTGCGGTGAAAACAAAAGAGTCATGATGAAAAGACCCCATGTTATCAACCTCCTCTCAAAGTTCCTTGACGAATGCCAACATATATATTGTAGCATACTTTTTCAAAAAAGTCAATACCTAGCGGAATTTTTAAAGATAAAAAAAGAACCGTACTCCATCGCGCGGTTCTTTCCTCCCAAATTATAGCGAAAATCCAGCGCGTTTAACTACAACGCGCGAACTCTCGTCTTTAAATGAGACGATGTCGATTTTCATTTTTAAACACCTCTGTTTTTGTTTAACTCTTTTTGTCTCTCACTCTACACTAACTTCAGTTTAGCATAAGCTGCATTCTAAAAGCAAGCATTTTTGTTATAATTTTAATATGAGTGATATTATTAAAGATCCAATCCGGGCTGGACAGACGCCAGCTAAAGATACTGATGACAATAAGTGGTTAATTCTCACTATCGTAATAGTTTCAATTGTATTTATGCTACCGTTTATATTTATCATGATGATGTTCGGTTTTATTGGCAGATATATCGGTGATTTGCCGTATATTGAGAATGAAGTTGATAACTCATATCGCACATCGATTACTCTAACCGAAGAGCAAACTAAGGCCATACAGAGTATTTGGGTTATTGCGACCGATAAAGAGCTCGCCGCCAAAGGCATTGGTCGCACGGAATGCTGGGTACTGGACACTCTTGCGATGCAATATGATTTAGCGAACAAGGGCACGAGCGGTCGCGGCTGGTATGATAGAGATATTTGCGAAGGTGAAACGTTGACAATGAACGTTGGTGGGAATGCGGATGGCAGCCGGCACGTCTTTCGAATTAAAGAAGATGGGAAATGGGCGGAGTTTGAATTCAATGGATTTGATACCCTTGAATTATATCGGTTCGACGATGGTAACTATTCAATGTTTGAGCGAGGGAAGGTAACATATCCACTAATTGATGGCAGTATTGACGCTTCAAAAGAAGAAGAACGACCAGGACCAATCCATATACCAGATTCCGGTGACGATGAGACGCCGGTCTGGTCCGATGCCGCCAGCTAATTACGAATAAACCCTCCAGCGTGAGGGTTTATTTAACGCGCAAGATATCTAAACTGTAATGTGAATTCAAAACATCTAAATCAATATATTTTTGGCCACCGCTATAGCCGGATAACTCACCTTGATCTTTGTATTGCCAGAGTAGCCAATTATTGCCGTTTTCCCAACTCGCCGGGAAATAGATACTACGCACCCAACGTGGGTTGTCATCGAACAAACCTTTTAGATACAAATCATAAAGGTCTCGCTGTGCGTATATCATCGGTTTAGCACCGTATTTTTCCTCGAGAATATCGGACATAATGCCAACTTCGCGCACAACGGTATCTTTTGTGGGCGGATTTGTTTCGTATTTACCATGCAGCTCCACATCTATCACGGGTATCAAATCTCCCTTCAAATCTTCGCCAACGGTATCAATATAGAGTTGGGCCTGGTCGGCACCAGTGCTATCGAAAGAAAAGAAATGATAAGCTCCGCGCGCTAGACCGGCATCTTTGGCGTTTTGCCAGTTCGCGGCAAAATAAGTGTCAACGTAGTAAGTGCCCTCGGTCGCCTTCATGTATACGAACTTGATGTCTTGTGCGGCCAACTTATACATATCGACTTGCGCTTGATGGTTGGAGATATCTACGCCGCGTACGGCGTTATCAGCGATGAACCATTCATTAATAAAAATAGTTTTACTTTTAATCGCACTATAAAACCAAGAAACAGTTACGCACGAGATAACCAGAACAAAGACGAGGATCAAGACTATTTTTGTCTTGGCAGTTAGCTTACTCATTTTCTTATTATACCAAATCGCTCATGATCATTTTTTGTAATCATCGGGCCACCAGTGATATCTTGTTTATTTTCTTAATCTGTGCGAATATAACCTCAAGTAATATAAGGGCATCGTATGGCAAAGAAAAAAGAAGTCGCAATTAAAATTATTGGCGGGATGAACTAGGTTATGGATAATAATGCTCAACTGCCAGCGCAAGCAGAAGCTGAATCTAAGGCTCAAGCTTGCAAACACATACCAATTATTATTGTTTTAGTCTTATTGTTGATTTGCGCGGCGTCATTTGCCATCGTGGAATATGTCATGATGACACAAAAGAAGGAGCCAATCGCTGAGCAAACAACGGAGCCTGAACGAAAACCCGAGCCGTCTGCGCCCGAAAGTAAAGTCACGCCCGATAGTGGCCAACCAGCGGAGCCAGACGAGAAATCAGACGATCAATCATATATAACGATTAAAGTTAGGATAAACGCGAAGCATGGCTTCAATGTGCTCAAAAAGTGTACCTCAACTGATAATGGTTGTTGGGGTTCTGGGTATGCGGCCACGATTCTCGACAAAGACTTCCAGGCTGACGAAGAGGCTATAACGTTCTTTAGGTACAATAGCTACTTCGGCGGCATTAGCCCAACTAAGAGCATTGAGCAAGAATTTAATTTTGACGGCGAAGTAACGCGCGCCATGGTTGGTTTATTTGGCAATGGTGGGAATGAAGCGATTTTGCTTCAATTTAGTGATGGTACGGTCGGCGCGATCTATCTTGATTATAAAAATATGACTTTCAAGGCAATTTCTCGGCTTGAAGGCATCAGCGGCGTAACGGCACTCTACGACGGCTATGAAGACGATGGCGCTCAAGTGTTTGCTATAGATGCCAGCGGCAATGCGACCGGTTTGTACGACAAAATCTGGAAAAACTAGTCGCGCGGCATCTGCTCCTAAATACGCAATAAAGGCATAGGGAAAAAATATGAGCAAAGGTAGTCAAGAAGATGCGAGTCTTGCCCATTGTCCTTAACCTGTGCTGAGATAACGCGGGAAGATTAGAAGATATCAATATCTTCGTCGGATAATGATTCAATTACGTCGGCGATCTTGAAGCCGTCGTATTCTGCGGCAAGTATTTCATCGATGGTATCGAACTCAATATCCGGCTTATTAAATTCGCAAAATGCAATAACTTTCTTACCGTCAATCTCACCAAAAGTGAATGAGTATCGCTTACCGTTGTAGTTAAACTCAATCTCGCGACCATGCTCGAGCTGGTCTTTAATGTCTACTGTTGTCATCTGACTTCCTTTCCTGGCTCCTCGCGTTCGATTACGCCATTTTCGTAATTAATTGAATGTTTGTGTGGTACTATTGGATGAGTTTTAGGGTTGCCATGGTTCGTATAATCGATATCAAGATACGGCTCTCCTTTTTCATTATAATACCGCTCAGTCAAAAGTTTGTCTCCGTCTTTCTTCTGGGCTACAGAGTTTGGCCTCGAAGTGTCAGGCACTTTTTCGCCCGTTTTTAGCTGAAGGCTGGTAATTACCTTCCCGACTTCGCTCGAACCGGCAGTATTGTAATTAATGCCATTAATGCCTGCGCCATTATGGAGCGACGGATATAGATTGTTATAGCCAGATCCCATGCGCCTCCTTACCATGCCTGACCGAAATCCAATCATTATAAATAACAAACTGGGTTTTGTGTCGCAGTGTCTTTAGGATTTTATCTGCGCCATGACTGTAAACTAACACTACTTTTGGATGCAGGTAGTCCAGCATAACACATAGACTTGCTTCAAAATGTTTGCGCTCCTCGCAGCCTTTAACGCAACCATATGGGCTGACGGCAATAATAGAATTATGGGGCAACCCATCGACTACGGGCGGAACCTTGAATATCTTATCTGTGTATAATTCTTCGCTTCCGCCACGGAAGTTGCCGATGGTATATATGCCACGAGATTGCACATAATACCCCATCGCACGACTGCGGTATATGTTGGAAATTTGAACCGACGGCGGATCATCTAAATAAACGGAATTGTCGGTAGTAATAAATCCACCACAAGTTTTTATTAAATCGATAAAGGCATTTGGGTTTTCGGCCAGTAGTCCAAAGTAATGATCATGCTCATATTCGGCCACAAAAGCCTTATTGTTGTTATATTTTTTGATTTGAGAAAAGGGCACAAGAGAATCGGGTACGACAATGTCACGATGTGCTTCTATGCATGGGAATTTCAATACTCCTTCGAAACGAGCCCCGAGAACCAATTCTGGATTAAAACCATCATCGGCAAGAATCTTTCTGCTTTTTGATTTCATTTGCGAAATCTCCTTAAGTTTTATATTGGAATCTCGCTGATGCTTGCCTGGTATAACGCTTTTGTTGTAATATAAGCGCATACTCAAGCAAGCAAAAAGCGAGGGTATCAGTTTGCGCGTTCGTGTCATTTAGCGATGGTTACGGACGCGCTTTTTCGTATGAGTCAAAGCCAAATCCAACCTCCTTTCTTTACATTTCGTATTATGAGCAGCTATCGGTGCGAAAATAAAAAACTCGCTCTTCATTAATAACGAAAAATGAGTTTTTAAATACAGCGACTCTGTACTTAAACTGTTCCACCTATTCGCTATTAAAGAAGAACGAATTGTTCTTTTTTATCTTTAAGGTGAAAAAGCGCACCTGGATTCGCTGCCCACCTCATTTTTCAGACATATAACTATGTCCTAACAGTAGTGTATCAGACCTGTGGAAAACTACAATTCTATACATTTGAAATACTTATGGTATTGTAGTTGTAGCATCAGAAAAATAATGTTAACGTATATTTTCGTATATTATTGTAAATATTACAACATCAAAAAACGTGCACACAAAAACGGGTTTTGACCCCCGTTACGGCGTGTCCGGTCGCCTAACGTTTCGTAGGGTAGAATTGGTGCATCAAAAAATGAGCCTACCACGGCAGACTCAAAAAATCTCAGAAAATCAATCACAAAGCTAGACTCGTAAATCCAAGAATGGTGCAAAATAAAAGAAAACCCCCGAGAAATCTGGGGCTTTCTTCACGCCATTAGGTCTCCTAAGTGACGTCTTTGTATGGTGCGCGAGACTGGACTTGAACCAGCACGCCCGAAGGCATATGCTCCTAAGGCATACGTGTATACCAATTTCACCACTCGCGCATGTTAAATTACCGCTTTATTTTACCATTAAACCGACCAAAACGACAAGATTATTGATTTCTATGCATAATTGTGGCATAATACGCTCGTTAGGCTTTGATTCGGACTAACAACCCGTAAAGGTATCAAATCAAGGGAGGGAAACTATGGATCAGCACCTTATTACTCTAACAATGTGGAGTCCCGACTGGGATGACAGCGACGATGTTGATTTCGAAAACCGTTCTTCGGTTTCCGAAAGTCTGCGCCACTTCGTTAAGAGCCCGCTTGGATCGAAGGTCTTTACGACCTGCATTCCGTTCCGCATGAAAGGCTATGCTTTCGGCCATCCGAAGCACCCTGATGGCGAGGGCGTCTTGACGAGTTTCGTGCGCGAAGTGCGCCGCGTCGAGCCGTTCGGCAAAACTGCCGCCTACGAATTCGACACCTGGAGCGATCATACTTATATCATCGAGCTCGAACACGCGTCACCCACTTGGCTCTAAGCCAGACTCCATTTTCCCCCGCCCCTCACCTGAGGGGCGTTTTTATAGTCTGAAATACTATCACACTTATGCTTTTGTGTGCTAAAATAAAATGTAATGATACAGGGTGGTTTATGAATCGAATTGCGGTTTATCTAAATCAGCATGTAGACGGCGTAGTTTATAGCGCGCCAACTATTTTGGCGGATTACGCTACTGACCGTTCAATTTTGCGCTACTATCCGCGCATTATGGCCCAGCCAATTAATACTACCGATGTCCGCCGCCTTGTAAAATTTTCCAACCAATTAGCCAGTAAAAATATTCCTTTACCTATCACGGTCCGCGGTGGCGGCAATAGCAAGACTGGCTCCGATTTGGGCTCTGGATTAGTTATTTCCATGGCGCGCATGAATCGCATTCAAGAAATCGATCCGCGCCAACGCTTAATCCGCGTACAGGCTGGCGTTACACTTGGTGAATTGCGCAAAGCCTTAATGCTTCAAGGGCTCGATCTGCCCGTGCGTGGCAATGCCTCGGAGACCATTGGAGGTTTAATTTCCCGTAATGCCATCGCTAGCAATAATACAGAGCCTGGTACCATAGCCGACTTTATTAATGCCATGGAAGTAGTTTTGTCTGACGGCAGTGTGGCAGAGTTCAGTCAACTTAGCAAAAGCGGCTTCAAGCATAAGCTAAAAGGCGACACACTCGAAGCGCAAATCTACCGCTCCATAAATGACCTTATTCAGCGCAATGGCGCCCGCGTTGAAGAAATCTCTCATACGGACCATTCTGGTTATATGGGGCTGCGTCTAGTGCGTTCCAAGCGTGGTTTTAATCTCGCGCCGATTTTCTGCGGTGCTGAGGGCACATTGGGCGTGGTAACAGAAGTTATTTTGCGCGTAGAACCGGTATTCGAGACTCCAGATTACGTCGCTATTCCGGTAGATAACGCTAAGTCTTTCGTAGCAGTGACCAAATTACTGCAGCAGTTAAAGTTTACCGATATTGTCTTTTACGACACCGAGTTATACAACGAGACAAGCAATATCGGCAAAACCTCTCATTTCTTCCGTAAAGCCTCTAATGACGGCTATTTGATACTTGCCAATGCCAAAGATGATTCGCGTGGTCGCCGCCGCCGCAAATTCCGCAAACTACAGAAAAAATTGCCTAATACTCTACGGGTTATTCGCGCCAACGTAGATAATGAGTCCGATTTCGCTGCTTTGCGCGAGAATCTGCTTGCTTACTTGAATGATTCTAGCCAAAGCTTTCATTTGCCGCTTATTGACAATGCTTTTATTCCAACCGATAGCCAGGCCGATTTTCTGGATAAAGTGACTGCGCTAGCCAAAGAGCTGAACGTTAAGCTCGCTGTCTTTGGTGCGGTGGAGCACCATGTGTTTACGGTGCGCCCAAGTTATACGCCTTCCACCACAGAAGGCCGCAAGGTAATGATAGAATTTATGCGTAAATATCTAGACTTAGTTTACGCCAGTGGCGGCCATGCATTCGGTGCTGCCCCAGAAGGCCGTTTCCTTGCTATGCTCACGCAACGCTACCGCGAAACGGAGTTGGCGCAAATATATGGCCAAGTCAAACAAATTTTCGACCCATCCGATATCCTAAATCCGGGCATTAAACATGAGATTGACCCGCGCCTCACGTTACGTCATTTTCGCACCGACTACAACTCTGGCGTGCTCCCAATTGAATAATTCGTCTACGCTTTAATCTGTATCTGTTTCATGCTATAATTTTGTTATGAAGAGTACAAAAACTATCAAGAGTACGTCGATTGAGTTCGAAGTGTCCTTCGACCAGAACGATTTCGAGCCTGCTCGTCTTAAGGCCCTAGAGCGTCTCGCTCGTAATATCAAAGTTCCGGGCTTCCGCAATGGTAAAGCTCCTGCAAATGTTGTAGAACAACATGTTGATCCAAATGAATTAGCTAGCACTACGCTAGATATTCTCGTGCGTCAAGCCATTCCAAAATTATTTGATGGCTCGGGTGTCACGCCAGTTTCCATCCCACGTGTTGATATTAAGAAATTTATTCCTGGTGAAATGGCCGAATTGATTGTCGCCGCCGACATCCTCCCAGAGGTTAAACTCGGTGACTACAAGAAACTCAAAGGTCATTATGACAAGCCGGCAGTTTCCGAAGATGATGTTGATGATGTGCTCAAGCGCATTGCTGATAGTTATGCTGAAGGCAAAGTCGTAAAGCGTAAAGCAAAATCTGGCGACGAGGTCATCATTGATTTTGTCGGCAAGAAAGACGGCGTCGCCTTTGATGGCGGTTCCGCCAAAGATTTTCGCCTTCGTCTTGGCTCTGGTGCCTTTATTCCGGGCTTTGAAGATGGCATCGTCGGTCATGAATCTGGCGATAAATTTGATTTAAATCTTACTTTCCCGAAGGATTACGGTAACGCCGATCTCGCTGGCGCCAAAACAGTATTTGAAGTGCTAGTTAAGCAAGTTAACGAAATAATCACTCCGGCCATCGATGATGAGTTGGCTAAAAAATCTGGTGCTTTTGAATCGCTTAAAGATCTCCGTGCAGACATTAAGAAGAATCTTCTTGCCCAAGCCGAACATAACGCCGATGAACATTTCAAAGATGATTTGCTCACAGCATTAGTTGATAGCTCTAAGACTGAAGCTCCGGCTTCGTTAGTCGAAGAACAGGCAGATCATATCAAAGAGGATCTTGGCCGTAATTTACAGACTCGTGGTCAAAAAATGGAAGATTTCCTTGCGGCTCGTGGTCAATCTCAAGAAGAATGGGAAGCCGAAGTCAAAAAGACAGCTGAGCGTCGCGTAATGAGCTCAATTATCGTGCAAAAGCTTTCCGACGAGCTTAAAATTGAGGTTTCCGACCAAGAAATAGAGCAGCAAGTTGCCGAGATGTTGGCCGTTTACAAGAACGATCCAAAAGCCGTTGAGCAACTTTCGTCGCCAGAGGCGCGTAACAGCATCGCTAATCGCATTCGCATTAATAAAACGATGGACAAACTCGCCGAGTTAAACCGTCCGCATGCTACGGCTAGCAAAAAGGCCGCCAAGAAGCCAGCCGCCAAGAAGCCGGCTACGAAAAAAGCCAAGAAATAATGCCTTTAAAAATCCGCCTTCGTATTAGGCGGATTTTTGTTGCTTGTGGGCTAGGTGCCAATGGTCACCATATTCGCACTTATAAACGCCAAGTGTGCCCGGTTTTAGCCCATGCTCAAATTCCGATAGGCGCGCACTTTGCTCGGCCGTATCTTCATCTGGATAACAAACCTTGTGCGCATCGCCAACCCAGCATTTTTCTGGCTCATAGGGTTGAAAGTTTTGTTTTTTCATCTAAAATCTCGTTTTAAATACTTTTGGCGCTGCGCTTCCGGCATTCGCTCAATAGCATAGCGCAAAGTGGTGCGCGAAAGACGATCATAATTGTCGATTAGGTATGATTCTACGACTTGCCTATCGACTTTACTGTATATCTCGCGCAGCATCCAGCCACAAGCTTTGTGCATTAAATCTTCTGGGTCCTCAATGCGCTGGTCGATTAGCTCGAGGCCATTACTTAAAATACCTTTACGATAAAAGGCTTGATAGGCGACTAGGGAAATGCGCCGGCGCCAAAGGCTACTCTTCTGATTCAATTTAATCAGAATAGTCTCATCTTGGTTATCGAGACACCATTGACCAATGATATGTGACGCAAAACAATCTACGAGGTCCCAGTTATTGATATAGTCTAAGTGGTTTAAATAGATTTCAACGGTTTCGCGCGGATTTTTCTTATACTGTTTCTCAAGAATACAGAGAGCCACGAAGCGAAATTCATGAATACGGGATTGCAATAGGCCCTCAATGTCGGAGCGTGATAACTTGCTAAATTTAGCGGCAATCTTGCGTAAAACAGGATTCGGCACACCCAGTAATTCATCTTTTTCGCCGTAGCCACCCTTATAAATACCAAAATAATGCCGGGTACGGGCGGCACGTTCTTCATCGATATGGGAATTAATTTCGCGAATTAAATCATCACGCATGTTCCCATTTTACCACGCGGCCACTACCTCTTGAATAATCTTGACTTTTAAGCGCAAGTGTGATATAATAGACTTATGATGAATTTTCTCGATAAAATGTTGGATATTTACCACAAAAAAGGCCAGGTTGCGCTGCTTAGCTATACTTATGGTGCAATAACCCTTGTGAGTGTGGTTTTTGCAGGATTTTGCGCTCTCGTTAACCAATCTTTTGGTGTGGCAGTGTTAATTGTTCCGCTGGTTTCAATTATCGCACTTTGTATGAATGTCGTAGTGTGGGCTTTGGTCCGTTTTGGCATTCAGAGTTATGAAGAGAAAAAGAAACAGATTGAAACAGACAAAAAAGTCGCTGAACGCCTCGCTAAAAAGACTAAATAATTGCTAAACTAATATTATGGATCCGAGCGCAGACACCCGTAATTTGGTGGATAAATTCAAAGGCATGTCCAATGAAGCTATCGTCGCTGAGCTCGACAAAAGTCGTGTGCCACTCGAAGTCGCAATCGAGAATCTGGCGCACGATTTTAATATCGGTACGGTTGTGCGCAATGCCAATGCCTTTAATGTGGCGCGCGTGCATATTATCGGCAAGCGCAAATACAATCGGCGCGGTGCCATGGTCACGGATAAGTATCTCCACATCGACCACTTTGCGACCGTAGATGAATTCATTGTCGATGCGCATGCGCGCGGTATGCAAGTTGTAGCTGTAGATAACAATCGCCCAGAGAGCAAGCCACTCCAGCAAACCCAGCTCGTGCCAAATTCCATCCTAGTATTCGGCTCCGAATCGGATGGCATTTCGCAAGAACTGCTTGATAAAGCCGACCAGGCTGTTTATATTGAACAACTCGGTAGCACGCGCTCCATCAACGTCGGTTGTGCCAGCGCGGTAGCCATGTATGAGGCGGTGCGCCAGTTAGGATTGATCCCGAAAGATGCGTAAATACCAATTGTCCCAGCATTTCTTACGTGGGCCAAAGCTAGCCGGTTTTTTAATCGGTCACAGCAATATCAAGAAGCGCGACACGGTAATCGACATCGGCGCCGGTTCCGGCGTAATTACGGCCGCGCTCGCCAAGCGCTGCGCACACGTGATTGCTGTGGAGTCGGACGCGGAAACCGCCGCTAAGCTACGAGCTAATGTTGGTAAACTTGAAAATATTACCATCGTGGAACAGGATTTTCTTGAAATGACCTTACCGGACGGCCCCTATAAAATCTTCGCCAATCCACCGTTCCATCTCAGTTCGGCAATTCTGCATAAACTTGATGAAGCCGAGAATCCGCCCGAGGCGATTTATCTGGTTTTACAGAAGCAGTTTGCGCTCAAACTCCTCAACAATGACCGCCATTACACCTCACAACTTGGCAAACAACTCTTTATCCACTATGTGCCACGCATTCGCTTACCAATGCGTCCTAATTATTTCACACCGCCGCCAGCTGTGCCAACGGTACTGCTTGAGCTTAAGCGGCGTGATATAATTAAGTAAATGACAGTCATTGCAAAATTAAAGAAGAAGTTCTATTTCGTCGCGGCGGGCTACTTTAAGTTCTTCGCGAATTATTCACTCCGACGCTGGCACCCGCGCATCATTATCGTCACCGGATCGGCCGGCAAAACCACCATGCTCAATCTTATTGAAAGCCAGCTAGGCAATAAGGCGCATTACTCGCATAATGCCAACTCGGCCTTCGGCATTGCTTTTGATATTTTGGGCCTTACTGGTATCACGGGTAGCAAACTAAAATGGATCGCGCTCCTCTTAAAGGCGCCATTACGCGCTTTCACCTATAAGCATGTTGAGAAGTTTTATATTGTTGAATGTGACGGCGAGCGCCCCCATGAGGCGGAGTTTATCGCTAAATGGCTTAAACCAGAAGTAAGTTGCTGGGTATCACTCGGCCGCTCACATGCGGTGTATTTCGAAAACGAAGTCAACTCCGGCAAGTTTAAAGACATTGACGAAGCTATCGCGCATGAATTTTCGACCATACCGCAGAATACGCGTAAACTCGTATTAATTGACGACGAAAACCCCAAGATGCACGAATGTACCGATGGTATTTCTGCCAAGATTGTGCCAGTAAATCAAAGCGAGCTAAAGAGTTACGAGGTGTACCCAGAACGCGCCGTCTTTGATTTCGGCAAACATAAGTTTGAATTCCAGGAACCTATGCCGCGTGACGTTACGGTCCAATTACTAATGCTAAGTGAATTGATGGATTATCTTGGCGAAAAGATTGATTACAAGCTAGCTAGCTTCAAAATGCCGCCAGCTCGTAGTAACTATCTAGACGGCAAGAAAGGCATCAAGATTGTCGACAGTAGCTATAATGCACATATTATCAGTATGACTACAGTGCTCGACATGGTTAAAGTCATGCATGCACCTCATAAATGGTTGGTTATTGGTGATATTATTGACCAAGGCCAATTAGAGGGTGAAGAACACAAAAAATTAGCGCAGTTGTTGCTCGACGTAAAAGCAGAAAAAATTATAATGATCGGCCGCCGCACCAAAAAATACACTTATCCGCTAATAAAAGATAAGTGCGACGTAGTTTCTTTCGATAAACCACAGCAGGCATTGAAGTATCTCGAAGAAAATCTTACCGGCAAGGAGACTGTGATTTTCAAAGGTAGCCAATATCTTGAATGGATTGTCGAGAAATTACTCGCTAATCCGAACGACGTTGATAAATTAGCGCGCCAAGACGAGGCGCATCGCCGTCGTCGCGCAAGCTGGGGGCTAGAATAATGCAAAAGCTATATATTATCCACGGATGGACTTATAAACCAGAGCCGTGGTTAGAAGTAATAAAGTGTCTCAAAAAGCATCAAATTGAAGCTGAGTTATTGCGCGTTCCCGGCCTCGGCACTGAATCTGATGAGGTCTACACAATTGAAGATTACGCAAAATGGGCGGCAAAAAGTATCCCGAAAGGCAGTATTGCGCTTGGTCATAGTAACGGCGGTCGCATATTGTTAAACATGCTCAACGACAAGGGCTCGGATTATCTCAAAGGCCTCATTTTACTTGATTCGGCCGGCATATATGAAGAATCGACAAAACGAAATATGGCAAAAGTACTCGCCAAAACCTTTGCTCCGCTCAAGAAAAGCAAAGTGTTACGCAAGGCATTTCATAAAGTAGTTGGCGCCAGTGATTATGATGCTGCGCCAGAAAATATGAAACAGACTCTCGATAATATGCTCAACTCCGACAAAGTCCTAAAACTAGACAATATTACCACGCCGACGCAAATTATTTGGGGCACGGACGATAATATTACTCCTCCGCGCCAGGGTAAGAAAATGCATGAACTACTTCGGAACTCCGAGCTAGACATGAGAGAAGGCTGGCGCCATTCGCGCTACCTCGTGGACACTCAGGAGTTGGCGGACGTAATTGCCGAAAAAGTTCATAAACTAGCCGGAGACAAACATGATTAAACTTTGCAAAATTAACCCCATCGATCTAGACAACTATGTCCGTGCCAATCATCCTGAGGCGAACTTTTTGCAAAGCGCCGGTTGGGGCAAGGTCTACGAGCTCGATGGTGAAAAAGTATTCTATTTTGGGCTCTATGACGGCGATGATCTCATTGGCTCGGCCGTAGTTATTTTAAAGAAGGCTAAACGCGGCGCCTACCTGGAAATTCCTGGTGGGCCGCTCCTAGATTGGGACCGCAATAAGCGCGCCGTAAAAGCCTTTATGCAAGAGATCCGCAAAGTGGCCGAACGTGAAAAATGTGTTTTTGTGCGTATGCGTCCAAATATTCCAGACGATTACAATAATCAGCAACTCGTAAGAGAACTTGGTCTGGTTCCATCGCCAATGCATTTACACGCTGAACATACAGTAATGCTCGATTTGAGCCTTTCTGAAGACGATTTACTGAAAGACATGCGTCGCCAAACGCGTTACGAGGTGCGTCGCGCGCAAAAACTCGGCATTGAGGTGACTTTTGATACGAGCAAATACGCTTTTACGGATTTTTATAATCTTCAGCTCGAAACTGCCAAGCGCCAAGACTTCATCCCGTCCTCGCGCCGCTTTATCGAGGCTCAGCACGAAGCGTTTGAGGGTGCCGCGCGCATCTATACTGCCTCACTTAATGGCAAGCCGCTCGCTAAAGGGCTCATTATTATGCAATCGCCAGAGGCTATTTACCATGAAGCGGCCTCTACGGAAGAGGGGCGCAAATATCCTGGCGCTTATGCTTTGCAATGGCAAGTTATCCGCGATGCGAAGGATCTAGGCATGAAGCGTTATAACTTATTTGGCATTGCGCCACCTAATTCACCCCATCATCGCTATGCTGGCGTTACTACTTTTAAAACTGGCTTTGGCGGCGAACAGGTTACCTACTTGCCAGCACAGGATTTGGTCATCCGACCATTCCGCTATAAATTTGTTCATATGTTAGAAGTCGCGCGTAAAAAGCATCGTCATTTATAGGAGGAGAATATGAAACGACGTCGCATATCAATTATCGGGATTATCCTAGCGTTGCTAGGTATTGCCACTCTGATTATGGCGCTAAATCGCGCTAATACTTTCGAGACGCTCATCAATGAAGCGCGTGCCGATGTGGTGGCCGCGGATTACGAACACGTAAATTCCGCCTATGAGGGTAAACTAGTTGGTGTATCTGGAAAACTCACAGCTGAAGGCATACTGTCTGACAATTTAATCGGTATTGGCCGGCGTACAGTCATGCTGCGCCGTGTAGTCGAGACTTATCAGTGGTTCCAGAGTTGTGATGATGCTTGCGAATACGTCAAAACTTGGCATGAGGGCTTAATCGACTCCAAAGATTTTGGCTCAAATCATGTTAATCCAAGTGAACAAAAATATGAGAGCCAGGATTTTATCGCCACAGATCAAAAATTTGGTGCCTACATTTTGCCCAAAACATTGATTCAAAAATTAAGCTACGACACCACGCTCGGCCCAGATGAGATTGCAGAGCTTTACCATGGCGATCTAAAAATATTTAATGAATACTTAACAAATTCTGCCGACCCATCCAATCCGGCTATTGGCGACTATCGAATTAGCTATCAGTACGTCAAAGATAAAACCATCACTGTTATTGCCCAGCAAAAAGGAGATAGCTTTGCCGAATTTCGTTCCAGCAGCAAGGAGACATTCTTTGAAGTTGATGAAGGTAGTGAAACGGCCGAAGAATTCATCAACCGTTTTGCTCAAAACAATAAGGGAATCAACTGGGTTCTGGCTGGAATTGGTATTATTTTAGTAATCTTTGGCGCAGCTTTAATCTATAACTCATTAAAGGGGAGAAAATGAAGATAGTTGATGCTGAAAGTCAGCAACAATGGGATGAATTTGTCACGAGTCATGCGGACGCAAATTTTCTTCAATCGTGGGCCTGGGGAGATTTTCATCTCGCTCGTCATAAAAAAGTCATCCGCCGTATCGCACTTGGCAAAAAAGGCGAAGTAATCGGTGCCTATGTTGGCCAAGTTGAGACTGCCAAGCGTGGCACCTACATGGCTATTGCGGGCGGGCCAATCCTAGATTGGGATAATCAGGAATTGCGCGAAGCGATTTTTGCCGACATTAAAGAACAAGCTAAACATGATAACTGTTCCTTCGTTCGGATTCGGCCACAGATTACCGACACGCCCGAAAATAATCAGCTATTTGCCGACTTAGGGCTAAAACCAGCCCCAATGTATTTATCGGTAGAATACGCCGGAATTCTCGACTTAAATAAGAGTGAAGAAGAAATCCTAGCTGGCGCCTCGCAGGGCTTGCGCCGCAAGATTCGCAAAGCACAAAAGAACGACATCGTCGTATCAACCAGCACTAATCCAAAAGACATTCACGAATTCTATGAAATACAGCTCCAGACTGCAGCCCGTCATAAATTTGTCGAATTTTCGGAAGATTTCCTACGCAAGCAATTCGAAGCCTTCGCGAATTATGATGAAGTCAAGATATATACCGCTAAACTTGGCGACGAAATACTCGCCCAAAACTTCATGATTTTTTATGGCAATGAAGCATCTTACCACTATGGTGTTTCTACTGAACTTGGCACGAAGTATTCCGGGGCACCACTACTTCATCTTGCGGCCATGAAAGATGCACGCGAGCGTGGCATCAAGCGCTATAACTTTTGGGGTATTACGGCCGAAGATGACACTACTCATCGCTTTTACGGTGTAAGCCAGTTCAAGCGAAGTTTTGGTGTTGAAGAACTCAAGTATCTCCATGCTCACGATCTAATCATAAAACCAGCTCAATATAAGTTGGACTATCTGTTCGAAAAAACTCGCGCTAAAATCCGCCACGTTTAAGCGGTAGAGTGCTTGCAAAACGCTTCTGTTTAAAATATACTTTAAGTAAAGAAATAGGAGCTTTTTGTCGTGAGCACAACCACAAAAAAATTTATCGAAAGCCACTGGCTGACTTTTGCCATGAAAGGTGCAATTTCTATTATTGCCGGCATGTGCATGATGTTTGCTACGGGTGGTGATACAGAAGTACTAATACAAATCGTCGGCTGGACGATGCTGTGCCTAGGTTTTATTGAACTGGCCAACATGATTCATCGTAGCCGCAAACAGGCCAACTGGGGCTTTCCGCTTTTCTTGGGGCTTCTTGAGATTGCCATTGCTGTTTCGCTTTTGGTCACAGCTATCCCAGGTGTCGGCGCGGCTGATCTAATTTGGCTCCGCATCATAATCTTGAGTGGCTATGTGCTGTTTGCATCAGTCGTTACAATCATTCTTGGCTTCACGAGTTTCGTGAATATGACTGACAGCTTCATGTGGGTAATCAACGGTACGCTTGGCGCAGTCCTAGCATTCGTTCTCTTTGCTGGCTCAGGCTTAAGTGCTACTACCCATATTGAGCTCTTTGGAACCTATCTCTTAATTAATGGTATTACAGATCTCTTCTTTGGCGTCCATTCGCATGACGAAGCGTTAGAGCTAAAAGCCGCGCGCGCCGCGAAACGCTTGGCGGCAAAGAAAGGTAAAAAATAATGCCACTATTTGGAAACCCGAAAAAGCGCATCGAACGCTATCTTAAAAAATACGACACAATCAAAAGTATTGTAGTTTGCGGCAGCTATGGTCGCAAATCCGCCATTCGTGCTCTCGGTTTTATCTTGAGTGAAGAGCTTACTGTTACGATGGGCATTAATAAAAATGTGCTCGAAGATGTCATTGTGCTCGACTATAATTCCAGCTCGGCTTTTCCTGACATAAATCCAGATATCGTGATTATTACCGCTTGCGAAACTGACGAAGAGGCGCAACGATACTTTGCGCTTGCAAATCGCGCAAATTATGTCGTGTTGAACTTTAACGATGTGCCGCAAGAATTTGCAAAATATCTTCAAAATACCAACATTATTACCTATGGTAATGAATATCCGGCCGACTACTACTTTGAGGACGACTGGAAGACAATCGAAGGTTGTACTGGCGACATAGTAGGACCCGAGGGGTTCCGCATCCATGCTGGGCATATTAAGGTAATCGGTAATTATAATCTCCGCCCGCTCATCATGGCTGCTGCCGTGGGGCATCTCTTTCAGATTCCGCCCGAAAAGATAAAAGAGGGTCTAAAAAGCTTCACGCCGATTCATGGTCGTATGGCTCCAGCGCGTGGTTTGCGCGGCTCGATTATCTTAGATGATTCCGCCTCTGGCTCTAAAACATCAGTTAAATACGGCCTACAGTCCATCTATGAGCTCGATGCGAATGTACGTATCCTTGTGACGAATAATTTCAATAATCTCCGCAAAGTAAATTACGACCTGATGTCAGAAATTTTAGTTTTAGGTGAGCGTCCAGCCGACCAAAAATTCAATGCAAAAGTCAAATTCTTCGGTGATGATTTTGAATTAGTTAAATATTTGAGCTCACGTCTAGAAACCGACGCACTGATACTGCTCGAGATTCCGTTGCCTGAAATCATCCAGAGCTATATTTGGTAGTTTCTCTTTAATTAAAGTGGAGTTTAATGTAAAATAAAGATATGGCAAAGGTAATCACTGTTACCAATCAAAAAGGAGGTGTTGGTAAGACGACAACGTCTATCAACTTGGCTTTTTATTTAGCTAAATCAGGCAAAGATACGCTGTTAATTGATTTTGATCCGCAAGGCAACGCCAGCTCTGGCCTCGGTATTGATAAGCGCGAGCTGGATAAGTCCATGTGTGATGTAATGTTAGGCGAGGCCACACTTGCCGATATTGTAACTAAGGTCGAAAAAAATAAGCACCTCTTTATAGCTCCGACCATTCCAGAGCTCGCCAACGTTGAAGTGCAAATGGCCGAAATGGAAGACAAATTCCGTATCTTGAAGCGCGCTATTGATGAAATTAACGACAAATATGATTTTATTATTATTGATAGTCCGCCTAGCCTCTCATTGCTAACCGTCAATGGCATGATTGCGGCAGACTATCTGCTTCTCCCAGTACAAACCGAATTCTACGCGCTCGAAGGCGTTGCGCAGCTTCTTGAATCAATGAATCTAGTAAAGAAAGCGATGAACCCAGACCTAAAGCTTTTGGGTGTCTTAGCTACTATGTATGACCGTCGCACCTCGCTCAGTTCTGAGGTGCTTGCCGAAATTAAGAAATACTTTAAAGATAAGGTGTTTGATACAACTATCCCGCGTAATGTTCGTCTTGCCGAGGCTCCTAGCCACGGCGTCGCTATCGGTCAATATGACCGTTTTAGCAAGGGTGCCAAGGCTTACAAATCGCTCGCCGAAGAGGTAATCGAAAGGACGAAATAATGGCATTAGGTAGAGGCTTCGAGTCACTAATTCCCACTGACCGAATTGACTCCGCCTTCGACCCCACTAAGGACGAAGACAAGAGTCAGCTTCGTGATATTAAAATAGACGATATTATCCCGGACCCAGATCAGCCACGCCGAGATTTTAAGCCAGAAGAGCTGAATGCTCTTGCCGAGTCTATCAAAGAGCATGGCGTTTTGCAGCCAATTGTAGTCACCAAAGAGGACAACAAATACAAGATTGTCGCCGGTGAACGTCGCTGGCGCGCTTCTAAGATTGCTGGCCTCGAAACAATCCCATCTGTTGTTCGCACTCTTGATGCGCAAAATCGTCTCGAAATCTCACTGATTGAAAATGTCCAACGCACCGACTTAAACGCAATTGAAATCGCGACAGCCTACGCTAAGCTCAAGAATCAGTTTAATCTTAGCGACGACGAAGTCGCCAAGCGTGTAGGCAAAAGCAAGTCCGCTATCGTAAATACGACGCGCCTACTGAGCTTACCGGATAGTGCTAAGCATGCTATGGTGGAACATGGTTTATCCGAAGGTCAAATGCGCCCATTGATTACCGCTAAGCCAGAAGTTATAGAGAAGGTTTTACCGAAAATAATCGCAGAAGGGTGGAGTGCTCGCAAGGTCGAGCAATATATGGTTGAAGAGAAAGCGCGCGCTCAAGCGGCCGCCTTTGACAGAAAACGCCCAGCTAGCGCCGAGAGTGATGCTCGTGCCGCTAACCTCAGCGAAAAGCTCGGGCTTAAGGTGAAAGTGCGTACTAATGCCAAGGGCGCCGGCGACATCGTAATTAAATTCAAGAACGAGAAGGAGTATGAAAGACTATGTTCAATACTAACGGCGTAAAAACTAAGATGGAAGCTACGGTGGATCGCTTCAAAGAAGAAATGAAAAAGGTCCGCACTGGCCGCGCCCATCCAGATATGCTCGCCAGCGTAAAAGCCGAAGTCTATGGCCAATTCACGCCACTCAACCAGATTGCCAACGTGACTGTTTCTGGTGGCACAATGCTACTAATTACACCTTACGATACCAATAATATCGCTAAAATTAGCTCCGCAATTCGTGCCGATCAGAGCCTTGGCCTCAATCCGTCAGACGATGGCCGCGTAATTCGCGTGCCAGTTCCACCACTCACCGAGGAACGCCGCAAGGAAATCGTCAAGACCGCCAGCGCTAAAGTCGAAGAAGCACGTATTGCTCTACGCAAAGCTCGCGATGATGCACGCAAAGACATCAAAGGCATGGAACTTGCCGAAGATGCCCGCAAGCGCGCCGAAAAAGAAGTTGATGATATGATTAAGAACTTTAATAATGAAATTGATAAATTGTTTGCCGAAAAAGAAGCAGACATTATGAAAATTTAAAGGAAAGGGAATATATCAATGATTAAAAAGGGTGGCAATATCGAAAAAGAAGACGTCCGCTTGTTGGATGCACACGTTATTCTAACGGTTACAATTTGCGTGTTTATCGGTGCGCTATTTGTGCTTTGTATGATTTTCTTTGGCATGCAAATTGAAACACGTGCCCAAAAAACAATTGAAAGCTCTAAGGTGGCCGAGGATACGGACATAATTGGCGTGTCATACGAGAGTTTGACGGTGCCATATTTGCCGAGCGGCACCACTGAGCAGGATTCCCTTATTTATAAGCTATCTGGCGGCAAGAGCAATGATTATTATGTCATTAAGACTAAGACTGAATATGATACGATTGTCGCTCAGGTGAAGGATATGAACGCTCATCTCGCTGATGCCAGTTATGCCATTGAGGGATCAATGGAGGTCGACGAAAATTATTTCCAGTCCGGCTACATAGTGGTCTTTTCGATAGCAAGCGAAGGCCTAAGAGGCGCTCGCGTATCTAGTATTACTCGCGACGAAAACTATTCGCTCACGGCCGAAATCCGTTATGCTCGTGACTATAGCCTCGAAAAATATATTGGTGCGGCAATGTTCGTAAAAGTACCAAATATCCAACCTAAAGTTATTACTGTGAACTACGGTATTACGAATTATGTCGGGCCAAACGATAAAGTTGATGATGGACCAATTCTAAACTAATGAAATTCGTAGAGAAAAAATGCCCAAACTGTGGCGCTAATATTAAATTCAAAGTCGGCGAACGCGACGTGCATTGCGAAAAATGTCGTCGGGATTTTGCCGTAGAATACGATACGGATCCAGAACTAAGTGATGCTGCGGCCGAAATTCGCGCCGAAAGCATACGACTTGCTAGCGATATGCTTAGCCACGCTAACCGCAACATGAAGCTATTCCGTATCATATTCTTTACTATATTCGGTATATGTATCGTATCATTCCTAGTGATATTCGTGATGGGCATGATTAATGCTGCGCAAATCCGCAAAGAATACAACGAACAGTGGCAAAAAGCCAACAATAATAGCTATATTACACCTTAAATTAAACTTAGCCAGACTTGAAGCTATCGCTTATCTGTGGTAATATATACGCAGTGCCGCGATAGCTCAGTTGGTAGAGCGCATCCATGGTAAGGA
>CAMZJD010000001.1 GCA_947307445.1 uncultured Candidatus Saccharibacteria bacterium | reverse complement strand
ATGAATCTCCAGATGATATGAAGAGCACTATTAAGGAGCGCCTCGCTACGATGCGCACTGAGCGCAATATCATAATTGTCGATATCGACAAGCTTGAAGATGCTTTATTGGAAGAAGGTGGTGATACCGAGCATATCAAAGACGAGCTCAGAGCCAAGCACGAAGAATTACATCGCAAGAAACAAGCGATTGCTGGCTTAATCGAGCTATTACATATTTTGTAAAACAAACACAACTAAGGCCTCGCTTAAACTTACCCGGCGAGGCCTTTTTGTGCCAGTGCACCCCTGTTAATCTTGACTTTTTGACTAAAGTGTGCTATAATAGAATTATCTGCGTTTTTCGCAAGTTTTTTTACACCTAGTCAGCTCAGAAAAATATGAAAGGGGGGAGTTTACAATGGATAGAGTAAGCTTCGGTCGTTTATTCGACGAAATCATCATGAGCTGCCAACAGAAAGCAAAGGAATTGGAAGGTTTTGAGAGCGGAGACGGATGTATCCGCATTTCTTATTTACCCCAGAATACTTGGGCGGCAAATATTTTAGAAAGCGAGGTCCATTCTGCTGACCGCTTCGAGCTCACAGCGCGCATTATGGAGGGCGGCAATTATGTCTTAAACCGCCACGACAAGCACAGCGCGCCAATTGATAGTTACGCTTTCTCCGCCTTAAAAGTGGCGGCTTGCCTTAGAAGCATCGAGTTAGGACTCGGCGAACGTTCGGGTTACGATTTAGGGGATTTGGCCGCCGACGAGGAGCACGGCTTCGCAACCTATCGCGGAGCAATTTGCTATTCCCTTTACTACGAGCATCGCATTTTTGCCTTATTGATCGTTTCGGTATCCGGTGCATCGGCCGCAGAAGATGAAAAGGTCGCCGAAGCTGGCGAAACCGCAATCGACAACTGGTGCAGGATGCATGGTTTCAGCTATGAAGCGCCACCGCCAATTACGCCTCGGTGATGCTCGTGGGGACGATTTTGACTTTCTCTGGCTTATGGACTAGAGCCCAGCCGCAAGGCTGGGCTATTTTTCGGCTTTTTTGCTTGCAATCGCTCTGCGCACGACAAATATAACAGCCACACCGATGATTGACAGAGAAATAACAATAAAAGCGAAGCTATAATTAGTGTTCGTGTACACTGGCTTTCCAGCATTTTGCTCTGTTAATAATTTTTCGGCAGCATAGGCATTCGCACGCACCTGCAAATACTCGGCTAGGTGCTCCGCTATGGCAGTTTGGCCAGCGAGATTTGGGTGTAAATGATCATTAGTCATATATTCTGGATGCCCGTATAGTATATTTTCGGCATCATCAATATAGGTGACATTGGAAATAATGGCGATTTGCTGGACGGCCAATAAAACTCTTTCGAGCCGATCCTGAATATTTTGATCGGTAGAGTTCCAGCCGTTCATGCCAACTAATATTTGCGCATTTGGGAAAACTACATGGATTTGCTGAATAAGAGCCAGACCACCCTGAAGAATATCTTCATCTTTCTCTCGATAATCGTTATAACCGCCCTCTATTACGATCCATTCAATTGAACTCGGATTCTCAATTTCAACCGCCGCCTCTGAGACGAGAGATTCAAAATTGCGGTCATCAGACTTACGAATAAAGCCTGTACCGCCTTGGCATTTACGATAATAATGCTCGATATTCATCTTTTTAGCGGTTAGCTCTGCCCAGCCAGAGGCTGGACCATCTGCGATGCCCGACCCCATGCAATATGAATCACCGATAAAAAGCACATTGTCTACCGCCATTGTCACTTGATCAAGATTATCAATATCGCCCGCAGCGGCCACATTGATACAAGGCAAGAAACTCAAGATAGAGGCGATAACAAAAGAAATGATTTTACGCATATTTATATTATAGCGAATTATCAGCCGAAAAATATTATAAAATATAACGCTTATGCTTGCAAATTTATCCAGTGTGCCGTATGATATAAGCATATTCGCCCCATTAGCTCATGCTAGGGCGGATGGTTTCTTTCGAGGTGTCATGCTTCTACTTGTTTCGGCTGTTCGATATACCCGTTTATCACAACCTCGGCGCGATCTATCGCGCAAAAGAATGAGCCAAGAAACAACGAATCGTATTGCCCGCCGTGCGGGCTAGAAGAAAGAGATTGCCCTGCTGGGCCCCGATTTTTCCATAGCCACTCAAGCACCGCATGACACCTCCTTTTATTTTAAAAATTACTTCGTCCATCAGCGTTGCCAACGCTCTCACCACCATCACCCATCCTTTCAAACGGAACAAGAATGGTCCTTTCATGGACGAAGCAATTTAACTTGGCCTCCGATTACCCCGGAGGCCTTTTTATGGCCGAGTATGTTATAATAAGTACGCTGAATAACCGCAATAGGTTAATGTGCTGTCGGGGGTCGGGATGTTTAATTTGGCAAAGAAAAATACAAAACAGAATAATTGGAGTTTTAGAAAAAGTCTAAACAATGTTTAAACTTCTAGCGCATTTATACAAAAGAGATTATCTATTTATCGCTTTAGCAATTATGTTTATTGCCGGCCAAGTTGGCCTTGAGCTAAAGATGCCAGAATATATGTCGGCTATCACGAAGCTCGTGCAGACCGAAGGCAGTGCGATGGAAGATATCTTGAGCAATGGTGGCATGATGCTGGTTTGCGCCTTTGGCAGCTTGCTCTCAACAATTATCGCGGGCTTTTTCGTCTCGCACGTGGGCGCAGATTTCTCTTATATTACACGGAAGCGTATTTTCGACAAAGTTGAGACTCTTAGCCTTAATGAAGTTAAAAAATTTTCGACTTCTTCCCTAATTACGCGCACCACGAACGATATTACGCAGGCTCGCATGCTGATTACGATGGGCGCAAACATGCTTGTACGGGCGCCGATGAGCGCAGTATGGGCTATCGTAAAAATCCATGGCAAAAGTTGGGAATGGAGTACTGCGACTGGCATGGCGGTAGTCATCTTACTTGCCGTCGTGATTACGACTATGATGCTTGTAATTCCGCGCTTCAAAATAATCCAAAAATTAACAGACCGCCTAAACGGTATTACTCGCGAAAATCTGAATGGTATCCGCGTAGTGCGCGCTTTTAACGCCGAAAAATATCAGGAGCATAAGTTTGATAAGAGCAACACTGAGCTCGCCGACATCAACCGCTTCGTCGACCGCGTGATGAGCGTAGTGGGGCCAACAATTTATCTAGTAATGAATGGTATAACTTTGACGATTTACATTATTGGTGCATACCTAATTAGCAACTCTACGATGGCAAATAAGCTCACTGTCTTTAGCGACATGGTGGTCTTTTCTTCTTACGCCATTCACGTCATTATGAGCTTCTTAATGGTGGCAGTCATTTTGTCTATGATTCCGCGTGCGCAAGTCTCGGCCGATCGTATTAATGAGGTGCTGGAACAAGAAATCACAATTAAAGATGGTGACTTCGATGATGAGACGGCCGAAAAAGGTACCGTTGAATTTCGTAATGTTTCATTTAAGTATCCTGACGCAGAAGAATATTTACTGCGCAACATCTCATTTAAGGCCGAAAAAGGCCAGACTGTGGCATTTATTGGTTCCACTGGCTCGGGTAAATCTACTTTAATAAACCTCGTGCCACGTTTTTACGATGCAACGGACGGCGAAATCTTCGTTGACGGCGTGAACGTAAAAGATTACAAGCAAAAGGCACTTCGTCGCAAACTTGGATATATCCCACAGCGGGCAGTCATTTTTAGCGGCTCGATTGCAAGCAATATTTCATATGGCGATAGCGGCAACGGCAAGCCGAGTGAACGTCAAATCCAAACCGCAGCTAAAGTCGCCCAGGCGAAAAACTTTATCGAAAAGTTAGACAAACAATACAACGCTCACGTGGCACAATCGGGCACAAATTTATCTGGTGGCCAGAAGCAGCGTGTAGCAATTGCGCGTGCTATCGCAAGAAATCCAGAAATATACATATTCGATGATTCTTTCTCGGCGCTAGACTATAAAACCGATGCCGCTTTGCGCTCCGCGTTGAAGGAATATACCAAAGACGCCACTAGCCTAATTGTGGCACAACGCATCGGTACCATTATGAATGCCGATCAAATTATTGTGCTCGATAAAGGTATTTGCGTTGGCCATGGCACGCATAAGGAATTAATGAAAGAATGTGAAATATACCGCGAAATTGCGCTCTCACAGTTATCAAAGGAGGAGCTCAATGTTTAACGGTGGTGGTAGCGGCCGTCATCGCGATGACGGCATAAAAGCAAAAAACTTCGGTCAATCAATTAAGCGCATGCTGAGTGAGATGAAGGGTTTTTATCTCGCGATTGCGATCGCAATAATCTTTTCGCTTGGCGGTTCAATTTTGTCCGTGATTGCGCCAGAAAAACTCGCACAAATTACAGACGAGATTTCGGCCGGTATTATGATTGACCGGAGCAAAATTACCCAAATAGCCGAAGAAATTGCTGCGAATCCAACCAGTGATAGCGTAATTGACGGCCAGTTGATTTCCGTGGACGATAAAGTGCTTTTTTCTGCTGTGGCAGAAGAAATCATGACTCAAGATGAAAATACCGAAGAAAGCGATCGTGCGACCGTAGCCACTAAACTATATGCCGCAATTGATCGATTGCCAGAGTCCATCCAATCATTATTGCGCCCGCAGATGAATTTTGCCGTCATTCGCAGTTTGGCAATCTTTATGATTTGCGTTTATCTAGCTTCAGCGCTGCTAGAATTCTTGGAAGGTTGGATTATGGCACGGGTTACGGCCGGCTTTGCGCGCAATTTGCGCAACCGAATCTCGCACAAGATTAACAAGTTGCCATTAAAATATTTCGACAAACACCAAATTGGCGACGTATTATCTAGAATTACCAATGACGTCGACTCGGTGGCCAGTAGCCTCGATAACTCTTTTGGCACGATTATTGGTGAAGGTTCCCTTCTTCTCGGTGCCGCCGTAATGATGTTCTGGACAAACTGGATGTTGGCATTGGTGGCCATCATCTCAAGTCTATTTGGCTTCGTCTTTGTGGCAGTAATTTTGGCCAAGTCACAAAAATACTTCACCGACCGTCAGGTTGAGCTCGGTAATGTCAACGCGCATATTGAAGAAGTCTATTCCGGCATCGCTGTCGTGAAGGCCTATGATGGTAAATCGACCGCCGATAAAAAATTCGACAGAATAAACAAAAAGATTCATACCGCCAACCAAAGAAGTCAGTTCTTGTCTGGCATGATGCATCCATTTATGGCCTTCGTAGGCAATTTTGGCTACCTAGCAGTCTGCGTTTGCGGTGCATTACTGACCATGAATGGCGTAATTAGTTTCGGCATTATTGTGGCATTCATATCTTATACGCGCCTATTTTCTTCACCGCTTTCGCGTATTGCTCAAGCGATTGGCGGTTTGCAGCCAGCGGCAGCGTCTAGCGAACGCGTATTTGAGTTCTTGGATGAAGAAGAAATGCCAAGCGAGCGCGGCTTAGAAGCACATCTTAACAAAGATGAGGTGCGTGGCGATATTGAATTTGATAATGTAAAGTTTGGCTACAGTGAAGATAGATTGACTATTAAGGGTTTTTCAGCCAAGGCTAAGGCCGGTCAGAAGATTGCAATTGTTGGACCAACCGGTGCCGGCAAAACGACAATGGTGAATCTGTTAATGAAATTCTACGACATTCAATCGGGCGACATTCGCATTGATGGCGTATCAACTAAAGAGATGACGCGCGAAGAAATCCACTCTCTCTTTACGATGGTCTTACAAGATACCTGGATGTTTAGTGGCACCGTGCGCGACAATATTGTCTATAACCATACATCAGCCACTGATAAAGAAGTTATGAAAGTCTGTGATACGGTCGGCTTAAGCCATTTCATCAAGACTTTGCCACATGGACTCAACACCGAAGTGGGCGAAAATGACTCCATCTCGGCCGGACAAAAGCAGCTCATTACGATCGCGCGCGGCATGATTGAAGATGCGCCGTTCTTAATCCTTGATGAGGCAACCTCAAACGTCGATACACGTACGGAGGAATTAGTACAAAAAGCCATGGATAAACTCATGGAAGGCCGCACATCGTTTATCATTGCGCACCGCCTATCGACAATTAAAAACGCCGATTTAATCCTCGTTATGAATGAGGGCAATATCATTGAAACCGGTAGTCATAAAGAGCTAATGGCGCGAGGTGGCTTCTACGCCGATCTCTATAATTCACAGTTTGAGCTATAGAAAAGCCGCCGATCACTCGGCGGTTTTTGTTGCTTAAATGTACATCCAATCGTTAATGTCGGTAGAGACTCCGGCCAGTTCTGTGGCGTCATCGCCGCGGCGAGGCATGATTTCTTTGACGCCTTGCGGTGTAACCAGATAGAAATAGTCGATAGGCATGAGCCTCTTCAGTTTGCGGAAACGCTGAATAACGATTATGACCGGCGGCTTGACGCGTAGGAAGATGTTGTCGTAAAGACGTTCTCCTCGCGGATTATAGCCGCCACCCGAAAGAACTTCGACGCGCTTTTTGTCGCATTCGCGAATTAAGACGGCGTCTGTGCGCTCCCTGAGGTCAGAAACTGGGTTCACGGTATATAGATCGAGTATCAACGCGCTGTAGCGTTCAGGATTGGCGCTCCTCTTGCGGCCAGAAATATAGAAACCATCGTAGTAGCTATACGCCTGGACAGTAAAGTCGCGCTCAATGCCGACGCCGAGGTTGCAGGGGCCAATATCGCGCATTACGCCACAGCTGATTTCCATGGGCGCCTCGCGATGGCCAAAGCCTTTGGATTGCGCTTTGCGGCGGATGTACCCCGAAGAGTAACTACTCCCGCCAGAAATGAGCGTTGGTACGTTGAAATATATTGGCATATTTCCTCCTATTCTGCCGATCCGGATTTGGATTGAAGCATGCTAAAGTACAGCGGGCATTTGCCCGCATGCATTGAATAGTGTATCACGTTTTCACGTTTTTGTCAATAGATGTTCTGCTCTTGACAACCGTTTAATATATTGTGAAAAGTAATGATTCGCTGCAATCGCTCATGGTTTGATAGAGGTAAACGCTCTGCAAAGTGCCGTAATCTACTGTACGCTCCGCCCAATCATTATCGTCGGAATGGCGATTCACGATCACGTAATCCTGTTCGAATTTGATAATCTCGACATAAGCCTCATCGCGATTCTTCGTCAAACCATTCTTGCCAATTAGATCGCCCACATGTAGGCCATAGCTCTGGAAATGTAGGTCCTCCTCCTTAAGCGGGCCAGCAATTGAGGCTGTGCAGCCATGAAACACATCTACCGTGTGCTCGGCACCCAAAATTGAAAGGTCATAGCGGCTAACGAGTTTAATTGCCGCAAAAACCGCCAGTGCCAAAACGGCCAATAAAGCCACAAAATGATACCACCGCGGACCATCATTTGGAACATTTTTATGGACTTTGGCATCTTTTTCGGTATTTTTTACAACATTCGTGGTTTCAGATTTTTTGTCTGTTTCTGTAATTTTTACAACGGATTTTGATGTTTTGGCAGTTGATTTTTGCGTCATTTGGTTTCCTTATCTGTACCTTTTCCACAATTTTACAAAAAAAGTCCGAAAAATCCAACCATTTCGCTTGTGTTTTGGAAGCATAAGTACTAAACTAAATAGTAGATGAAAATTTTAATGTTAGGGTGGGAGCTACCACCACACAACAGCGGTGGACTTGGAGTAGCTTGCTTGAATTTGTCGAAATCATTGGCAAAGATGGGCGCTGACATTGATTTTGTTGTCCCGTACGAAGCGGAACATCACTTGGATTACATGCATGTGTTGGCGGCAACGCCAATGAGTCCAGAGTTCCTCTACGGAGGTGGCAACGCCTATTCATCTTCAACAGTCGAAGACAAAAACTGTATTTGCCCACAAGGTCGCCCATGCTCTATCCGCGACATTCAGAGAGATTACTGCAAGTTTGTTGAGCAATACTTGATGAAATACAAACCTGATTTGGTCCACGCGCATGATTGGCTGACCTATGAAGCTGGTATTTTAGCCAAGAAAAACTACGGCATTCCATTAGTTGCACACGTCCATGCGACCGAGTTCGATCGTGGTGGCGAAAATGGTGGTAACCCACTTATCCACCAGATTGAATACGAAGGTCTAGTCTGGGCCGATAAAATTATCGCAGTGAGCCAAGCCACGAAAAACATCATCGTTGAGCGCTATGGTATACCACCGAGCAAAATCGATGTTGCCTACAATGGTTTCGATGCACCAGATGATGACTACCACTACGATGGTTCGAGCTACCAATACATTGAGGGTCTCAAGAAGAAAGGTTATACGATCGTATCGACCGTTGGCCGCTTTACCCTACAGAAAGGCCTTGCACACCTCATGCGCGCTGCAGCTCGTGCGGTCAGTATCCATCCAAAGATGATTTTCCTCTTTGCGGGCGATGGCGAGCAAAAAGACGAACTCATGCGGATGTCTGCCGAGCTAGGTATTTCTTCTAATGTCATTTTCACTGGCTTTATCCGCGGTAAGCAGCTGCGCGACATTTATAGCATTTCCGATGTCTTTGTAATGTCCTCTGTGTCCGAACCATTCGGTTTAACCGCGCTCGAAGCAGCACATCATGGCAATGCTCTCATTATTACGAAACAATCCGGCGTGGGTGAAGTTCTCAACTCCATCGTACGCTATGATTTCTGGGATGAAGATAAACTAGCAGGAGCGCTCGTAAATATCGCTGAAAGCCCTGCCCTTACGAATACGCTCAGAGATGGCGTGCGTCGTGAGTACGCTCGTATCTCTTGGGATGACGTTGCGGCGAAGTGCCTTCAGGTGTATGATGAAGTAAGCAGACATAAAAGAAACCGATTCTAAGTGGAGGAGACACTAAAGGTGAAATCGATCGTTTTCTATCTACATATGCATCAGCCGCGCCGGCTGAAGCATTACAATATCTTCTCCGTTGGCTACGATCACGAATATTGGACCGAAAAGGATTGGTTTGCTGGCACGAATAACGAGCGTGTTTTTAAGAAAGTTGCCGAAAAGTCTTACCGCCCGATGCTCGAGCGGCTTGAAAAGTTAATCAATACTTATCCGAATTTCAAGTTTTCCATTTCCCTGACGGGGTCCTTTATTGAGCAGGCCGAAGAATGGGCTCCAGAAGTTATTGAGAGCCTCCAGCGTCTGGCCAAGACTGGGCGGATGGAGATTGCTGCCGAGACCTATTACCATTCGTTGGCATTCTTTTATGATCGAGAAGAATTTGCCGAGCAAGTCCGCATTCACCAAGAGCGCATCCGTGAGTTATTCGGCGTAGATACGAAAGTTTTCCGCAATACAGAGTTTAGTTATAATAATGATTTAGCGCACTGGGCCGAGGAATATGGCTTTAAAGGCATCTTAGCCGAGGGGTGGGACAAGGTCCTAGGCGAACGTAGCCCAAATTACGTCTACCGCCCAGAAGGCTGCCAGAACATCAAATTATTGACTAAGAACTATAAGCGTTCAGACGATATTGCCTTCCGCTTCTCAGACAAGACTTGGGATGAATGGCCACTCACAATTGATAAATACCTTCGCTGGCTTGACGAAGACGCTGAGAAGGGCCCGCTGCTAAATCTTTTCATGGATTTTGAGACTTTCGGCGAAAATATCTGGAAAGATACTGGCATTTTTGAATTCTTTGAGACTTTGGTTAGCCGTTGGAGTAAAGAAAACGAGGCTAATTTCTTGACCCTCTCCGAAGCCTGCGACTCGATGGAACCAAGAGACACTATCTCGATGCCATGGACCGTGACTTGGGCAGACAGTGAGCGAGATTTAACTGCTTGGCTGGGCAATTCTATGCAACACGAAGCTATGAAGAATCTTTATGATTTGAAACCAGAAATTTTGGCAACGGGCGATAAAGATTTGATTGAAGATTGGCGTCGGATGCAAACTTCAGATTTGGTCTACTATATGTGTACCAAGTATTTTAATGACGGTGACGTACACGCTTACTTCTCGCCATACGATTCGCCATTTGATGCATTCCTCTATTTCATGAACGTCATGCGCGATATCCGAATGCGGCTTGATAAATATAATAAGAAGCCGGAGATGGAAATCAAAGGCACAACGCTCGCGAACCAAGATTAAAAAATACCCCCTTCGCGGGGGTATTTTTTATTAATTAATTTCTTTTACTAGTCGCTTGAATTCGTCGCCACGATCTTCAAATTTGGCGTATTGGTCCCAAGAAGCACAGGCCGGCGAAAGAAGCACGACATCGCCAGAAGCCCTAAGCTCTTTTACGATATTCATGGCGTCCGTCAAAGTGTCGCACACCTTGCAATCAATATTTAAGTCTTTGGCAAAATCCGCGATGCGATGCTTAGTTTCACCGTAGGCCACGATTGCCTTAACGTGCCCCATAGAATCTTGAAGATCATAAAATGAATGGCCACGGTCGGTACCGCCAAGCAATAGTATTGTTGGTTCATTGAACGACTGCAAGGCAATGTTAGTTGAGACGCAATTAGTAGCTTTAGAATCGTTGTAGTATTTTACGCCGTTATACTCGGCAACAAATTCCAATCGGTGTTCAACGCCCTTAAATTCAGCAAGTACTTCACGGATGGCGGAATCGCTAATACCGTATACTTTTACGGCCGCAATTGCCGCGCATATATTTTCATAGTTGTGCTTTCCCTTGAGTAATATTTCTTTAAGCTCAACTACTTCTTCGCCATCATAATAAATTGCGCGCTGATCAAAGTAGCATTTATCTAAATTATTACTACCATAGTAGACCTTCTGGCTTGGAATATCTTCGGCCATCTTAAGCGATTCTTCATTGTTCGTATTGAGAATGGCATAATCTTGAGCTGTGTGGTTATTAAAAATGCGATGTTTGGTAGCCTTGTAGTGCTCAAAGGAGCCATGAAAATCCAAATGCGTTGGCGTGATATTAGTCACTACGCTAACATTCGTCTTGAAATCATACATATCGCAAAGTTGATGGTCGCTAATTTCAAGGGCGAGAATAGTAGATGGCTTAATGTCTTGTACATAGTGCGACAATGGCGTACCGATGTTGCCGCCAAGAATAACATCGTTTTTTTCTTTAATTAAGAATTCGTGTACAAGATTGATGGTGGTAGTTTTACCGTTACTGCCGGTCACGCCAATAATCTGCGCATCATGGTCCATAAAATGATAGGCGACTTCAAGTTCGTTGACGATTGGAATATTCAGTTCGCGCGCAAGATTAAGTAAAGGATGGTCTGCTTTAATGCCTGGGTTTTTTACGACCACGTCAAAGGTGTCGTTGAGAAGTTTGGCTGGGTCGTCAGTAATTTCGACTTTCACTCGATAATCATTCAGTTCGGCCACATGCTCAGCATCTTGCTCTACGGCATCGGCTACTACGATTTCATTATCGTAATGGCTTAGCAACTTAGCCACCTCATAACCGCTGCGTGCCATGCCAAAAACAAATATTTTTTTACCTTGATACATAAAACCTCCTAAATTAATTTCTCTAGGCACTTTGTAGTTAAAACGATATCTTCTACAGTAGAGCCGCGCGACAAATCGGACACTGGCTTGTTAAAACCGAGTAAAATCGGGCCAGCAACTTGGGCGTGCGCAAACTGCTCAATAGATTTATAAAGAATATTGCCAGAATTAATATCAGGGGTAATTAAAACATTCGCTCGGCCAGCCACTTCGGAATGAGGCATTTTCTTACTACCAACACGCGGATTAACGGCCGCATCTAGCTGCATTTCGCCATCTATGATAATATCTGGCCGACGTTGACGTACGAGTGTAATAGCATCGGCAATTTTGTCCATCGATGGATCGCTGCCGCCAGAACCAGCCGTAGAAAATGAAAGCATTGCGATGAGCGGATCTTCGTCAAAAATGCGCATAGCAGCGTCGTGAATTAGCTCAATAATATCAGTAAGCTGTACTTCAGTTGGGTTTTTACAAGTAGCACCATCGCCAATAATAAAACGCTTTCCGTCTGGTAAATCGGCCACAAATAAACTTGAGAAGAGTTTCTTTTCGCCTGGGCGCGGTTCTGGGCCGGCCATGCCAATAATATCGCGACAGGCAAGAATTACATCTCGCGACGAATAATCAATACCGGCCACCATAGCGTCAACCTCACCATCGGCGACCATCTGGCAAGCCTTTTGGATGTCGCAGACTTCCATGATTGGTTCACAAACGCCCTCATTGCGCAAACGTGAGGCGGCGTTTTGAATGAATTCGTTATATGCTTCTGGAAAAAGAATCTTATGCATATTTATATTTTACTATATTTACTGAGCTCAATAATCAGTAAATTCGGATTGTATGGTTTGGAATAATCGGCATCTAGCGATTCGAAGTCGGCCAAGTACTTGTCTGTAATGGAATGAAGCTGTTTTTGTTTCGCAGCGATAGTGCTCGAAGAACATACGCCCACACAAACAGCCGCATCATCGAGGTATTTGATGTACTCTTTCGTCATAATAATCGCTTTCTCTTTTAACTCGGCTAGTTCCGGCGTGGATATTTGTTCTAACGTAACCAAAAGTGCCTCAAAATCTTTTTTGGTCTGGTTGAGGTTTTTGACGTCAATGGCCTCATTCTCAACGAGATTGGCGGAGTTACTAATCTTCATTGTGGCTGTGCGTAAATTAATTATTTCGGCGAGTTCACGGTTATCTAGGAGCGTATTGTGATAATTGGCAAGTTGCTGCGCCAATACGCTAGAGTGTTTTTTAACGTCCTCGTTTTCAACAAATTGCCCCAACGTATCATGAAAACCGGCATATGCTTTATCATAAACGGCGCGATCACCGGTGCGCAGGGCTGTATCAATTAGGCTCAAGTCTACAATCATCTCCTCGGCCAACTCAACACTTGTGTCATGCTCGTAACTACGTTTAGCGTAGACTAGCAAAAAGCTCTCCCCTACCAAAAAGGCAATGGCGCATAGTATCAACAAAATGCGCAAACAAATGCGACGGTCGCGCCCAGGGTCAACGGCAGCAATGTGGTTAGCCTTGCGAATTTGGCGGCGTATTTGGCGGTGACTCATAGTAGTTTTCTTTGCCATTAAATCCCCTTTATCGTGCTATAAATTAAGTTTGCGTAAGTCTGACGGCCTTCTGGATTCAAATGAATATGATCGGCATACATGAGAGACCAGTTGCTGTGCGAAATTGTCCACCAGTCGGCGATATAAACGTTATTACGAGTGGCAGCAAAAGCTTTCAGGGCTTGGTTCTGACGTTCGCGCGGCTGTTTAGGGCCGGCATAAGCCGTGACTAAAATGAAATTGCGATCGTTGCCAGCAACATTAATGATGTTTTGAAGCAACGATTCAGTGATATTGCGCTCGTTGGTAGCTAGGCTAATTACAATGGTTTCTGGGAGCTTACCAGAGGCCTTATAGCCCGCAATAATACCAGTTGCAGTCTCAATGCCACGCGATTCCTTAGCGTCTACAAAAGTGCCAGGAATAGTAGTTTCAAGCGCAACCTTGGCGCCCAATGTGACGGAATCGCCAATTACGAGCACTTGAGCCGCGTTCGCACTTGGTGCCGCCGATGAATTGTGTTTCGGCATAGCATCTGGGTTGAGCGTAGCCCTAAATTGATTATCGAGCGCATCGCCGCTATCGCGTAGTGCCGCCGCGATACCAATATAGTCTGACGATTGGCTCTTTTCTTCGGCGGTAGATATACCGTCATTACTGATACCTTCTAGCTGTGCTGCAATGCTCGAGGTCAATGGTGCACGCACGAGCGCTAGAACAATCGGAACTAAAAGAATGACGGCGGCGAGCCCCAACTTGCCACGATAGGCCGGCTTGGCGGTTTTGAAGTATTGCCAGAATTTAACAAGATCAATTTTCGCTACAAAGTATGCCAGCAGAAAACTCAGCATAGCATTCAAAACCGGCGCAAACCAAGCATCAAGATGAGCAAATATCTCCGCGAATAATATGTAAAATGGCCAGTGGAATAAATAAATGCCATAGGAAAGATTGCCGAGTTTTTCAATCATCTGCAGCACGGCTAGATTTTTGCGCTTGGCGCGTGGATTGGGCTGTAATTTGATAATACAGAAAATCATAATTACTGTCAGAATGGCCGTAAATGGTAAACCAAAGAAATAAGTCATCGCGTCAGAATAATTAAGTTTAAAAGCCAAAATCATAATCGTAACTAAACTAAGCACTACGCCAAGTGTTGGTAAAAATTTCTTTGTGCGTGGCGTGCGGGGCACGAGGCTGTTTAAGACGGCAAAAGTGGCGCCAAAGCAAAAGCCCGCCATATGCGTATCGAGCGCAAAATAGGCGCGATCAACTTGATGGAAAATGCCGCCATAGGCCATCATCGCCGCAAGCGAAAAGGCGCCTAGAAATAGAAAGACAACACCGAGTAATTTGAGGCCATTGCGCGGTTTTTTGGCTTGGCCGAGCACCATTTTTACAATGAGCGGCGCCAGTATGTAAAACTGCATTTCAAGCGCCAAAAACCAAGTATGCTCGAATAGATTTGGCGTAATAGCGTTTTCGTAATTGCCACCCAATATTAGTTCTACGATATTCGTCGTAAAGGTAACGGCGGCAAGTGCATATTTTTGAATGCCGGCCACAATATCTGGATGCACCAAAAACGACAAAAGTAAAGTCGACACAATCATTATCAAAAGGCCTGGTAATAACCGGACGAGGCGCCGCCCCAAAAATTTGCCATACTTAATATTGTCGGTTTTTTGGTGCTCTTCGATTAATTTCGAAACAATAAAAAAGCCCGAAAGCGTGAAGAAAATTTCTACTGCCACGAAGCCCCCCGGAAGCACAGAGCGGAAGAGGTGGTAAATGACGATGAGAACAATTGCGAAAAATCTCAAGGCATTTATTCCAACTATCCACTGCATATCTTTATTATAACGACTTAAGCCGCGAAATAAAAACTTGAGCGTGAAAGTTTAATATGGCAGCAACGATTGATACCAAAGTTGCAATTCTTCGAGTATAAATGAATCTTTGCCGTCCGCTGCTAATTGCTGAATGGCTTTAATATATTCGTTCTGTTTGGCCTTAATACGCGCTAGACGATATTCTTCCCAACTTTTACGCTCCGATTCAGTAAGCGCACGTTCAAAATTACGCGCCTTGTAGTGTAATAGCAATTCAGGCAAACGTGGATCATGGAAATCTGGGTGGAAATCTGCGAGGTCATTGAGTTTCGCAACGCGTACGGCATCGCAACGCGTTTTGTCGGACGGATCCAAGAAACCATCATACAATGCCGACTCAGCATCTACGGCCGGCGGGAATTCTGGGCGTTCTTCATTTTCGGTACGCATTTGCTCAATAAAATCTGGATGCGCCAATAATGCGAGCTTATTTTTCTCAATTTGTTCTTTAGTTAAGCCAATTTTCTGCCAACCATCGCCTTGCTCTAGTACGCCGAGTGGCGCCACGGCCGGACAATGATTATATTTCAGCTCTTTTACGGTCGGATAAAACTTCGGCTCTGCTTGCGCGAGCAATTCATCAAGGTTGTAGCGCAAATCAAAGACTAATACATTACTATTGCGAGCGGGTGCAATCGGAAAGGCCACAGACGTTTTTTCGAATTCGCTACTATACTGGCCACACGAATAGACGAATGGTTGCGGTTTTTCGAGATTAATTAATTGTTGAACGGCGCGCTTCTCGCGCATTTTGAATAGGTAATTATAGAGTTGTGGCTGTTTTGTTTTAATTAAGCGCGTGACGTCAATCAGCGCTTCCACATCCGACATGGCATCGTGGGCATGCTTGTGCTCAATTTTATTTAACTTCGTGATAAGTTCGAGGCGGTTAGTAGCTTTGCCCTCTTCGGTAACTGGCCACTCAATACCTTCTGGGCGCAAGGCGCGCGTCATGCGCACTACGTCTAGCAAGTCCCATTTACTGCGACCATCTTTCCACTGCCATTCGTACGGGTCATAAAAACAGCGCCAGAAAATGTGGCGCATAAATTCATCATCAAAACGTACGGAGTTATAGCCCATCGCGATAGTGCCAGGCGTGAAGATTTCTTCGCTGACGTATTTACAAAACTCCGCTTCGGTGAAGCCATCCGTCAAAGTAGATTGCGGCGTGATTTTAGTGACCATGATGGCATATGGACTCGGAAGCGTGTCCTCGCTCATTTTAACCAAGATATTCACGGGGTCACCAATTGGTTCAAGGTCTAGATTCGTGCGTTGACCGGCAAATTGCATAATACGATCGGCACGCGAATCGAGGCCAGAGGTTTCAAGATCATAAAAGAAAAAAGTCTGTTCCATAGCTTCATCTTAGCACAAGTTTTCAGGCATGGGAAAAGGCCGGACGCTGAGCTGAGCTCTTGTCCGGCCTTTATGACCTCTTTCGCATTAGTTAGTTGTTGACTGCGGTCGGCAGCTTGACGATGTTGTTCTTGGTCTGCTGCTTGCGAGCTGCCACCTGCTGGCGGCGGTTTGCGGCGCGACGTACTTTGCGCTCTTCGATTTCTTCTACCACTGCCCACTTGATGCGTGTTGCGATTTCGTCGATGCTTAAAGCTTGTACGAAACGCACCGTGCGGTGTTTGCGGGCGCGGTTTTCGCCGATTCGTTCAGCGCGTGCTTTCGCAGCGTTGATGATGATTCGGTCAAACAGAAACCAGAAGACTCCGATGACAAGTATTAGGACAATTATCGCGCCAATGTTACCTTCAAACAGCCTATCTTCGCTGTAGATTTTTTCCCCAATCATGAACTGGGAAATGCCATCAAAGTGATGCCAAGCTAGGACGAAGGCAAAAGCCACTGACTCGATTAAGGCGAAGAAGCCAGCCGCCGTCTCAGACGGAAGACAGATCAAAGTCTCCGTTTCGATATTGGCGGTGCGGTTGTACTTGCGAAATTTCTCGTTCAGCTCGCGGGCTGCTCCGTTGTAGATTTTGTCACGGCGCGGCGGCGCAATGATGAATTCGTCCTCGTTGACGTGCTGCCTGTCGATCAGACGAACACGCTTCTGTCCAAATACGAATGCCACAATCAGCAATGCCACCAAGGCGATTGCTTCCACAATAATCTCTCCTACCATATATATACCCCTCCTTATCGTTTGTATGCTAGGTTTCGCATTTCTGCGTTTCCGCCGGCTAAACTAGTAAGCAGAAACGCAGAAATGCTTCCCTAAGGGGAGATTCTAATGCGAATTGAGTTTCAAGGTACTTGGTTGCCATATTTTTGACGACCATACAACCATTATAGCACACTTGGTTTAAAAAGTCAAGAACGCTTATGCTTAATCCACCAAAAATCCCGACTTCTACAGAGGTCGGGATGTTTTTGCTAATTAGAGGCCCATTTTAGTATAAAGCTCTTCGAGACCTTCCGGATATTCTACCTCTGGTGGAGTTTCGATGAGCATGACGATGAATTTGAGTGGGCTATTAGCTGGAATATCGCCTTGATCTGTTGAACCGTAGCCAAGTACGGATGGAATCGTGATTTCGCGAACGCCACCAATGCGCATACCATCCCAGATAAAGCCTTCTTCGGTGCCCTTAGCGATACCCTCAAGCCAACCCTGAATCATATTTGTGGAACCATAAATTGGTTCTACTAGAGCGGTAGGGTTGCTTGCATCATCGAAAGATGAATCGAAGATCTTTTCGTCCGAAAGCCAACCGATGTAGTAGGCAGCGTAATCAACATCGTCTAACTCAGTGATTTCGCGGCCAGTACCAACCTTGAGATCGGTAACCTTTAATTCGGTAACATCAGCGGCATTAAAAGCTTTGACGCGACTGCGGTATTGCTTAAAAGTGTTAAAGTATTTACCGGACAACTCTGCAGCTTGCTCGTCGACCCTGGATTGGTATTCGGCAAGCAGCTCTTGGAAACGTTGCGTTTCCTCATCGGTGAGGTTGCTCTTAGTAGTGGAAGTGTCAGCATTCTGGTAGTTCAGAACGATGCCGGCGTAAAGCGCAAAAGTGGAACCGAGCATTAAAATCGCGATTAAGATGATAATGATGCGCTGTTTGGGCGATGTTTTTCTTTCTTCGTTGACAATCATGTTACCTCCGTCCACCCTTATTTAATACTCTCTAATTGTTTCATTATAGCTTGAATTTCGGCTTTTTCCAAAGTTTTGTCTGGATTGGCGAATTCAATGTGGAAGCTAACGTTCTTCGTGCTGGCACCAGCGGCTTGATAAATTGAAGTGCAAGCGACCTTGAAAATCAGCTGTTTGGCGGTTAGAATATTGCGAATTTGTTGTTCGAGCTTAGCATATGGAGTGCCAAGTGGCACGGTCAACGTCACATCGCGCGAAACAGATGGATATTGGCTGATCCGGAAATCTTTGTGCGAAGCCCCCTCGGCGAAGCGCAAGACTAGCGTTAAGTCCAATTCAAAAGCGGCAGTACCCTGCGCGAGTTTGAATGCGCGAAGCATGCCGAGCTTTATCTCGCCGAGATAGCCCAGGACTTTGTCGTGCGATCTAATAACGGCGGAACGTTTTGGCTCAAAGTAGGTGTTTTCATCGGTGGCTTCAAATGGCTCGATGCTATATTCGACACCAAGTGCGCTAAGTAGAGTCTCAAGATATTTCTTGGCCGTATAATAGTTGGTTTTTACGGAACCATCCGTAAAGACGAAGCCGAGCTGGTAGCCGCTTTGCGGCACACCATCTTCGTCGACGCCATTACTGCGTGGATAAACTTGGTTCATCTCGAAAATGGCAAACTTTTCGTGACCGGCGCGGATGTTGCCATAAGTCTTATCTAGTAGGCTCGGCACGATACTTTGGCGAATATATTGCAATTCGGGCGAGATAGAATTGACAATTTTGTAGGAATTATCTGGTTTTTGACCAACTTTGGTTAACAAATCGCCGTGGACAAAGCTATATGTGAGCACCTCGTTGGCACCATGCGCAGCAAGGTGATTGCGAATTTGAGTTTTAAGTTCAAACATTGGATTCGGCGTGCTGGTAGCATGAAGCGGCAAAACTGGCGCGATATTGTCGAAGCCAGAAAGACGGCCAACTTCCTCAATGATATCTTCTGGAATATGAATATCAGTGCGCCAGAATGGCACATCAACGGTTAATATATCGCCATTAACTTCGGTATCAAATTCAACATTCTCGAGAATCGTCTGAACTTCGTCCATCGCAAAATCTGTGCCAAGTAGGCCGTTAATTTGTGCAAGGCTAACTTCTACCCGAATTGGATCTGGCTCTTTGTCTTGGCTATCAAACAACGCGAGTGGCGTGAGATATTTTGAGGCAATTACGCCGAAACGGAGGGCAACAGCCTTAGTCTGGCCGGCCGGTTGGCCTTTCGTGAAGCGCGTGATAGCTTCAGAGAAAATACCGTGCGCCATTTGGGTTTTGCGAAGATTATAGAGGCTAAAGGTAGCAGATTCAAGAATGATACGCTTGGTGTTTTCGTCGATAGCCGTACTAGCGCCACCCATGGCGCCCGCCAAAGCGACCGGCACGTTATTGCTCGTGATGACAATATCATCGGTGTTCAACTCAACCGTGGTGCCATCAAGTAATTCGAGTTTTTCGCCGGCTTTAGCGGCACGAACGATGATTTTTGGCGTTTTACTACCGCCAACCTTGACGAATTTGTCGTAATCAAAAGCATGAAGCGGTTGGCCGAAAGCAAGCATCGCGACATTAGTAGCGTCTACGATTGGGCTAACTGGGCGCATGCCAGAGCGAGCTAAGATGGTTGATTCATAATCGAGATATGGCTTTTTATCCTCAAGTTTGGCATCAAACACGATAGCCGTATAGCGTGGGCACAATTCTTTGTCTACCTCAATATCTAGCTTGATGCTTGGATCATTATCGAATTCTTGTTCCGGATTGAGATACCAATCTTCGGAGATGTGTTTCTGACCAAGAATACCAGCAACTTCGCGGCGAAAACCAAGAACACCAAAAGTGTCTGGGCGGTGCGTGAGCGATTTATTCTCAATATCAAGGATTTTATCGTTAAGATTACCAAAAGTCTCGGAGAGGGTTTTACCCGGATGAGCAATGCCAGGATTAATCTCTACGATGCCAGAATGGTCATCGCCAAAAGCTAATTCGTCGGCGCCAGCCATCATGCCGTAAGAATCATATTTTTTGAGCATCTTGCGCATGCCAATCTTGAATGGTTCAGCGTCATGATAGGTGGCTGGAACGATGGCGCCCGGCGCAATCCAGGCCGCAAACATGCCTTCATGGACATTTGGTGCGCCGCACATGACCTGCACGAGACCATCTTCATCACGTACGACATCTTTAGCTACGCCTCCATCGTCAATCTTGCAGAGACTTAGATGTGTATCAGGAATTTTTTCACAATATTTTACTTCTACGATGTAGATGCCATCGTATTTATGAGTTTCGTCGATGACTTGTTCGATTTCGACGAGGCGAGCGCCAATCAACTTAACGAGTTCTTCATCGGAAATCGCGTCTGTTCGCAAGCCGCTCTTTAGCCAGTTGAGTGATATTAACATGTGAACTCCTTTAAGAAATCAAGTTTCGCGGATTCGAAATTGCGGACGTCGCCGAGGCCATAACGTAGCATTACGAGGCGATCAATACCGCCACCCCAAGCAAAGCCTTGGTACTTCGTTGGGTCAATGCCAGCCATTTTGAGAACATTTGGATGAATCATGCCACAACCGAGCATTTCGAGCCATCCGTCACCTTTGCCACCAAGCGAGGCTGGTTTTTCAATCAAGAATTCGAGTGAAGGTTCCGTAAATGGGAAGTAGCCTGGCTGAGTTTTAATGTTAAGTTTTTGGCCATAGTATTTTTCGAAGAACTCGCGCAGAATAGCGAGCATATTACCGAGCGTGCAATCTTTAGAAACATAGACGCCTTCGCATTGATAGAAAGTGTGCTCATGCGTGGCATCGACATCTTCGTTGCGATAAACGCGACCCGGCACAGCAACGGCAATCGCCTTGCCCTCATCGAGCTTGTATTTGTAAGCCTTGAGGACGCGATGTTGCATCGTGCTAGTGTGAGCGGGTGGAATAAAGCCTTCTTCCGTACGGAAAGTATCGTAACCATCGCGGGCTGGGTGACCTTTGGCAAAGTTGAGGCTATCGAACATATGAAATTCGTCGTCCAACTGACGCGATTCGACAATATCAAAACCCATGCTCTGATAGATACGGATAACGCGGTCGAGCTCGGTCATTAGTGGATGCTTGCTACCAAAATCGGCAGTCAAAAACTCTGGCTGAGCGGCGTTAATATCGCAAGGCGCAGTAATATCTAGTGCTTCAATGTTGGCAACTTCAGCCGCCGCTTCGGCATCTGCGATTTGCTGCATGAGGTTTTGTTTTTTGATATTTAACTGTTTACCAAAATCGGCGCGCTGCTCGGCGGGCACGTCTTTGATTTTGGCATATTCTGCATTGAGCTTTTTGAGCTCTTGTTTTAACTCCAAAATACTAGGCATAACACCTTATATTTTACCATAATATAGAGAAAAGCGCCCATACGGGCGCAATTTTATTTCACGAAGAAAATTATGCCAAGCGAAATAAGGGCTAACACGACTAAAGTAATCCAAAACCAACCAGCACGAGAGCTCTTTTGGGTGCCCTCAAGCATAGCGGAATCTTCGATGGCATCGCCCTCATCGGAGGAGGTGCGTTGCACACGCTCACGGAGATCGGCCGTAATCCGCTCACCAAGCTGTGAACGTTGATCGTCCTTCTCTACCATAATCCCCATAAATAATCTCCTTCCGTTAAAACAATACATTTAGTATAACATACAAGCATAATCTGTTTATTTTTTCATAAAAGATGCCACCGCTTAAAAAACTATGTTATTATAAGGGTATATATCTTAAAAGGAGGAGAAATGGCAACATCTAAAGCCAAGTCGGCCAAGAAGTCTGCTGCCAAAAAGACTGTCAATAAGTCTGAAAAGGCAAAGAGCACCACTTCAAAAGCCAAGGCTGCCGTAAAGACCACTTCCGTCAAGGCTACTAAGAAACCAAAAGTAGTCGCTAAGGAAGTCGCCAAAGAACCGGTAGCCGAAAAAACTAAAGTCGTGTCCGAAAAAGCTCATCCAGTAAAGGAGTTTTTCGCACGCAAAGGTGATCCAAACGAGAATATCTTGACAATCTTCAAGGATACCAAGATTATCGGCGCTTTGATTGCGGAAATTATCGGCACGGGTCTTGTAACTGCCGTCGCTTTGACGCTCGGTTTCTACAACCCACTTTATCTAATCGTGGCCTATATCGCGATTATTGCCGCCGTCCATTCGCTTTCGGGCGCACACCTCAACCCAATCATCACCGCCGGTATGATGGCGAGCCGCCGCATCTCTGCGATTCGTGGCGTGCTTTATTTCATCGCCCAGATTCTTGGTGCCTGGTGTGGTTTCATGATTGTGAACGGCTTTTATAATGCCGGTATCGCTTCTGGCAACATTGCCGCCGAAAGCACGGCCTTGCCAGTTTTGGCTGCCGCCGACAGCGTAGCTGCTACCACCGAAGGTTTCAGCTTCTTCTGGCCAATCACGATGATTGAATTCGTTGGCGCAATCATTATTGCGTTCTGCTATGCTCGCGCAACCGCTTACCGCCGTGGCGTATTTACCTTCGCCGCAATCGTGGCTGGTGGCGTATTCCTAGCAATGCTTTACGCAGTTGTAATTACTAATACCTTCCTCGGTATTGGCGACAACGTGTTCATTATGAATCCAGCTGCTGGTTTGATGTATGGCATGTTGCCGGCTTCAGCCGAAGGCTTTGATGCTTTGATGAGTGCCATGATGCCAATGTTGGTCACTTACGTGATCTTCCCATTAATTGGCGGCATCCTTGGATTCTATCTATCTGATATTTCCTCAAAGCTTCGTGGCGAAAAACTAGTAGCCTAAAAAGTTACACAAAAAATATCTCCCGTTTGGGAGATATTTTTTTATTGAGCGTAATTACTCGGTAACACCAAGTTCGATGCGCTTAAATTGTTTGACGTTAATGTTCTCGCCAGTCTTGGCAATGCTTTCTTTAATCACGTCGGCAACGGTCTTATCTTCGTCAAAGACGAATGGTTGTGCCATCAAAACGCGATCAGAAAATTTCTTGGTAATCTTGGACTTAATGATAGCATCTTTCTTGTCGGCTGGTTCTTTGCCGGTAAGGCTAGCCTCGGCCTCTTTAACGGCTGCGTCGTAGACTTTCTTTGGAATTTCTTCGAAAACTACCCATTGTGGGTTCATGCTAGCAACTTGCACAGCAATCTTGTGTGCGAGATCCTTAAATTCGTCAGTCTTGGCTACGAAAGAAGTTTCACAGTTGAGCTCAACGATAGCACCGAGGCGACCATCGTGAATGTAAGCCTCTACGAGACCTTCGCGAGTTTCACGATCGCCACGCTTTTCGGCCTTAGTGAGACCTTTTTTGCGCATAGCGGCAAGAGCTTTGTCGAAATCGCCTTTAGCTTCTACGAGAGCCTGCTTGGCATCAGTTAAACCAACGCCAGAAAGTTCTTTTAGCTTCTTGATGGATTCAATATCGATTTTAGCTGCAGCTTTTTTGTCTGCCATTTTAAAAACTCCTTGTTTAAATGTTAGTTCTTTGCGATTTTAGCTTTGCCTTCTTTGATGGCGGCAGCGAAGTAATCAAGAATGAGTTTTACAGACTTGATTGCATCGTCGTTGGCTGGAATTGGATAGTCAACTTCTTCTGGGTTCGTATTGGAATCACAGATAGCAAAGACTGGAATGTTAAGAGTCCTAGCTTCTTTGATGGCATTCTTGTCCTGAATCATATCAGTAACGATGACGGCGATTGGTTGTTCGGCCATATCTTTAATGCCACCGTAGCGCTCGTTGAGCGTGTCGATTTCTTCTTGGTAATGTTGAACTTCGAGCTTGCTGTAGCGTTTTTCGAGTTCGCCAGAAGCCATGCGACGTTCGAGATCTTTGAGTTTGCGAATTTGTTTGGTAACGGTTTCGACGTTAGTAAGCATGCCGCCAACCCAACGAACCGTGACATATGGCATGTCAACTGATTCTGCAACTTCTTTGACGGTGTCTTTAAGTTGTTTCTTAGTGCCAACGAAAAGAACTTTTTTGCCCTTGCTGGCGAGCTCGGTCATTTTTGGCAAAGCTTCGTCGAGAGCCTCAACGGTCTTTTCGAGGTTGATAATGTGTGCGCCTTGGCGCTTGCTGTGAATGTATGGAGCCATCTTTGGGTGCCAGCGACTAGTCTTATGACCAAAATGTGCACCGGCAGCAAGGAGCTCCTTGATATCTGCTTGAACAGGCATCTTCTACCTTCTCCTTCGTTCCACTCCACGCGGAACTGATTCGTTAAAATTAATTACCCTGTAATTTTAACATATATTTAGAGATTGCGCTAGAGGGATTTTGTGATATAGTATTTTTTATCGGCTAAAATTTTCTAACTGCTAGAAAATGCCGTAGTTCTTTAGAAAGGGGTTAAAAACATGAAAACAAAGATCGAAGAACTTCGTGTCCTCTACGAGGATCCAGCACCCGCACAGGGTACTTTCTTCTCCCGCAGCATCCGCACTACCGACCGGGATCTGATGACTTCGCGTCTGCGCTCTATGCTGTCATCTTATGGCGAACGTGTCGTTGTGCCCAATGCCCTGGTACTCGAGATTATCTGCAATCGCGACAAGCTTTCCCGTCGCCTGAAGGTCGCTCAGCGCAAGTTGGAGCAGCTCAACGGGTATACCGACGATTTGGAGCTCTGCTTCGATGAAACCTTGTTGGCATTATCGGCCGTCTTAGACGGAGCGTCGGACTTAATGGCGGCACTGCACGAACATGCCGACGATGCTCTGCTCGAAAAAATCAGCAAAGAGTACGACGATCTCGTATCTGTCATGGCCGATGCATCGGACCTGGTCGTAATCGATTGTGACGATTGCGAAGACGACGTGGCTGATTGAGATCTTCTTCGGCAATCGCCATAGCCGATTGCGACGACCGCATGAAAAAGGCGATTAAGTTTTACCCCAACAAAAAGCCACCCGCTCGCGGGTGGCTGTTTTTGTTATTTGTATGCTTCAAGTGTTACGTTGACGTACATTTCTTCTTTATCGCGGATAATCGTGACTTGGATTGTATCGCCAACTTTGTATTCGCCTACCAATGTAGCGATTGAACCGGCCCGGCCGACTTCAATATTGCCAATCTTAGTAATAATATCGCCATCTTTGAGGCCAGCTTTAGCGGCAGGACCACCACTTACAATAGCGCTTTGGCGGTTATTATCTGAGTGAATATAGGCACCTTGTGAAACTGGGAGCTGGAATTCTTTGGCAACCTCGGAAGTAATAGCGAGATACGATAGACCCAAATAAGCACGCTCAGCTTTACCGTTGTCGATAATGCTATTAAGCATACCTTTGACGGCGGAAATTGGGATTGCAAAGCCAAGCCCCTGCGCATCAGTAGAGACTGCTGTGTTGATACCGATTACTTCGCCGGCGGCATTAACGAGTGGGCCGCCAGAATTACCCGGGTTAATAGCAGCATCAGTTTGCAACATATCGGTCAAATATTCAACGTTTTGGCCATTAGAATCACTGGCCTCGACACTGCGGCCGGTACCACCAATGATGCCCTGAGTGACGGAGTTTTGGTACGCACCAAGAGCGTTACCAATAGCGAGTACTGGCTGACCAACGGCGATGGTTTTCGAATCGCCGAGTGGGATAGTCGGGAGATTACTGACGTTTTTAATTTTAAGATATGCAACGTCATTTAACGGATCCGTGCCAACAATTTCAACGTTATCGTAAGTATCGCCAGAATCAGTAACAACTTGGACTGAGCGGGCACCATCAATCACGTGCTTATTCGTAATAATATAACCATCCGGCGTCACAATCATACCAGTACCGGAGGCTTGACTGGTGCCACTATAGCCAAAATAACTAGTTGTACGAATTTCGGAGATAATTGAGACAACAGCCGGAGTAACTTTGCTGACAATATTCGCGATTGAAGTTTCTTCAAACTCAATTGAATTGCCTGTGTAATAGCCATCAGCAGAGACGGTAGCAACTGGCTGAACATTCTTGGCATTAATCATATTGAGGATTGATACCGCAAGCGCGCCACCAGCTACTAATAGTGCCAATACGCCGATTACGATTGCGGCAGCAACGCCACCACCGCTGCGTTTGCGTGGCGGATGATTATCTGGTGTAGGGTTGTTTTTTGGTTTATAGTTGCGCCAATCATCAGCTTGCTTAGCGACGGGCGTTGGCGCTGGCGCAGGCGATGGTGCCGGATTAGCGACTTCGGTTTTTATCTCTGTGTTTGAATTCCCACTCTCCATTTTTCTCCTTTCTTGGGACTTAAATATCAAAATTAGCAACTGAGAAGAAGAATAACATCACAAACATAACGATAGCTGAAAATAGCGCCGGTAGTACAATGTCATCAGTGCGAATTTTGCCATCATGGCGAATAGCCGAACCGTATCCGCGTGCAAAAACAAAGAACATCAAGCTAGCAGCAATTGGTAGTTGCGGAATAATAAAGACGCGTTCCATGCCAAGACGATAGACAATCGACCAGTGATAGAAAATCCAGCTTAATTCCCCTAGTAGCAAACCACAGATAAATGTGATGATATTAAAATCGTGGTCTGTGCTCTGCATTAAGATATGCCGAGAGGCACCATAGCCAATAATAAAACAGATTATTACGCCAACGATTGAATCAAAGCTCGATGTAATTAGCGCGGTGGCAAAAGTACCAAAGAAAATGGCAAACATGGCTTGCACTTCAGTAGCAAAGGTCTTACTCATTGGCTTAATGATAATTAGCCAAATGGCAAAAATAGCCGTGAGAATAATATGCCAGACGTTTAAGCCATCTGAACCGGCCAAATATACCAACATCACTAAGCTAATGCCAACGGTTAGATCGACTAGGTTGGCCTTGAAATTAAGCCACCAATAGCGTGGGCGGACTGCAACGATGCGCCATTTTGATAAAATCACCAAAAGCACAGCAAAAATCCAGTTACCACTGATAACTGTGAGCGCCGTAGTAGTAATCGCAAGAGCAATGTTTAATACGACATGCGTAACTGTACTGAGGGCATTCCGCCCTTTGCGGAGCATGACAAAATCGGCCATATCGTCTTCTATTTTATCACGGCGGAGTGCTTTTTCGCCACTTATGCTAAAATAGTCTGTATGGAACAGAAACCAACTTTTGCCCAAAAATACCCTGCACTCAAAGATATCCTAAGTTTCTTATTGTTTGTCGGCGCAGTAGCTTTTGGTACTTTTATTCTTAATAGTTTTGTCTTTCGTAGTTTTAACGTTGTGGGCGGCAGCATGGAGAATACATTGCATTCTAACGACCGCGTAATTGTAAATCGAATTCCGGTCACCTTGGCGCATCTTGCCGAACAAGAATACGTGCCAGAACGTGGCCAGGTTATCGTATTCGCCAATGGTGGTAATTCGTCGACTACAAATTGCAATCCGCAAACTGGCATCGCCGACCAATATATCATCAAGCGCGTGATAGCTTTCCCGGGCGAGCGCGTAGTCGTAGAAAACGGCACACTCACAGTTTATAATGACGAACACCCAGAAGGCTTTAATCCAGATTTAGATACTCGAAAATCCGATCAAGATGGTCCAAAAGTTAATATTTCTGGTAGCGTCAATATGATTGTGCCAGAAGGTGAAATATTCGTAGCGGGCGACAACCGCGAAGGTGCCAATTCTTACGACTCGCGCAGTGGGCTTGGTACGGTTCCGTACTGCCGCATCCAGGGTCCAGTCAATATGCGCATCTGGCCTTTCACTAGTATTAGATTCTTTTAGGAATTATTCCTCTAAAAGTGGACGATCAACAAGTTCAGGCTCAATGCTTGGTTCGCCGGAAGTAATTTTGATAACGTCTTTATCGATTTGGGCAAGTGTTTTATGGGCGGCATTATAGTGATTAACAGTAGTACCAAGTGACGAGCCAAGCTTGTTCATATAAGAATCAAAGGCTGTAATATGTTGGCCAAGCTTTGCTACACGAGCTTGAATTTCAGCAGTGTCTTTTTCAATTTCGAGGCTGCGAAGGCCCTGCAAAATAGTTTGCAAGTAGGCCATGAAACTAGTAGGGCTAGTAACAATGACTTTCTTGTCACGATAGGCGTATTCAATTAAGTCGCGCTCGGTGCCGGTAACGCCGATTTTATTGATGAGTAAATCATAATAAAGACTTTCAGACGGAATAAACATAAAAGCAAATTCCATCGTCTTTTCGGCGGGGCGAATATATTTGGCGGTTTCGTCAATGCGACCCTTCAAATCGTCGCGGACTTTCTTGGCGTATTTCTCGCGCTCGGCTTTATCTTTGGCGGCCACCATGCGATTGTAATTTTCGAGCGAAAACTTGGAGTCAATCGGTAAGATTTTACCCTGATCGAGATAGACTACTGCATCAACAATTTCGCCGTCTTTGAACTTGTATTGCAAATCATAAGAACCGACCGGTAAGACATTCCCGAGTACCGTGTCGAGATAATATTCGCCAAAGACGCCACGCTGCTTAGGATTCTGTAGAACCGCTTGGAGGGTTTTTAGCTCGTCAGCAACCGACTCGACATGCTTATTGGTCTCATTGATGGTGGCAAGACGAGCGGAAATCTCGGCAATCGCCTGCTTGCTGTCGCGCATCTGGCGGCCAGACTCAGTGAGCTGACGCGAAATGGAATCTTGGACGCGCGAATTATTGTAATCGATCTTACGATTAACCGCCTCATTCATCTGGTCAATTTTATCTTGAGTGCGTTTATTCTCTTTGTCGATTTTTTGATCAATTGATTTGCTGATTTGATTCATTTGGCGCATCATGAAAATTATTGTTGTAAAAAATACAACAATCATGACGATAATTAAAACAATTTCCAAAACATTATCCATAAGCAATATTATACAACAAAAAATGACCCCTCTCGTACGGGGGTCATTTTTGGAGCATAATCTTTGACGTGGATTATTTATCTACGACTTCACCTTCGACGGTGTCACCATCGGACTTTTGGTCGTCTTTATTCTCTGCTTTAGCATCAGAAGAAGCTTGTTGATACATCTTGGCGCCAATCGGCATGATAGCATCATTCAAAGCCTTGGTGGCTTCTTCGAGCTTGTCTTTATCGTCGCCATTCTTGGCTAATTCTTCTTTAGCAGTAGCAACAGCCTTCTTGATTGCCTCTTTGTCGTCATCAGAGATTTTGTCTTTGTATTCGGTTGGCATCTTCTCTGCTTGATAAATGGCGTTCTCGAGTTGGTTCTTGGCGTCAACGGCCTCTTTACGCTTCTTATCATCTTCGGCGTGCATCTCAGCCTCTTTTTGAGCCTTTTCGATGTCTTCTTTGCTCATGTTGCCAGAGTTTTGAATCGTAATGCTCTGCTCTTTGCCAGTGCCTTTATCCTTAGCAGTGACATTCAAGATGCCGTTTGCATCCAAGTTGAAGGTAACTTCAATTTGTGGAATACCGCGTGGAGCTGGCGCAATGCCATCCAAGATGAAGCGACCGAGGGACTTGTTATCCTTAGCGAATTCGCGTTCGCCCTGGAGAACGTTAATTTCTACCTGTGGCTGGTTATCAGAAGCGGTACTAAAGACCTCCGAGGCGCTGGTAGGAATAGTGGTGTTGCGGTTAATGAGTGGAGTGCGGACGCCGCCCATGGTTTCAATACCGAGGGTAAGTGGGGTGACATCAAGGAGCAAAACGTCCTTTACATCACCGGCTAGAACACCGCCCTGAATCGCAGCACCAACAGCTACAACCTCATCTGGGTTCACACCCTGCATTGGATCCTTGCCAAAGAGCTTCTTGGCGCGCTCAATCACAGCTGGCATGCGAGTCATGCCACCAACCATCACCACGTCAGCAATATCGGAAGTCTTGAGATCGGCATCTTCAAGAGCCTTCTTAACTGGGCCATCAAGGCGATCAAGTAGCGGTGAAACGAGTTCTTCAAGCTTGGCGCGAGTAAGCGTGAGCTCAAGATGTTTTGGACCATCAGCATCAGCGGTAATATATGGTAGATTAATATCGGTTTCTGTAGCGGAGCTAAGTTCCTTCTTGGCCTTTTCGGCTTCGTCTTTAATGCGCTGCATAGCGGCAGCATCCTTACGAAGATCGATGCTATTTTCTTTCTCAAATTCTTCAAGAATGTAGTCCACGATGCGGTTATCGAAGTCCTCACCACCAAGGTGAGTATCACCATTCGTGGCTTTAACTTCGAGCACACCGTCGCCTAGTTCAAGCACGGATACATCGAAAGTACCACCACCAAGGTCAAAGACCACGATTTTTTCATCAGCTTTTTTATCAATACCATAGGCTAAAGCAGCAGCAGTTGGTTCTGGGACGATACGCTTAACTTCAAGACCGGCAATTTTACCGGCATCCTTAGTGGCCTGACGCTGAGAATCGTCAAAGTAAGCTGGGACGGTAATGACAGCTTCGGTAACTGGTTCGCCAAGATAGGCTTCCGCATCGGCCTTAATTTTCGAGAGAACCATAGCGGATATTTCTTCTGGCGTCATTTCCTTGTCGCCAAGTTTAACAGCTACGCCGGCGCCTTTACGCACAATTTTGTATGGCAAGATATCAATATCGTCTTGCACTTCTTTGTCGTCATATTTACGCCCAATCAAGCGCTTAATGCCGTAAATGGTGTTTTCTGGATTGGTAACGCGCTGGCGTTGAGCGACCTTACCTACAAGACGATCGCCTTTTTTGGTGACAGCGACAACGGATGGCGTTGTGCGGTCGCCTTCGCTATTCGTAATAACCTCTGGCTTACCGGCAACCATATAGGCAAAAGCCGAGTTGGTGGTACCAAGGTCAATACCAATAATTTTACTCATTTGGATTTATCCTCCTTGCTTAAAAACGCTTTTCATGTTTTAGCACTCGCACCATGTGAGTGCTAATTTAGTATCATTGTAGCGCGCTAGCACTCACGTGTCAAGTGTGCTAAACAGAGGTAAATTCAAGATTTTTTGACTTTTTATTCCGCTTCCAAAAACTCAACGAGGTTTGGCACAGTTAGCAGCCAGCCGCCTAGACCAGCGCCAAGCGTGGCGGCAATTAAATCAAACATTGTGTCATCAACGCCGGTTGAAATTAATTGCTGCATACTCTGGCCAAGAAGCTTATCGCAACCAAACTCAAAGAATTCCCATAGGACGCCAATTGCAATCGAGAAAAACATAATAAACATCGCTTTAAAGAGTTTCGGCGATTTATTAACCTTAAAATACACTAAGGCATAATGGCCAACTAGGGCTGAGAAAACACCCGAACAAAAGTGCACAATCTTATCAAAGAATGGCCAAAGCCTGTAGAGATCCATACAAATACCCATGTCGAGCGCGATAAACAAAAATGCGTAATATAGGAGCTGGATGCGAAAAACAAATTTACATTTGAACAGTTTTTCGACCACTTCTGGTAGGAATGGCAAAATGAGGCCAGAGATAAAGCCGCCATATTTGCTATAGTTTGGGTCGGTAAAGCACTTTATGCCAACCACAACAGCAAAGATTAATAGAGCGATTTTAATAAAAAGTAGTATTCCACGTTTGTATGGCTTCATTTAGGACATATTTTACCACATATGTCTATAAAGAAAAGAATAAGCAAGTATGCTAAGATAGAGGCATGTTAAGTTCTGCCGCTCTTCAGTGGATTATGATGATCGCGATGACGATTGACCATATTGGGCTGTATCTTTTGCCACAATATAGCGTGTTCCGAATAATCGGCCGCATTGCGATGCCGATTTTTGCTTTCACTTTGGCGGAAGGTTTTATTCATACTTCATCGCGTCAAAAATACTTCATGCGCCTAGGTATTCTAGCAGTCGTATCGGAGTTAGTTTTTATTGCTTTACGCCATTATACTGGCCACGTGTTATCGATCAATGTCGTAATGACCTTCGTGCTGGGCTTTATCGCGATGCTTTGTGCGGAGCGTGGGGGGATTAACTGGCTGGGGGTAGCCGCGCTCGCCGTGGCAGCTTATCTGTTTGATTTCGAATATGGAGCTCCGGCTATTATCTTAATTGTGGCCTATTATTTCATTTGTAATTTGCGCGATTTCCATGTTACTTATGCCATAACTTTAACGATTGCTACGGGGTTATTCGCTTTCGCCACCGCAATTAATAGCCATTGGTGGCTGCAAGCCTATTCCGCATTAGCCATCATTCCTCTGGCGCTCTATAGCGGCGAAAAAGGTCGCCGCATTCCATATCGGCTTAATTACTTCTATTACCCAGCTCACCTACTAGTAATATTGGCTATTTATCTAGTGCTTCACTAGGATTGCCATAGTGCCAGCTAGACGCAAATCGTAATCATTTTGATGCGCTGATAAGAATTCGGCTACGGCCTTGGCGCTGCCTGGCAATGCGGCGTTGCGATAATCGTGCACAGCTATGATGCCATGAGGGTTCAAACGTGGTGCCACGAGCGCGAAACTAGTCTTGATTGACTCATAAAAGTCGCCATCAAGTAGGGCAAATGATATTTGGGCCGGCAAATCGTCGGCAGTCAACTCATTAAACCACCCCTTAACAATAACTGGCTCAGGTAATTGGTATTTTTTGAACTTATGCGCCACAGTATCTGGCGAAGCTTTTAACTCACCCTCTTTGAAACGCCAACCGTCAGCCGATTGATCGGCAGCGGTTTTGGCTGGTAGACCCTCAAAAGAATCATAAAGATAAAGCCACTTGTCGGGATGATTACGCATGGCATTGGCGAGCTGAATTGAAGTATCTCCTTCATAGCAGCCAAACTCCACCACATCGCCGGGAATGTCGGCGGTTTTGGCGAGTTCAGCTAACAATAGCTCTGTTTCGCGATCTGGAATCTGTAAGTCGGCGGCCATTAGTCAATGAATTTAATTTCTTTCATTAATTGGCCGAATCTCTCGTGGAACTCTGGAATGGTGCCAGAATTGTCGACATAGTAATCAGCAATGGCAATTGGGCCACCTTTTTCGAGATTTTCGATTTCACTAGTGTCGCGTTCAGCAACTTGCTGAGCGGTAAATGGGCGCTCTGGACGTTCGGCAAGGCGTTTGCGGCGCAAAGCCTTTGGCAACACGATAGCTACCACGGTCATCTCATTCGGGAATTCTTTGCGCAAAATTTTATACTCGGTCCAACTATAGAGGCCGTCAAGAACGATACGTTTTTGGCCGGCTTCAATGAGCTTCTTAGTGCTCTCTACGACGCGTTTTACGACAAAATCCTTGCCCTCTTTTTCGCGGAGGCCTTCACGGAATTTTTTCTCGGTTTCTGGAGTAATCTCTTCCCCAGCTTCTTTAATGGCGTTTAAGATTACGCCGCCAAAGTATACTTTCGGGATTCCGCGCTCGGTAAGATACTCGATGGCGGTTGATTTGCCGCTGCCACACATCCCAACAATGGCAACGATTTTGACGTCTTTATTATCCATTACGCTTATTATATCAGATAGCGCCAAGAACGCGCGACCAGAGCTCATCGACAACAGATTTATTCATGTTGCCAACGGCAGCAAGACCGGAAATACCAGATTGCATAAATTCGCGCGCCAAGCTCACGATGGTACTCTTATCAATAGCCTCAATCATTTTTGGCGCTTCACTCATTGGCTCAAAGGTACCAGTAGTAATGTAGTCGCGCATATAGTATGCACTAATCTGGTCGGCGGTTTGCGCCAACATTTGATGGCGTCCAAGCGCATAAGTCTTGGCGGCATTAATATCCGCTTCACTAATATCGCCATTAATAACTTTAGCAAGCTCTACAGCGATTAGATCAAACAATTCGGCGGCATTTTCATGGTTTACTTCGCCATCAAAGTCCCAAGTACTACTCCACTTATCGCTATCCGTGTTAGAACCGATGCCATAGACGATGCCGCGGCGACGAGCGGCGCCGAAAATCTTGCTGCTCATCGTGCCATTTAGGATATGATTCAGACATTCCATGGCATATTTTTCGCGGGGTTCAAGTGAACGCGGAATAATGAACGAGAAACCAAAACAGACATTTGAGGCGTCTTTGCGACGAATCAATATTGGGTCCGTACCTTCATAAATGCTCATCGGTACCTCGAAACGTTCGCCTGGCTTCAAATCCCATTCTTCAAGCATCTGAACGATTTTTTTCTTACGCAGGCGAAGGTTGCCGCAAATAATAAACTGCATATTAGCGGCGGTATGCGTGCGACGATGATGCTCGCGGACGTCTTTGAGCTCGATGTTGTTTATCGTTTTAAGACGTTCGCCGTAAGTAAGGACTTTTTCACCTAATTCTTGCTGAAGTTTTGGCCAAATTAAGCGCGAATAATCATTTTGATAACCAGTTAATTCAGAGCGAACATTCCCCTTCTCGGAGTTTAGTTCTTCTTCGTTGAATTTTGGCTTCGCCACGGCGAGCTCTTGAAGTTTTAGGATACGATCCCACTCAAAATCGGCGCATTCTGCCTCGTAGGCGATAAAACAATCTGAAGTCCAGGCGTTGTGATAGGCACCGTTTTTAGTGAATTCGGATTCGTAGGCTTGCTCATCTTTATATTCGGCATTGCGGCCAAAAGCCATATGTTCCATTAAATGGGCAACTTCGTATATCTCGGGCTTTTTGACGAATTTATTGCCGGCGCGAAAGATGATTTTAATGCTAAGGACGCTTGAACCCGGCGCATCAATCAAGAGCCCATGAGCGCCAGATTTAAGATGTACTTCTTCAATAGTATGTTTCATAGGTATAGACAAGAACGCGGCCATTGGTGGTCGCGTTCTGGGTTATTACTAGCGGCGGCCTTTCTTCTTGTTCTGGCGAGCCTTCTTCTTGGACTTACGGGCGGCATTACGCTTAGCGTTGCGGTTGGTATTTTTGCCCGTGGCATGCGCTGGAGCGCTGGTCTTTTCGACCGGCTTGCTGATGCCATGCTCATCTTTGGCAAATTCATCATCCATGTTCTTAACGCCAGCAGAAACTTCGTTTACACCCTTGTTGGTGGCGCTATCAGCCATCTTGGTGAGCTCGGTCTCATATTTGTCGTCGGCAACTTCGCTGACATCTTGCATCTTAAGGTTGAGCAAGATATGCATAACTTCCTCGCGGAGAGCGCGCTGCAAACCATCAAAGAGTTTCTGCGACTCAGAGCGATATTCTACGAGCGGATCGCGCTGGCCAACAGAACGCCAGTGGATACCTTCGCGCAGATGCTGCATATTCTCGAGATGTTGCATCCAAAGTGTATCAAGCACGTTGAGGTAAATTTCACGTTCAGCCTTGCGCATGGTTTCCTCGCCGAATTCGATTTCTTTGTCGTGATACATTTCTTCCACAGCAGCAAGAGCGAGTTTGTAGCGATCTTTCTCTTTGCGCATCAAACCGATGGTATCAATCAGATCATCGTCGAGGTCAAAGACGCGTTTGAAGTTTTCGGCAAATTTCTTGTTCACGCGGGAGCTAAACTGAACGAGTTCGGCAATTTCGTCTTTGTAAAGGCGTGTAATCTCTGGGCGGATATTGTCGCCATCGAGAATCTTGCGGCGCATGGTGTAAACCACCTTGCGGTGACGGTTAATTACGTTATCGTACTGAACGACGTTCTTGCGGGAATCGAAGTTGAAGCCTTCAATGCGTTTCTGAGCATTTTCAAGTGTCTTGCTGACGGTCTTGTTCTGAATTGGCATATCGTCATCTACGCCGAGGCGTTGCATAATCATAGCGATGCGGTCACCCTGGAAGATGCGCATGAGGTCGTCCTCACAAGATACGAAGAATTGAGTGGTGCCTGGATCACCCTGGCGGCCACCACGACCACGGAGCTGGTTATCAACGCGGCGAGAATCATGACGCGCCGTACCGATGACCACGAGGCCACCGAGTTTGGCAACGCCTGGCGCGAGCTTAATATCGGTACCACGACCAGCCATGTTAGTAGCTAAGGTGACAGCGCCTTTCTCACCGGCTTTGGCGATAATGGCAGCCTCACGCTCGTTATTCTTAGCGTTTAATAGCTCAAACGGAATGCCTTCTTGTTCAAGATAGGCAGCAATGCGTTCGTTGTTAGCAATGGAATCAGAACCAATCAAGACTGGCTGACCACGCTCATGATATTTCTTGACCTCAGCGGCAATCGCTTTAAGCTTAGCAGCTTCGGTGCGATAGATGAGATCGTCTTTATCGACACGGATAATTGGCTTGTTCGGTGGAATCTGAATTACATCAAGCGCATAAATCTGCTGGAACTCCTCTGCCTCGGTGAAAGCCGTACCGGTCATGCCGGAAAGCTTGTCATAAAGACGGAAGAAGTTCTGGAAGGAAACCGTAGCGAGCGTCATAGACTCTTCGCGAACTTGGACGCCTTCTTTAGCCTCGATGGCCTGATGGAGACCTTCGTTGTAGCGGCGGCCATGCATCAAACGACCAGTATGTTCATCAACGATGATAACTTCGCCGGAATTCGTCACGACATAATCTTTATCGCGCTTGAATAGCGTTTCGGCACGAAGGGCTTGTTCGAGATGATATACAATACGGGTATTTTCGGTGGAATAAAGCGTATCGATACCGAGAATCTTTTGGACTTTTTCGACGCCAACGTCGGTTAAAGCAACCGTGCGGCGCTTTTCATCGACGACGTAGTCCTCATCACTAAGCTGAGCGCAAACCTTGGCGAACTGATAGTAGCTCTCTGGGTTGTCGGCAGCTGGCGCAGAAATAATCAACGGCGTGCGGGCTTCATCAATTAAGATGGAGTCCACCTCATCTACGATGGCGAAGTTAAGTTCGCGCTGGCGGAGATATTGGGCATCTTGGACCATGTTGTCACGAAGGTAGTCGAAACCGAACTCATTGTTCGTGCCATAAGTGACATCGCACTGGTAAGCTTCCTTACGAGTGCAAGGCTTGAGATGACGCATGCGCTCATCGTCATGATCTTCGTTGACATAATCACGGTCGTAAGTAAAGCTAGCTTCGTTAATAATGACACCTACGGTTAGACCGAGGAAATCATAAAGTTCGCCCATCCAGCCGGCGTCGCGCTGTGCGAGGTAATCGTTAACAGTAACAACATGCACGCCACGACCGGTTAAAGCGTTGAGGTACACCGGCAAGGTAGCCACGAGAGTTTTACCCTCACCAGTCTTCATCTCGGCCACATTGCCTTCATGGAGGACGATACCGCCAATGAGCTGAACATCGAATGGACGGAGCTTGAGGACGCGATCGGAAGCTTCACGCACAAGTGCGAAAGCGTCAGGTAAAATCTTATCAAGAGCGCGGTTTGCCTCGGCAATTTTAGCTTTACGATCTTCCTTCTTGGTTTTTTTGGCGGCCTTACGATCTTCCTTATCGGCATTCTTGGCGCCTTTAACCTTAGCAATAGCTAGGCGAGCTTCGTCTTGCTTTTGGAGTTTTTTAAGCTTGCTCTTGAGCTTCTCGGTCTGTTCCTGAAGCTCTTTTTTGCTCATTTCGGAATACTTCGGCGCGAGCTTGTTAATCTCGTCTACGCGCTTAGCCAACCGATGTAAAGTGCGCTTCTGAGCATCACCAAAAATGTGTTGTAAAAAGATGGTCATGCCAGATTTGTCGGCGAGTTTGTCGGTTGGTTTCTTCTCTTTTTTCGGTTTTTTGGTAGGGGCAACTTTTGGCGCCTTTTTGGACGCTTTTTCTTCTACGTGCTTTGATTTTGCAGCCACCCTCTTCTGATCATCGGACCTCTTCTTATTCATCGTCTTAGTATATCACGCGGCTTATTTCTTCAAAAAGCGCTTGAGAAATCCTTTCTTGTCATAATTAATTTTTTCGGTCTTAAAACGACGGATTTGTCCCATGAGTTTCGCTTCAAGGATATCAACACCAGCGAAAACGTTGGAGGATTCTTCCTTAGCGTTTAATACTTTACCACCTGGGATATCCAACGTGGCGGAAATTTCGTATTTGTTGCCATGGTCGCGGTTGACTTGCGTCACGACGACTTTAGCTACGACATCTTTGCGGTTATTGCGTGGCAGATAGCGATCGAGTTTGCCGATACGCTTATGGACATACTTCTGGAAGCTCTCTTCTACCTTGTAGTTAGAGCCACTGATGTCGATATTTTCAATCATATTAGAGGATCTCCTTTCCATCCAAATATTTACGCAAAACTTCTGGCACACGAACCGTCATGTCCTCGTTTTGGTAATTCTCAATTACAGCAATCATAATACGGCCGAGCGCAAAAGCGGTAGCATCGTTGGTATGTACGAGCTCTACCTCACCGTCTTCGCGGCGTACGCGAGTATTCAGACGGCGCGACTGGTAGTCGGTCATATAATCTGCAGTGTGAGTTTCGCGGTACTTATTTTGGCCTGGGAGCCAAACTTCCATATCGATACCACGAGCGTCTGGCTTGCCGATATCGAAAGTACATTTGCGAATCACGCGGTATGGAAGCTGAAGTTGTTCAATCAGCCAACGTTGGATAGCAACGAAAAGCTCGTGCTCCTTGCGGCTGGTTTCCTTGGTGGAGAAACTCTCCATCTCAAGTTTGTCAAATTGGTGCATGCGGATAATGCCCTCCATATCTTTGCCGTAGGTACCGGCCTCTTGGCGGAAGGAAGTAGCATAACCCAGATAACGCACCGGGAGTTCTTTTTCATTGAAAATCTCATTGGCATGCATAGAACCAAGCACATGCTCGGCACTACCTTGTAGCCAAAGCTCGTCGCCTTCAATCTTGTAACGGTCCTCACGTGGCTCAAGGCGATCCATAGCGTCATACATCTCGGTACGAAGCATAAGTGGTGGTAACACGAGTGTAAATGGCTTCGTAGAGAGACCAGTGAGTTTGTTTTTCTTAATAATTTCAGCAATCACGCCTTCGTCGGAGAGGCTGTTCATGACGAAATTTACAATGGCCATCTGGAGTTTAACCATATCACCTTTAATATAGGCGAAACGAGAGCCAGACACTTTAGCGGCACGCTCCTTGTCAATCCAATCGCGAGCAACGCCGATTTCATAGTGATTTTTGGGCTCAAAATTAAACTTAGTTGGCTCACCGACAACTTCGGCGACCTGGTTTTCATCTTCAGAGAGGCCAACTGGAACATCGTCGGTTGGGACATTTGGTACTTGCTTGAGCAAAGTTAGATATTTGGGCTCAATCTCGGACAGTTCGGATTCAAGGGTGGAAATCTCCTCTTTGAGTGATTTGCCCTCGGCGATCAATTTCTGATCCGGCTTACCGTTTTTCATCTGCGCAGAGATTTGGTTGCGTGCTTGCCGCAAGCCGTCAATTTTCTGCGATAGACTCTTGCGCTCGTCATCAAGCTTCAACACCTCAGCAAGGTCTACGTCGCAGCCCTTGTTTTTTATGGCGTTCTCAACCTGTTGGCGATTCGCACGGATATAATTTATATCTAACATAGTACTTATTATTCTATCATCAAAACACCGCTATGACTAGCGGTGTTTAAGATATTAACTGACTATGTAGTGTTAAGCGCGAGCGTAGGCCACGTTATGCATGACGGCTTGCTCCTCAAGGCGACTCTGGCGCATAGCATCATCAATGCAAGAATTAACAGAATGTTTCACGCGCGCAGCTTCTTCGGCTTTCTTACCATCATTCCAGCGATCAAGCGTGCCGACAAGATAGCCAGTAATGCGGCGGAGGCGCTCAAACTTACTGCCGAAATACTGGTCATGCGCGTCGATATAGGTTTTGGCAGTCTCGAGGTCGCTATTCTTGGCAATTAGCGCGGCACCGGTTTCGACGAGGCGGCTAACGTGAAGATTTTCGTAATTATCTAGATCTTTAAGAGCGGCCTCAATCTCGGATTTTGGGACTTTGGCATAAGTATTTAACGATTTTACAAAGCGGTCGAGGTCAAATTTGGTCGCGTCGCTGGCATCAAAATAAATAATATTTTTCATGTGGCTTTTCCTTGTTTAAATTATGGTTTTTCTGATTTGCTCTAGCAGTTTAATTTAATTATAAGCACTATATATAGCGTAGTCAATGGTTATTTTACGCTATATCTAGTGTTATTGTAAATATTACAACATGCTATCTTAGGCTGGTTTTGGAGTCCCTATTGACTTTTTGAATAAAGTGTGCTATAATAGAAGTATGTGGCTCGCTCTTGGCGGGCTCATGCGTTGTTTTTGGCTTAAAATGGGCAATCACGCCCGAACTGGCTCAGGGAGGTGAGTATGATGTCAAAAACGATAAAAAAATCATACGAGGAATTACTGAACGACCTCGGTGAGGCGCTGATGGATCGTGGCGAGCTTGATGTCAGGCTGACAGAGCTCTGCCAGGAGAAGAAGATGCTGAAGAAGATGGCGCGTCGCGCCAAATGGTTTTCCGAGGACCGCTACAGCAAGTGGGCAGACTTCTACGCCTGCCGAGCGGAAATCGAGCATGTAAAGAAGATCATCAACGGGAATAACCGTAAGATCGATGCGTTAGAAAACCGCATTGCAGCCTTCGGTATCCCTACTCCGTCCGCCGACACACCGTCTGAGGCCGAAGTGGTCACACCTGAACACGACGGTCCGGCCGTCACCTATTTCAGCGAAGCCGATTTGGCCGAAGCCAAAGATTCCGAGTAAGATTCACATTCCGTTGCCCGGGCCATGCGCCCGGGCCTTTTTCTGGCCCGCTTAAAACGTGCTACAATGTGCTTATGGATAAAAAGTTGAGAGATTATATAGCCTACATAGAAAAAGCATCAGATAAACCGTCTGATGAGCTGATAGAATACCACAAAGTCATGACTCAACAATTCCAGCACGAACGTTTTATCCATCTCGTGGTGACGCTATTCTTTGCCCTATTTATGATTATCTTTTTCGTCATATTCTTGATGCTGGCGATTTATTTGCCAAATGGTGGGGCCTTTGACTCGCTGCTGACCTGTGTTGGCATCGTGACGATGATTTTCTTCGTAATTACACTCTTTTACGTGCGTCATTATTATCAACTTGAAAATGGCACACAAAAACTTGAAGAGCTTACTAAGAAGCTCTTCAAGCGCTAATAATTAACCTTATTTTGGGTTAATCTTTGTAGATTTCCTTCATGTCGAGGTTGTAGTAGATGCGACTGTCGTCTTTCTTGATGACGCAGTAGTCGTTGTAGAAATCGGCATCGCGGTAGGCAAACTCGGTGATGACGTTGAAATCTTTATCTAATACGACGTAGACATAGCCGTTGTCGGTCTCTTTGCGGGCCGCAATTACGCCGGAGTCAGTCGAATCGTAGTCGACGTATTCCGCCTTAGAGAGTACTTCCTTGCCATCGCGATCGAGGAGGCCATATTTGATATCTTCGTCATAATAGCGGCTGCCAGTCTGGTACACGAAGTAGTTTTCGTTGACGTAGTCTAGGTTGTAAACTGGGCCATAAATCTTCTTACCTTCAGTATCAAAGAGATAATCGCCAGATTCACGCTTATTCTTACAGCTACTGTAAGTACAACCATAGTCGTAAGCGATAATGCGGTCGCCAGAAATCGTATTAATCGTGAAGTAATAGTCGGCAGTCTGTTTGAAGATTTCGGTGCCGTCCGTCTTTAATACAATCGTGGTGTAATTTTCGCCCTTGCGGGTGCGGACGTAATAATAGTATTCGTCATCCTCACCATTGATGATTCTAGTGCTGTAGACGTCATTGTAAGATTTGACTACGTTGCCATCGGCATAGATAGCGACAGCGTCGTCGTTTTCGTTTTCAACGATATAGTGCTTGAGGTCGACATAATTGGCGCGCTCGTTACCGATGCGATCGCCGTTTGGATATTTCATTAATGAGCCGTCATCGGCAAATGGATAATCGCCGTCGTTATCGCCTTCTACTTCACAGATGACCATACCGTCATCGAAATCAATATGCTCGTCGTCGCACTTAGCATGAATATCAACTAATTTACCATCGACAACGTAAAGCTTCTTGCGTTCATCATTGTTGCGATAATCATCGTAGTACTCGATAGCATAGAAATGCTTGTCGTCAATGGCGCGACGGACTTCGTAGCGAGTCGAGATACCTTCCTCGATTTTGGCGAGCTCTTTGAGGTTGTTCGCATCATAAACCGCAAAGCCTTTATCGTAGGAAATTGAAGCGTAATACTTATAATCATCTGGATCAGAATTGTACTCATTGACAACTTCAAATACTGGCTCAGAGCTACTCTGAATATTCATGACACGCTGGCCATAAGTATTGTAAATGTCATAGTAGTTGTCTTCATCTTTAACTGCGACAAACGGAACGTCGCTATCGCCAATAAAAGCATTACTTAAGAATGCGGATTTCGCTTCAGTAATGACTCTGCCTTCGCCATTGATGAGTTGGTAGACTAGCCCATCTTTCCCAGCATCAACCGAAACACCGTAAAGACCAGCGCCGACCTCATAAATACTGCTTTCGTACTGGCCAAATTCAATCGTCATTTTACCCTTATCGTTGATGACGCCGGTTTTGCCATCTTTCTCAACGAGGGACATGCCGTTATGGAAATCCTCAACGTCATCGAACTTTTCTTCCGATAGGCGTTCACCGGATTTGCTAAAGAGAATATACTTGTCGTCTTTATCTTTCAGCCAGAAAGCGTCAGCTTCGTAAATCGGATGTTTGGCAAATAGACCGCCGCCGGCTAAGCCGATAATGAGCAGCACTACGCCAACAACAACGAGAACGCCGACAATAATACCTATAATTAAGCCGACTTTGCCTTTACCTTTCGGCTTTGCGCCACCTTCTGCCTTTGGCTTTTGTGCAATGACCGGCTGCTCGGCTGGTGCAGGCTGCGCTACAACTGGCGTAGGCGCTGGTGTCGGGGCCGGAGCTGGATTAGGGTTTGTTGTGTTTGGTTCCATTTGCCTCCTTTACTAATTATAAGTATAGAACTTTTCGCCATTTAAAGTATAGAGTTCGGTTGCCGAACCACCTTTGGCTTCAACGTAATTTTGATGTAGAGTGACTTTGCCGACAATAGTGGACAGCACATTGAAATCTTTATCAATAATATCGATTGAATCATCGTCGCGGGTAGCAAGATATGTATCGTATTGTTTTTGATATTCAATCTTCTTGTAGAGATCGCGCTTGATGAGTTCTTTGCCAGTCTTGGGGTCGACTAGGAATACGAATTTATCGGAGTTGTACGACAAGAGATAGTAGCCATTAATGTGGCCGTTATTCGTTTCGTCGTCGAAATACGGCAAATTAGCATAGATATTCTCGAAATCGGCAATCTTGTTGTATTCCTTATCGTAAAAGACATAATCACCCGGAATCGCGCCATAGACATCTACTGAGTAGTAACCATGATCAGTGTTACATTCGAGCTCATCGCCAGAGGTATTAAACAAGCAATACTTATAGCTGTTAGATTCGTAATACTCAACGGCGTAATGCTCGCTGTCAATCGGCTTAACACGATAGTGGTTGTTGACTTCTTTGACTTTTTGGCCATCGACGTAAAATTCAATGTATTTCCGCTTTGATGTTTTGTCGTCAATCGTCTGTATATGATGTTTGGCGTCGAGGAAGTAGTAAGAATTGCTACGGCTAGCACCAATTGCTGAGGCTGAATATGGTCGCGCAACTAGCTTAAAATCTTCGTCCAAAATCTTGAAATTTGGGTGCAAATTGTAATCATTAACGCCGGTTCGGCTATCGGAGTAAATATAGCAACTTGTGTCTTCGGCATAATTGTCCGATATGTCACTTCCAATATAAAGATAGTCATCAAACGCAACTTCTTTGAAATTGCCGCGATACAGGATGCCATAAGCCCTTTTGTGGTCTTCGGTTTGGCCTTCATGGCGCAATATCGCGCACTTGCCATCTGAGGAAACTGAAAAGCTATCGTAATCTCGCGTGGTGTCTTGGTCAAGGACGACACGATTGAAGATAGTGTCGATAATCACGACGTGGTTACTGGCTTTAACCCAGTATGTCTTATCGCCTTTGAGAGTTGGCTCGATGGTCGGCTCGTTGTCAAACTCATACTTCTTTTCGCCGTTTTTGTCATACAAGCGATATTTGCCATCAACTTTAACAACGCTCATTTCTAAATCGTCATAATAGTTGATTTCGCCAGAATACTCTGCAATTAATTCATTATTACCGCGAATTAATTTACGCTGGCCATTATCCATTACGGCACCAAACACATTACCATAGCGATTGATTGTGGCGTAAGTGCCAAAGTCGATACTCATTTTGCCGCCAGATGTGATGATGCCAACTTTGTCTCCAGCTGTATCGGATACGACAGAATAGCCATTGGCGAATTCGGTGGCCGAGCTATAAATAAAGTCAGTAATCGGTTTGCCGTTTTCGTCAAAGATGGCATATTTAGAATCGCCACTAAGCGTTTCTTGAATAACCATTGCTTTAGCGTCAGTGTTAAGTGAGCCGCGACTGTTCTTCTCGATAATTGGCAAAATGACAAAAATAAAGACCAGCACAAGCGCCGCAACAACTACGACAATGCCGGCAATGATGCCGATCAATTTAAAGTTGACCTTCTTTTTTGGCTTCTCATCCGTGTCGTTTTTTATTGCGCCAGCTGTTGGCAGATCCTCAGCTGGAGCGGCCGGCTCGGGCGGCAAGGAGTAATCTTTTGCTGGAGCTGGGGCAGCTTCGGGCTCGGTTTTGCCCGATTCGACTACCGCCGAGTCTGGCACGAGCGAATCGCTTTCCGTGCTCGTCTCTGGATCGGGAATTAAACTATTGTTTGAATCCATGTTTATTCTCCATATTCATGAAATTTTTTACCATCATATGTGTAGAAAACAAATTTATGTGGCGACTCAAATTCGACTTCTATATACCCAGAACCGCTATATAGGTAGCTGCCATATTCACCGTCACCGAGTGTGGTGAAGTCGGAGCCGAAGACGGTAAAACCTTTCTTATCTGTCCGAATAGCGATGGTGCTACCGTTATCTAGACAAGTAAAACGATTGTATTCGCCCATCTTAGTCACTTCTTTACCAGTACCATCGAGTAATATATATCTAGAACTACGGCTGTTTAGATCGTAGTTCGATGCCACAAAAGATGCGCATTTATTGTAGATCAGGTAATCATAAGGGCTAGAGAGACGTTTGCCATCTTTGTCTGATAGATAATTATTCACAAATGCGTTGGTAATATAGGTATCGTTGTCATAAGGTCCCAATAACACTACGGGGTTAACGCTTGATTCGATGATTGACTCACCGGCATTGTTGTAGAGCGCGGTCTTTTTATTGATACTGTCGTAAGCCGAAATATTACCTTGGTCGTATGTAATATAACCAAAGGATCCCGTCAATGTTTTGGCGATGGAGCCACCTTGGTAAAATTCGATTTTATTTGAGTTGCCTAGGAAGCTAGCTCCGTACGCAATAATGTAATCTTGTTCGGATGTAAAGCTGTAACTATTATTAGTATCGAGCTTTTTGAGCGTACCGTCGCTACGGACAATAGAATAATTATAGTGTTTGTTGGCCTCATTTTCTTTGCTACAAACTACGACACCACCATCGTTATATAGATTCGTAATATTGGTATTTTTCATGAAATCCAAATACGTACAGCTTTCCGAGAAATCATAGACTTGGTCACCAGAAAGCACTCCATATTCGGTTTTCTTATTATTCTCGTCTTCTAGCGAGAATATTGTTGTTACTATCACTAAATCACTTTTATCGGATGTATCGTAAACGCCAAAGATTTTATCGCTGTCGAAACTATATTTCTTGAGGACTTTAAGCTCTTTATTGTCGAGTGTAATTATTGCGCCAGGATAGCTAATTGAAACGAGGTTCCCTTTTTGGCGGAAAGAAAGATCTTTATCTGTCTCAAAGCTATCAATTTTCTTACCCTGAATGGTATAAATATCATTCTGATTATTGTGACGAACTACAGTAAAGTAGACACCCTCGTATGCCCCAAAGACTTTATCGTCCTCTTTTACACTTACAACTTTGTCGCCTCTAGCGGTAATAATTGAAAGCTCATCACCTTTGCGGGCAGCATATAGTGCGCCGCGACTACGAATGCTGTCGAACGCGCCGAAATCAACTGTCGCTTCGCCTTTATTATTAATGATGCCGTCTTTACCATCGGCATTTGTAACTTGCGCATAGCCGCCCACGAAGCCGGAACCGCTGTTGTAAATGAAATCGGTTACTTTTTCACCGGTAGAATAGTTGAAAACGGCAGCCTTACTGCCATCGCCACCTTTGTCTGGTAGAAGGATTACCGTGTCGTCTAAGATAGCTAGTTCTTCTTTCTTTTCACTAAAGAATAGGAAGTATACAGCTACACCGGCAATGATAAGGAGAGCAAGTATGCCAGCTATTAACGGTAGCTTGCTCTTTTTGGCCGGTTCCGACATTAGGCCCATTGGCGGAATGGCGGCTGGAGCTTCTACGACAGAATCGTCAAATTGCGTAGTTGGGGCTTGAGTGGCTTTTGGTGTGGTCAGCTCGGTATTTTCTGCCTCGGCAGTGACTTCTGCCACTTCCTCTGGCGACAATTCGGATTCGAGGTCTACGGCGCCCATTGGCTGTTCTGGCTCCGCTGCTGGAGCGGCTGAGTCTGTGGGCGCGGCAACTGCTTGGGCTGGGTCTATCGGTATTGGAGCGGCTGGCGACATTTCGGGTACCGCTTGTGGCGCAACTGGCTGAGCTGCAAGCATCGGGTCGATGACTGGCTCCGCAACAGGAGCAACCGCTTGCGCAGCAAGAGCTTGATCAGCAACTACGACTGGTGCCGCTACTGGTGCTGGCTCCGTTGTGGGGGCTATTGGCACAGGCTGGGTCGGATCGGCGACTGGCGCTTGTATCGACTGAGGGGTTGTAGGCTGAGGAGCTTCAAGTGGAGTAGGTGGGATGGGTGACTGGGCGATTGCCGGCTCGACTGGTGTAGCTGGTGGGACAGCCGGAGCAACTGGCGGCATAGGTTCCGCTAATGGTTGAGCAACTGGGGCGGGCGCGGCAACGGGTTCTACCGGCGGCTGAGCAATCGGTTGTTCTATTGGTGGTACCGGTTGAGCTATGGGCTGCGGCGATTCTGGGATAGGTTGCGGAACAGCTTGCGCGATTGGCTGAGCAACTTCCGGCGGAGTGACTGGTGGCGTCATTGGCTGGGTAGGCTCAACTGGTAGTTGAGGTGGAATTGGCTGGACAAGCTCTGGTGCCACTGGTGGGGCAGCCGGAGCAACTGGCGGCATAGGTTCCGCTACTGGTTGAGCAACTGGTGCGGCCGGAGGCACGGGTTCTACCGGCGGCTGAACAATCGGTGCAGCCGGTTCAACGGCTGGCTGCATCATAGGCTGAGTAGGATTTGGTATGGGTTGTGGCAGCGGCTGAGCGACCATGGCTGGATTAGCGGGGACTGGCTGAGGTGAGGCTGGAGTTGGGGTAGGAACCGGAATAGGAAAAACTGGTTCGGGAGCCATCTGAATAGAGTTGGCGTTTGAAAACGGATCGACTTGTGGCTGCACAAATGGGTTGGCAGCTGGCGGAACAGGATTGGGAACTGGCGGCGCGTTCGGAGGTACGGCAGGCGGCATGCCAGGATTTGGACTCGCAAGTGGCTGTTGAGGAGTCATGTCTTTCCTTGTATTAATACTTCTTATGCTTATTTTAACAAATTTAAGACTTTTTGGCGATAAAACTTCGCCAGATTCTAACGCTTTACTTCTGGGGTTTTATCTGGTATAATTAGCGGTAATTATGAAAAAATCAATTCAACCTAAAGATTACCGTTTTGTGGTGTTCGCCGATGAGCAAGCCAAGTTTTCTTTCTTAACTCGCTCTACCGCAAAGTCGGAAGAAACCATCAAGTGGACGGATGGCAAGGAATATCCACTGGTAAAGATGCAGATTTCTAGTGCTTCTCATCCATTCTTCACTGGCGAAGAAAAGATTATCGATACCGAAGGTCGTGTTGACCGCTTCAAGGCTCGCGCAAAGAAGGCTGCTGCCCTTAAGGCTCAACTTGGCAACAAGGTAGCAAAGGCGAAAAAAGAGGCTGTCAAAAAAGCCGCTAAAGCCGATAAATAATTGAAGTTTTGGAGGTAACATATGGCACGCAAAGTTAAGCGCAAAGTTCCGATTGCAAAGCTCAATCGCAACAACAACCATTCTCATAGCGAAAAACGCAAACATTTCAATTTGAAAAATGGTCGCTAAATAAAATATCTCCCGCAAGGGAGATATTTTTTATGCTAGACTCCAAGAT